>VAXM01000128.1 GCA_005883335.1 Actinomycetota bacterium
TGGAGGTCGCGGTCGCGCTCGGGCTCGACCCGATCACGGCCTACACCGCGAGCGCGCCGCTGCCGAAGCACGTCGACGAGCTGATGCTCGCGGGCTTCCTCCGCGGCGGCCCCGTCGAGCTCGTGAAAGCGAAGACCGTCGACCTCGAGGTCCCGGCCAACGCGGAGATCGTCCTCGAGGGCCACATCGCGAAGGACGAGCTGACCACCGAGGGCCCGTTCGGCGACCACACCGGCTACTACACGCCGCCGGAGGAGTTCCCGGTCTTCCACGTCGAGGCGATCACGATGCGGCGAGACGCGATCTATCCGTCGATCGTCGTCGGCAAGCCCCCCGCCGAGGACGCGTGGCTCGGGAAGGCGACAGAGCGGATCTTCCTGCCGGCGATCCGGATGAGCGTCCCCGAGATCGTCGACTACGACCTGCCGGTTGCGGGCGCGTTCCACAACTGCGTCCTCGTCTCGATCCGTAAGGGCTTCCCCGGCCAGGCGCAGAAGGTGATGCACGCAATCTGGGGACTCGGCCTGCTCAGCCTGACCAAAGCGGTCGTCGTCGTCGACGAGTGGGTCGACGTGCACGACTACGAAGAGGTCTTCTTCCGGGTCTGCGCCAACGTCGACCCGCAGCGCGACGTGCTCCTCTCCGAGGGCCCGCTCGACCACCTCGACCACGCGCCCACGCGGCAGTTCTACGGCGGAAAGATCGGGATCGACGCGACTCACAAGAGCGAGGCCGAAGGCGCGCGCCCCTGGCCCGAGGAGATCCGCATGACCGACGAGGTGCAGCGCCGCGTCGACGAGCGCTGGGAGGAGTACGGCCTCGGCGCAGCGGCGGCAGCCGAGAACGGCCGCAGGAGCGCGTTGCGCCAACTGTTACGTCGTTGACGACGTAGACCTGCGACGATTGAATCCCGTCGCCTGACAACACGAAAGGGGAGGCTGCTCGGGTGGAAGACCCGCGGGGGGATGAACAGCGGCACCAGCCGCCGCCGAGCCTGTGGCCCGTCGGGTTCGCCGTCGGCATCGTCTGCCTGCTCGTCGGCCTGATCGTCAGCTGGCCGGCGGCCGCGGTAGGGGCGGCGATCGCCGTCGTCTTCGGATTCCTCTGGGCCCGTGACGTCGTCGCCGCGGGCCGAGGGCCGGCGCTTCCGGGCCCTGGCGAGCCCGAGGCGGCTCCGACGGCTCCCGCGATCCCGGCACACAAGGGCGAGGCAGCGATGCCCGAGCCCGAGCCCGCGGAGCGCTTCCCGCGGAGCGTCTTCCTCGAGATGTCCACGCTCGGCCTGGGCGGCATCATCGGCGGCATCGTCACCGTGCCGGCGATCGGGTTTGCCGTCCTGCCCGCGTTCCTGAAGCAGCACAGCCCCGAGATCGACCTCGGCCCGATCACCGACTTCCCCGAAGGCCAGTACGTCGTCGCCACCTTCCTGCGGAACCCATCGGAGGGTGAGATCTCCCGGCGGACGGCCTACATCCGCAACAACGGCATGCGGAGCGGCACGCCGAGCTTCACATGCATCTCGAACCGCTGCGCGCACCTCGGCTGTCCCGTCCAGCCTGGCGGCCCCGTCTTCGACAGCAAGAAGCAGACGGTCAAGACCAAGAACGGCGAGGTCGACCTGATCCCGGCGCTGCCGGCGGCCGGGTTCATCTGCCCCTGCCACGGCGGCGCGTACGACCAGGAAGGGAATCGCACCGCCGGTCCGCCGGTGCGCGCGCTCGACCGCTACCAGTTCCTCATCCGCGACGGCCACCTGGTGCTCCTCGGGACCTACAGCGTCTCGAGCGTGAGCGGCAGCGGCGCCCAGGCCAAGATCCACCGTTACCAACTGACAGGCCCGGGCCAGCACATCGACGCGCCCGAGTCCTGGCTCTACCCGGTGCAGCCGCCCCACTGATGGCTCGGAAGAAGTCAGACCGGCGGCGGCAGCTCGAGCGTGCGGCGATGTACCCGCTCGACTGGCTCGAGGAGCGCTCTGGCCTTGTCGGCGGAGTCCGCTACTTCCTCTTCCGCAAGGTCCCCGGCGACACGAACTGGTTCCACACGCTCGGGTCGGCGACGCTGACCGCCTTCCTCGTCCAGCTCGTGACCGGCGTGATCCTGGCGATGTACTACAAGCCCGACCCGAAGTCGGCGCACGCATCGATCGACCACATCACGCACGAGGTGACGCTCGGCTGGCTGGTGCGCGGGATGCACAAGTGGGGCGCGAGCGTCTTCATCATCCTGATGTTCATGCACATGGGGCGCGTGTTCCTGTTCGGCGCCTACAAGTACCCGCGCGAGCTGAACTGGATCATCGGCGTGCTGTTGCTCGCGACTGGCCTCTTCGAGGGCCTGACCGGCTACCTGCTGCCGTTCGACCAGACCGCCTACTGGGCGACGGTCGTCGCGATCAACATCAACGGGACGGCGCCGTTCGTCGGGCCGTTCCTCGCCTCGCTGCTGCGGGGCGGGGCCGAGATCGGGCCGGACACGCTCGCCCGCTTCTACTCGCTGCACATGCTCCTGATTCCCGGCGCGCTGCTCGGCCTGATCACGCTGCACCTCTACCTCGTCATCCGGCTCGGCGTCACCTCGCCACCCTGGTCTAGCGAGGCGGCGGGTTCTGGGCGGCCGCCGGAGCCGCCGCCTGCACAGGCCGGGCTCGTCCGTCCGCGCCCGCGTGCCGCCGTCAAAGGGAGGCCGACCGAATGAGCGCTCTCGACGACCGCCGCCGGCGGTTCACGCAATACAAGGAGGACGTCAAGAAGCGCGGGAAGCCGTTCTACCCGTACGCGATGTTCCACGACACGGTGATGAGCCTCGTCGTGGTCTGCGTGATCTTCCTCCTCGCGGTTGTCTGGAGGTACGGCTGGTTCGGCGATGCCCTCGGGCCGTTGAACGGGCCAAAGGCCGACCCGGGCACGACCTCGTTCGTGCCGCGGCCCGACTGGTACTTCTACTTCCTCTTCTACCTCCTGCGGATCTTCAAGTGGCCGGAGTCGGTGATCCTCGCGACGGTCGGGATTCCGACGATCCTGCTGATCATCCTGCTCGCCCTGCCGTTCGTCGATCTCCGGACGGAGCGGCGGCTGGGGCGGCGGCCGGTCGCGGTGGTCGCGGCGGTGCTCGTCGTGATCTCGATGGGCGTTCTCACGTACAAGGGCGCGACGGCGAAGGAGGCAATCGCGGCCGAGGTGAAGGCGGCGGTCCCGAGCTGGGCGAAGAAGGAGGGTTTCGCCGGCAACAAGGAGGCGCTGGCCGGGGCGAATCTCTTCGCGGTGTCGGCCTGCACGAACTGCCACACGTACCTCGGCACGGGCTCCTCGAACCTCGGCGCGCCGGACCTCTCGGCGGAGGGCGCGAAGGGCAAGGGGATCCAGTTCCAAATCAGCCATCTCAAGTGCCCGAGCTGCGTCAACTCCGGCTCGCCGATGCCGGCGTTCGCCGACCTGGGCCAGGACAACCTGAAGAAGCTTGCGACCTTCCTCGAGGCCTCGAAGGGCGGGAAGTAGGGTGCACGTCTTTCTCGGCGTCACCGGCGCGTCGGGGGCGCCGTATGCAGCGCGGCTGCTGGAGGCACTCGGCGAGGCTGGCTGCGAGGTCGGGCTCTGCGCGTCGCGCGCCGGGATCGAGGTGGTCGCGACGGAGCTCTATGGCGACGCGCGGCTCTCGGCGGACGAGACGCTGGCTCGGCTGGTCGAACCGATGCGCGACGCGGTCACGCTCTACGACGAGCGCGACTGGCATGCGCCGTACGCGAGCGGCTCGGCGAAGGTCGACGCCTACGTCATCTGTCCCTGCTCGATGGGCACGCTCGGGACGATCGCCTCGGGGGCGATGTCGAACCTGATCCAGCGTGCCGCGAGCGTCGCGTTGAAGGAGGGGCGGAAGCTCGTCCTGTGCCCGCGCGAGACGCCGCTCTCGCTGATCCACCTCGAGAACATGCTCCGCGTCCGCCAGGCGGGGGCGGTCGTGCTGTTCCTCGCGCCGGGGTTCTACGCGGGGGCTGCTTCTGTGGGAGACCTGGTCGACTTCGTGGTCGGCCGCTGCCTCGACCAACTCGGGCTCGAGCACGAGCTGGTCCGCCGCTGGGGCCAGGAATGAGCTCGCAAACGGGCACCCTTCCCGCCGAGGGCGTCCGGGCAATGTTCGATCGGATCGCGCCGGTCTACGACGCGATGAACCGCGTCATGACGGTCGGGCTCGACGGGCGCTGGCGGCGCGAGACGGCAGCGGCTGTTGTCTCGCCGGGTGATCGCGTGTTGGACGCCTGCTGCGGCACCGGCGACCTCGCGCTCGCCTCCCTGCGCGCCGGCGGGATCGTGACCGGGCTCGATTTCTCGGAGCGGATGCTCGAGCGCGCGCGGCGCAAGTCGGGCGAGATCGAGTGGGTTCAGGGCGATGCGTTGGCGCTGCCTTTCGAGGACGACTCGTTCGACGCGGCGACCGTCGGCTTCGGGGTGCGGAACCTCGAGGATCTCGATCGCGGCCTCGCCGAGCTCGCGCGCGTGCTCCGGCCGGACGGCCGGCTCGGAGTGCTCGAGATCACGCGGCCGAAGGGCCTGCTCGCGCCCTTCTACAGCGTCTGGTTCGGGGCGATCGTCCCCGTGCTCGGGAAACTGCTGCCGGGCGGGTCGGCGTACACCTACCTGCCTGCGAGCGTGAAGCGCTTTCCCGGACCCGAGGACCTCGCTCGCTTCCTGCGGGAGGCGGGCTTCTCGGACGTTCGCTATCGGCTCTTCGCGGGCGGGATCGTGGCGCTGCACACCGGGGTCGCGGCGTGAGCCTGGCGACGATCCGCGAGAGCCCGGGGCTCGACGATTACCTCGACGGGCTCGAGGAGCGGCTGGCCGCGGCCGTCGAGGAGTGCCCGGGTCTCGTAGCGACGGTCGGTGCCGAGGCGCTCGCGGCAGGCGGGAAGCGGCTGCGGCCGCTGCTCGTCTTCCTGACCGCGCCCGAGGGTGAGATGCCGATCGCCGGCGGGGCCGCGGTCGAGCTCGTCCACACGGCGACGCTCGTCCACGACGACCTGATCGACCGCGCCGAGTACAGGCGCGGCCGGGCCGCCGCGTGGGCGACTCACGGGCCAGATGCGGCCCGGGCTGCCGGCGACTACCTGTTCGCGCGCGCGTTCGGAGAGCTGGCCGCGACAGGCGACCATCAGGCGGTGCGCTTCCTGGCGAGCGCGACGCTCGCCTTGGCCCGGGGCGAAGCGCTGCAGCGGGCCCAGGCGCACGACCCAGACACGACCGTCGAGAGCTACCTCGAGCGCTGCGCGCTCAAGACCGGGAAGCTCTTCGAGGCTGCCTGCCTGCTCGGCAGCCGCGGCGACCGCAACCTCGGCGCGTTCGGGCTCTCGCTGGGGATCGCATTCCAGATCGCCGACGACATCCTCGACTGCTCGGGCGAGACGATCGAGACCGGCAAGATCGCGGGCACCGACCTGCGCGAGGGGACGCCGACGCTGCCGCTGATCCTCGCAGCGCGCGTCGACGGCTCGGTGCGGCGCGCCCTGGCGGGCGGACCGCTGAACGGTGCTCTGATCAGAGTCGGCGAGACCGGCGCCCTCGACGAAGCGCGGATCGTTGCGCTCGACTACGCGCGCCGAGCGCGGGCGCGCCTCGACGGCCATCTCCGCCGCGACGAGCTCGAGGCGCTCACCGACGCCGTGGTGGACCGCGAGTCGTGATCAGGCTCGGGCGCATCTCGTACGTC
>VAXM01000129.1 GCA_005883335.1 Actinomycetota bacterium
TCACGACTCCCGTGGGTGGCGGCTTCCGGTCGGTCAACGTCACGCTCCGGAAGACGCTCGACCTCTACGGGCAGGTGCGTCCGTGCAAGAGCTACCCCGGCGTGCGCTCGCGCTACGAGAACGTCGACCTGATCATCGTCCGCGAAGCGACGGAGGATCTCTACGCGGGGATCGAGTACGAGGAAGGCTCGGCGCACGCGGTCGAGCTGACCGAGTGGATTGATGCGCGAGGTGGGCGCGTGCCGTCCCAGTCGGGCATCTCGATCAAGCCGCTCTCGGTCGCCGGCAGCCGCCGCATCGTCGAGTTCGCGTTCGACTACGCGCGCCGCAACGGCCGCCGCAAGATCACCGCCGTACACAAGGCGAACATCATGAAATTCTCCGATGGGCTCTTTCTGCGCATCGCGCGCGAGGTCGCCGAGGAGAACGCGGATCTCGAGTTCGAGGACCGCATCGTGGACAACCTCTGCATGCAGCTCGTCCAGCGGCCCGAGGAGTACGACCTGCTCGTGCTGCCAAACCTCTACGGCGACATCGTCTCGGATCTAGCCGCGGGGTTGATCGGCGGGCTCGGCCTCGCGCCGGGGGCGAACTTCGGCACCCACGCGGCGGTCTTCGAGCCCACGCACGGGTCTGCGCCGAAGTACGCGGGTCAGAACAAGGTCAACCCGATGGCGATGATGCTCTCGGGGATGCTGATGCTCAGACATCTCGAGGAAGGTGAAGCGGCCAATCGGCTCGAGGAAGCGATCGCCGAGGTGATCCGCGAGGGCCGCAGCGTCACCTACGACATGAAGCCGACGCGCGACGACCCGACTGCCGTAGGCACGAGCGAGGTCGCGGACGCCATCATCGATGCGCTGGGGGCACGCGTTTGAGCCGCCGCAAGGTCACGGTCGTCGGCGCCGGGAACGTGGGCGCGACCTGCGCCCAGGTGCTCGCGACCCGCGACTACTGCGACGTCGTGCTCGTCGACATCGTCGAGAACCTGCCGCAGGGCAAGGCGCTGGACATCGATCAGATGGGCGCGGTGCTCGGCTACGAGCCGACGGTCACGGGCTCGAACAGCTACGAGGAGAGCGTCGGATCGGACGTCGTCGTGATCACGGCGGGGGTGCCGCGCAAGCCGGGCATGAGCCGTGACGACCTGGTCACCACGAACGAGAAGATCGTCGGCTCGGTCACCGAGCAGGTGGTCGAACAATCGCCGGACGCCGTGCTGATCGTCGTCTCGAACCCGCTCGACGCGATGTGCCACGTCGCGAAGAACGTCTCGGGCTGGTCGAAGGAGCGGGTCTTCGGCATGGCAGGGATCCTCGACACGGCGCGGTTCTCGACCTTCATCGCCTGGGAGACCGAGTCGTCGCTGAAGGACGTCACCGCGATGGTGCTCGGCGGCCACGGTGACCAGATGGTGCCCGTGGTCTCGGCGACGACGGTCGGCGGAATTCCGCTGCGGAAGCTCGTCTCCGAGGAGCGGATCGCCGCGATGGTCGAGCGCACGGCGAAGGGCGGCGGCGAGATCGTCGAGCTGCTCGGGACGTCGGCGTGGTACGCGCCGGGCGCGGCGGCGGCGCAGATGGTCGACTCGGTGATGCTCGACCAGCACCGCGTGTTGCCCTGCACCGCGTACCTTGAGGGCGAGTACGGGATCGACGGGCTCTACATGGGCGTACCGGTGAAGCTCGGCGCGGGCGGCATCGAGGAGGTCGTCGAGCTCGACCTGACCGACGACGAGAGCAGCGCGCTCGAAGCGTCGGCGGCAGCGGTTCGCGAGGTCGTGGGCGTGCTCGGCAGCGTCGCGTCCTAGTGAACGAATTGACACGAAGTTGGCACCTCCCGGGCACAGACGTGACACGCGTTGAGCGATACGCTCGCAGCGGGCGGCGGGTGGAATCTCATCCCCTCCCGGGTGGGGACGCGCGCGCGTGTGAACATCAAGACGTTCGCGGCGCCGTGCGTCGAGGACGCGCGATGAGAGGCCCGGAGGCATGGACCTCGGCCTGAGGGGCCGCACGGCAGTCGTCTGCGGCGCGTCCGCAGGCATGGGCCTCGCGATCGCCGAAGCGCTCGCCGCCGAGGGAGCGAACGTCGCCATGTTCGCGCGCCGCCGCGAGCTGCTCGAACGCGAGGCGGAGCGCATCGGCGCCCTCGCCGTACGCGGCGACGTGACGAACCCCGCCGACCTGAAGCGTCTCGTCGACCGGGCGCTCGAGGCGTTCGGCGGCATCGACATCCTCGTCAACAACAGCGGCGGCCCGCCCCGCACCGCGGCGGTCGGCCTCACCGACGAGCAGGTCGAGCAGGCCGTCGAGCTGCTCCTGCTCTCGGCGATCCGCCTGACCGCGCTCTGCCTGCCGCAGCTCGAGCGAAGCGGCCGCGGGCGCGTGATCAACATCACGTCGAGCTCGGTCCGCGAGCCGATCGACAACCTCGCCCTCTCGAACTTGGTGCGCCCGGGCGTGGTCGGCTGGGCGAAGACGCTGGCGCGCGAGGTCGGCCCGAAGAAGATCACCGTCAACTCGATCGCGCCGGGCCGGATCGAGACCGAGCGGCTCGCCGAGGTCTACTCGGGGCAACCCCGCGCCGAAGACCTGGAAGCGATTCCGCTGCGCCGCTTCGGGGCACCAAGCGAGGTCGCGAAGGTCGTCTGCTTCCTGGCCTCGGATGCAGCGAGCTACGTGACCGGCGCCGTCATCCCCGTCGACGGCGGCCTGACGCGCGGGCTCCTTTGATCAAGCCGACGGCGCCACGCCTCTGGAACGCTCTTCGCCGGCTCACGCCAGTGCGAATCGCTGTGACTGGTGCGCTGCTGATCTTGGTCGCGGCGATTGTGCTCTGGATTGCACCGGCCGACGGCTATCAGCTTGAGCTCGTCGATACTGCCCACCCGGTTGCGGCACTCGTTCACGTCAAGGGGGAACGCCCGAAACCAGCCAACGGAACGATCTACTTCGTCGACGTGCGCCTGCGGCAAGCCAGGCTGATCGAAAGGCTGATCGGCTGGAGCCGCCCTGGCGGCTCAAAGCTTGTCCACCCGTCTATCAGCTCGTCGCTCGACCAACGCCTTGGCCAGGTCGAGATGTCCGACTCGCAGAAGATCGCGCCCTACGTCGCGCTGAAGCTCCTCGGCTACGACGTCAGTGAGGAGAACGCCGGCGTCTCCATCCTCCAGGTGGAGAAAGGGGCGCCCGCCGCCAAGGTCCTGAAACCGGACGACCTGATCCTGGCTGTCGACGGCCAGCCTGTGAAGACGATCGCGGATCTCCACGGCGTTCTCGGGACCAAGCATCCCGGCGACCGGTTGACCATTCGCTTCCGGCGCGGAGGCACGGTCCGCACCGCGACCGTCACGACCGCCGCCGCGGCGAGCGACCCCAAGCAGGCCATCCTCGGCATCTTCGCCTCCGACAATCTCGAGGTCCACTTGCCGGTACAGGTCACGATCGACTCGCGGGGGATCGGCGGTCCCTCGGCCGGGCTCGCCTTCGCGCTCGAGATCCTCCAGGAGCTCGGGCGCAACGTCGCGCACGGACGCAAGATCGCGGCGACCGGAGAGCTCGGCCTCGACGGACGAGTGCTGCCGATCGGCGGCGTCAAGCAGAAGACGCTCGGTGCCCGCCGTGCGCATGTGGATGCTTTCCTTGTGCCAGCCGGGGACAACGCGCGCGAGGCAAGACGCTACGCGGACGGCCTTCGGATCATCCCTGTGGAAAACGTTCAACAAGCGTTGCGGGTGCTGGCAACGCTGGCACCGAAAGCATGAAGAACACACAATTTTGACTACATTTGAAACCGCCGGAAATTGCAATGTTTTCTCCACAGGCAAGTCTTGAAACAGCCCTCAGGCCCCCTATAGTCCTGCCTTGTTCAGGCGGCGTCTTAGGAGGGAGCGGGCAGCACGATGAGCAAGCGGACCCAACCAACGTGCGATGATTGCTACTTCCGCCGAGCCGGGTTGTGTGCGCTTTCGCCCGAGGTTCCGTGCCCGACCTTCCGGCTGCACAGCCGCGGCTCGCTTGTCCCGCCGCGCCAGCCCCGGCTGGTGCCGCGCCCGCTGACGGGCGCGTTCCGCGCGGCTTAGACTCCCCTTCAATGCGCCTCTTCCGCCGCTCCGACGAGGAGGGCACCTCGCCCGAAGAGGCTCAAGTCGCGCCGCCTCCCAGCGAACGCCCCCTTTTCGCGAAGCTCCTGATCCTCCTCGCCATCGCCGCGTACGCCGTCGCGTTCGTGCTCGAGAACCGCAAGCAGGTCGACGTCCACTTCGTCTTCGCCACAGCCAGGGTCTCGCTGATCTGGCTGATTCTGCTCAGCCTCGCGCTCGGCCTGTTTGGAGGCGTACTCCTCCGGCAGCTATACCGGCGCCGCCGCCGACGCCACTAGCTTCGCGAGCCGGCCAATCCCCTCGGTGATCTCGTCCGGCGAGACGTAGCTGAACGCGAGTCTCAGCGTGTTCGGCTCGCCGCCGAAGTCGGTGCCCGGCACGAACGTCACACCCGACTTCTGCGCCCGCGTCAGAAGCTCGGAGGCGTCCAGGTCCTCGGGCAGCTCGAGCCAGAGGAAGTACCCACCCTCGGGCCGGCTCCAGCGCGCACGGCCGGCGAGGTCGTGCTCCAGCGCCTCGAGCATCGTGTCTCGACGCTCACGCAGGAGATCGCAGACGCGCCGCACGTTCGACTCGAAGAGCCCGCGCCGCAGGAACTCGTGCAGGGTCGCCTGCGCGACGAGACCTGGGGTGATGTAGGTGGACGCCGCGAGGCCCTGGAGCCCGGAGGCGAGTGCGGTCGAGACGATCAGGTAGCCGACGCGAAGGCCGGGCGCGACCGTCTTCGAGAACGACGAGCTGTACCGGACGTGCTCCCCGCCCTCGAGCTCGAGCAGACTCGGCAGCGGCACGCCCTCGAAGCGGACGAGCCCGTAGGGATCGTCCTCGAGCACCGGCAGCTCGCGCTCTCGGACGAGCGCAGCGAGCCGCCGGCGGCGCTCCTCCGAGAGCGTCACGCCGCTCGGATTCTGGAACGTCGGAATCGTGTAAAGAAGCGCCGCAGATCCGTTGGCTTCGAGCGCGTCGACATCGAGCCCGTCGTCGTCGATCGCGATCTCGGTGACCTCGCGACCCTCGGCGAAGAGGATCTTCCGCGGCCTGTCGTAGGTCGGCCGCTCGACGACCACCGCTCCCGGACCGAGCGACGCGAGCACGAAATGGAAGGCCTGCAGCGAGCCATTCGTGACGACAACCCGCTCGGGCGGCACGCCGTGTCGCTCGCCGATCCACTCGCGCAAGGGCTCGTAGCCGAGCGTGCTCCCGTACGAGAGGATCGTCTGGCCGTCACGCCGCAACGCCTCGCGCGCGCAATCCGCCAACTCTTCGACAGGCAGGCAGTCAGGCGAAGGAATCCCGCGTGCGAGCGAGATCGTCACGCGCCGACGCCGGCAGTCGCCGCCGCGAGGTCGGCGACCTCGGTGGGCGTCGTGCCGACCTGCGCTCCGCGCGCTTCCAGCGCTTCCTTCTTCGCCTCCGCGGTGCCCGACGAGCCGGAGATGATCGCGCCCGCGTGGCCCATCGTCTTGCCGGGCGGCGCGGTGAAGCCGGCGATGTAGGCGATCACCGGTTTCGTCACGTCGGTCTCGATGAACGCGGCCGCCTTCTCCTCCTCGTCCCCACCGATCTCGCCGACAAGCACGATCAGCTCGGTCTCGTCGTCCGCCTCGAAGCGCTCGAGAATGTCGATGAACGACGAGCCCACGACCGGGTCGCCGCCGATCCCGACGATCGTCGAGTTGCCGAGCCCGCGCTGCGTCAGCTCGTGGCCGATCTGGTACGTCAACGTGCCCGAGCGCGAGACGACGCCCACCGCGCCCTCGCGGAAGATCTCGGCCGGGATGATCCCGACGTTCGCCTTCCCCGGCGAGAGGGCGCCCGGGCAGTTCGGGCCGAGCATCGTGATCCCACGCGGGCGGATGTAGTTGTAGATCCGCAGCATCTCGTGCGCGGGCAGGCCCTCGGCGATGCAGATCACGGTGCCGATGCCCGCGTCCACCGCTTCGTAGATCGCATCCGCCGCGAAGCGGGCCGGGACGAAGACCATCGTCGTGTTCGCGCCGGTCTCGGCGACCGCGTCGGCGACGGTGTCGAAGATCGGGACGCCGTCAGCGTCCTGGCCGCCCTTCCCGGGAGTGACGCCTGCGACGACGTTCGTGCCGTAGTCGCGGTTGCGCAGCCCGTGGAAGCGGCCTTCCCGCCCGGTAAGGCCCTGAACGACGAGCCGCGTGTCTCGGTCGACCACGATCGCCATCAGCGGTGCCGCGCTTTGAAGATGCCGCGGTCGACGCGGACCCGGCCGTCCTCGATCCGGTCGCGCAGGAGCTCTTTGACGCGCACGGCTTCCTCGCCCACACAGCCGGCGCGCGCAAGCCACGGCTCCAGGTCGATCCGCTTCGCCTCGCGCTCGAACGCCTCGACCTCCAGCCCGGCCTGCTCGAAGAAGCCACGCCATTCGTCCTCGGAGTAGTTGCGCACGTGCGTCGGGTCGCGCAGCCGGTCGGCCTCCTCACCCGCATCGCCCAGGTAGAGATTGTCTGCGACCAGCACGAGGTCGCTGATCACGCGAGCGAACTCCTGAACCGCCGCCGCCGGATCCTCGAAATGGTGCGCGGCGACGCGGCACGTGACGACGCCGAAGCTCGCATCCGCGAACGGCAGGTCCTCGGCGCGGCAGATGACGTCCGGCTGCATGCCCGGCGCCGAGTCGCACGTGACGACCTGGCAGCCGGCCTCACGCAGTCGAGCAGCCACGTGGCCGCCGCCCGTCGCAACGTCCAGCACCGTCTTGCCGGCGGCCCACTCCGCGAACAGCTCGAGGTCGCGGCCCTGCCTGTGGGCCTCGCTCTCACGGTACGCGTCAGCCCGCTCCGACCAGACGTCTGTCATGTCGCCAATTCCACCGCGCGTCTCGCAGCCTCGAGCATCGTCGGCTCGACGTGCAGGTTCGGCGGCGCCGCCTCGGCCAGGATCTCGCGCCCCTCCTCGGCATTCGTGCCGTCGAAGCGGACGACGATCGGATGCTCGATCGTGATCTCGGAGAGCGCCTGCAGGATCCCGCGCG
>VAXM01000075.1 GCA_005883335.1 Actinomycetota bacterium
AAGCCGCCATATCATAAGGAGTACCTTACAAACGAAGTGAGGGCCGCCTGACGTGCGGCTGAGGCTAACGCTCGAGTACGACGGCACCGGCTTTCGCGGCTGGGCGGCGCAGCCGGGATTGCGCACTGTCGAGGGGGAGCTGCGCGAGGCGCTCGAGAAGCTGTTCTCCTCCTGGTCGGAGCTCGCGGTCGCCGGCCGAACCGACACCGGGGTGCACGCGCTCGGCAACGTCGCCTCGGTCGAGATCGAGGGCGGGCCTCCGGCCGAGCGTGCCCTCGAGGCGCTCAACGCAGAGCTTCCCGACGACCTCGCCGTCGTCGAGGCGGGCGAGGCCGCGCCGGACTTCCACGCGCGCCATTCGGCACGGGCCCGCAGCTACCGCTACCGCGTCTACCGCCGCCGCGCCCGCTCCCCGTTCGAGACGCGCCGCAGCTGGTGGTACCCGCACGCGCTCGACGAAGAGCGTCTTGGGGAGTCAGCCGACCTCCTCCTTGGCGAGCACGACTTCCGCGCCTTCACGCCCAGCGAGACGCAGCACAAGGTCTTCGTCCGCACAGTGGAGTCAGCCGTGTGGCACCGCCGCCGCGAGGCGCTGGAGCTCGAGATCACGGCCGGCTCGTTCCTACGCCACATGGTCCGCACGCTCGTCGGCACGATGCTCGAGCGAACGCCGGAGCAGCTCTCGGAGCTCCTCGAAGGCCGGGAGCGCAGCGAAGCCGGCACGACCGCGCCGCCGTGGGGCCTTTACCTCGTCTCGGTGCGCTACTAGAAGCGGTACGAATGCTTCTTGCTCAGGAAGAAGCCGTGGCCGCTGCGGTTGTGGCAGCGCAGGCCGGCCTTCCGCGAGAGGCAGGTGAAGGCGCCCCGCGCCCACCGCCGGCCGTACGGGACCACCTTCGCGTGTCGATTGACGGCCGTGTCGCCGGCGCACACCGTCAAGGCCGGGCCGGTCGGCCTGAGCCGGTAGCCGTACTTCCAGTCCAGCGTGCAGCCCTTCGGCCGCTTCGGTGCCGGCTTGAGGCCGCTGAGGATGTCGCAGCGGAGGTACGGCCCTCCGAAGCCGGGCTCGGAGCTGAAGAGGCAGCCGATGTTCGACGAGGGCGTGCGGAACATGAAGAGCGCCGCGTGCGCGCTCCCCGCGAGGGCCAGGAACAGCGCGCCGACGAGCACGAAGCGCATACCGAGATGGTAGTCGGCCATCGCTAGGATCGCCTTCGATGGCGACGCGCACGCAGAAGGACGTCCAGAAGCGGCTCGACGAGCTCCGCGAGGAGGTCAACCACCACCTCTACCGCTACCACGTGCTCGACGAGCCGGAGGTCTCGGACGCCGAGTACGACCGGCTCTACGACGAGCTGACATCGCTCGAGGAGGAGCATCCCGACCTGATCACGCCCGACTCGCCGACGCAGCGGGTGGGCGCGCCGCCGAGCGAGCGCTTCCAGAAGGTCGAGCACCTGACGCCGATGGGCTCGCTCGAGAAAGTGACCGACGACGAGAGCCTCTTCAAGTGGGCCGAGGACGTGCGCAAGCGGCTCGACTCGGACGAGCCGGTCGCCTACGTGATCGAGCCGAAGATCGACGGCCTCGCTGTCAGTCTCACCTACGAGGACGGGCTTCTCACCCGCGGCGCCACGCGCGGCGACGGCATCCAGGGCGAGGACGTGACGGTGAACCTGAAGACGATCAAGGCGATCCCGCTGCGGATGCAGGGCGACGGCCCGCCCGCCGTGCTCGAGGTGCGCGGCGAGGTCTACCTGCCGCTTTCCGGCTTCCGCGAGCTGAACGAGCGCATCGCCGAGCTCGGCCAGAAGCTCGCACCGAACCCGCGCAATGCCGCGGCCGGGTCGCTCCGGCAGAAGGACTCGTCGATCACCGCCTCGCGCCCGCTCTCGATCTGGGTCTACGGCCTCGGGGCCCACGAGGGCCTGCAGCTGAGCTCGCACTGGGAGGAGCTCGAGTGGCTGCGCGAGCACGGCTTCCGCACGAACCCGTTCGCCGAGCGGCTCGAGTCGATCGAGGAGGTTGCGAAGCGCTGCCGTGACTGGGAGCGGGGGCGCACGGAGCTCGACTACGAGATCGACGGGATCGTGATCAAGGTCGACTCGCTCGAGCAGCAGGCAATCCTCGGCGCGCTGCACTCGCGGCCGCGCTGGGCGCGCGCCTTCAAGTGGGCGCCGATGACCGCGCAGACGAAGCTGCTCAAGATCGCGATCCGCGTGGGGCGGACCGGCGCGCTCAACCCGTGGGCGATGCTCGAGCCGGTCCAGGTCGGCGGCGTGACCGTCTCGAAGGCGACGCTGCACAACGAGGAGGACATCAACCGCAAGGACATCCGCGAGGGCGACGTCGTGATCATCCAGCGAGCGGGCGACGTAATCCCACAGATCGTCGGTCCCGCCGGCCCGCACGCGAAGGGCACGAAGCCGTTCCGGATGCCGAAAAAGTGCCCGCTTTGCGGGGCAAACATCGTCAAGCCCAAGGGCGAGGCGATGCACAGGTGCCCCAACCGCGCCTGCCCTTCGCGTGGCCTCGAGACGCTGATCAACTGGGTGCAGGGCCCCGCCGACATCGAAGGCGTGGGCGAGCAGCTGATGCGGCGGCTCTGGGAGCTCGAGCTCGTCCGCTCGCTGCCCGACCTCTACCGGCTGAGCAAGGAGCAGCTGCTCGAGCTCGACGGCTTCCAGGAGAAGAGCGCATCGAATGCCATCGACGCGATCGAGCACTCGAAGCGGACACCCTTCTCGCGCGTCCTCCTCGGGCTCAACATCCCCGACGTGGGCTGGGTCACGGCCCAGAATCTCGCACGGCATTTCGGGAGCGGCGACCGCCTGGCCCAGGCCTCGCAGGAGGAGATCCAGGATGTCGAGGGGATCGGCCCCGAGCGCGCCGAGGCGATCGCCGAGTGGTTCTCGGACAAGGACAACCTCCGGCTCGTCGAGGAGCTGAAGGGGCTCGGCCTGCGATTCGAGGCGGGGCCGGAGGAGCGGCCGGTCGAGGGTCCGCTGACCGGCTCGACCTACGTGATCACCGGGACGCTCGAGGGCTTCAGCCGCGACGAGGCGCGCAAGGGGCTCGAGGCCAAGGGCGCGAGGGTTGCCGACTCGGTCTCGAAGAAGACGACCGGCGTGATCGCCGGGGAGAGCCCCGGCTCGAAGCTCGCGAAAGCCGAGCAACTCGGCGTTGCCGTGCTCGACGAGGCGGCGCTGAAGGGGCTACTGCGCGGCTAGAACGGTCGCGAAGCGGTCCTGCGCGCGGCGCGCCCAGAGCGTCGAGATCGGGTTGCCGTTCTGCAGCACCGAGAAGACGAAGCGCCGCTTGACGTAGCCGGAGAGGGCGGAGGCTGTCTGGGTCGTGCCGGTCTTGGCGACGACGTTGCCGCGGGCGGGCGGGCGGCGCATGCGGTCGGACAGCGTGCCGTTGATCCCGGCGATCGGCAGCGAGGCGAAGAGGACCGGGCCCACGTCCGGGTCGGCCCAGGCGGTCTCGAGCACGGCGGCGAGCTCGCGGGCGGTGACGCGGTCGAGCACCGACAGGCCCGAGCCGTCGACGATGCGGACGCCGGCGAGCGGCACGCCCGCCGCGGCCAGCGTCTGCGAGACGTAGGCGGCGCCGCGCGCTGTCGTTCCGGGCTCCGCCACGAGGGTTCCGAGCTGCTTCAGCACGAGCTCCGCCGAGAAGTTGTCGCTGACGCGGTCCATCCAGCGCAGGACCGTCGCAAGCGGGTCGGACTCGACCGACGCCAGCCCGATGCCGTCCTCAGGCGCGACGCCGGTTCCCCCCGCGCCGACGACGTAGACGCCCGCCCGGCGAAGCGCAGCCCGGAAGGCAAGCGCCGCTCCAAGCGCGGGGTTGCGCCAGATGCGCCCTGCGTAGTAGCCGCGGTCGACGGTCAGCGCCGAGAGCGGCGGCGACTCGTTGATGTAGTAGCCCGCCTTCCAGCCGGGCGCGGTGCGGCGCGCGTCGAAGTACGACTCGTCGCCCAGGATCGCGCCGGTCACCCGCCGGACACCCGCCGCGCGCACCTGCTGCGCCAGCGCCGCGAGGTCAGCGGACGAAAGCGTGGGATCCCCGTGGCCGACGAGCAGGAGGCTGCCCCGCCAGACGGTTCCGTCCAGCTCGCCGCGGCCGATGACGTCCGTCTCGAAGCGAAACTCAGGCCCGAGCCCGACGAGCGCCGCGTAGGTCACGCCGAGCTTCTCGTTCGAGGCCGGCGCGAGCGCGAGCGAGTCGTGCTGGGCGAAGACGGTGGTGCCGGTCTGCAGGTCGAAGACGAGCGCTGCCGTGCGAGCGCGCGAGACGTGCGGCACGGCCAGCGCCTTGGCGAGCCGCGTCTCGAGCGCCGAGCCGCTCGCGCCGGCGGACGAGACCAGCACGAGCGCGCCAAGCAAAGCGATGAGGACCCGGCGGCGCGCCACGGCCTGCATTGTTCGGAGCATCGGCACTCCCGTCAAGCATGGGCCGTATCGTCCTCACGGATGGGCCACCCGGCCCTTGTACGGCTCGGGCCGTCCGACTGATAATCGCCGAAGCTTGGCGTCCAATCCGATTCCAGCCCTGCTCGAGCAGATCGACCAGCTGCTCACCGCGTCGTCCTCGCCGGACGAGCCGGCGACGCTTGCCCGCCTGGAGCGGACGCTCACAGACGGCTACGCGCACGCCCTCTCGCTCGAGGCCGAGCAGCTGCGGCTCGAGCGGCGGATGACGGAGCTGGCCGCAGAGCTGCATGACGGGAACCGCGAGCAGAAGGCGAAGGAGCTCGTGCAAGTCTCCCGTCGGATCTCGCTCGCAGGCGCCGAGATCGAGCGCCTGCGGGGCACGCTCTCGCGGCTGCGAGCGCATGCCACAGCAGTTCGCGCGACTGCCTGAGTCAGACGATTCCGCTGCGGACCGCGTAGACCGCGGCCTGGATGCGGTTCTCGATCTGGAGCTTCATCAGGATGTTCGAGATGTGGTTCTTGACCGTCTTCGGGCTGATGTGGAGCTCTGCGGCGATCATCGCGTTGTCTTTGCCGCTCGAGATCAGCTTGAGCACGTCGAGCTCCCGCTGAGAGAGCTCCGCGCGGATCGCATCGGCCGCCTCCGGCGAGACCGTCGTGGCGCGCACCTGCTGCAGCACCTTGCCGGCGATGGCCGGTGAGACGAGCGACTCTCCGACCGCGGCGGCCTCGATGCCGCGGATCAGCTCGTCCACGGACGCATCCTTAAGCAGATAGCCGCAGGCTCCCGCGAGGATCGCGTGGAGCACGTCCTCGTCGTGGTCCGAGATCGTCAGGACGAGAACGCGGGTCAGCGGCGCGATCGACGCGATCTGCCGGATCGCCTCGATGCCCGAGATGCCCGGCATGTGCAGGTCCATAACGACGACGTCGGGCGCGAGCTCGCGGACGAGCCGGACCGCTTCGGCCCCGGCCGCCGCCTCGCCGGCAACCTGGACGCCGCGCTCCTCCAGAAGGTTCCGCAGGCCGGTGCGAAACAGGTCGTGATCGTCCACGAGCAGGACGCGAACGCTGATCTCGTCGGGGCTTGTCTGGGCGCTCTCGCTCACCGACCCCCTCCGGTTGGGCAGGGCAGTTTAGATCAGTGGAGGGTGATCGTGACCGTTCGCCGGCCCCAGGCACGCGCCTGGGCGACCGTCGGGAACCAGAGATCGATCGTGTTGCCGCGCACGGCTGACCCCGTGTCCGCCGCGAAGCCCTCGCCGTAGCCGGGGATCGACATCCGCGTGCCGAGCGGAATCACGCTCGGGTCGACGGCCACGACGCCCCAGCCGACGGGCGCTCCGGTGGCCGTTCGGCCGCGCAGCGAGTACCCGGTCGCGGTGACGGTCAGGGTGCCTGTCGTACCCACGGTCGTGCCGCCGCTGCCCGTGGCGGAGGCGACCGCCGAGATCTGCCTCGACTTCGCCTCGATCGCCCGGGCTTGTTGGACGAGCTCCGAGATCGCCGCCGCGTTGAGGCGGCGCTCCGATCCCAGGCCGACGATGTACGAAGCCCGCCGGGCACGAGAGCTCTCCAGCGCCCGCGCGGTCTGGGAGGCCTGCTGCTCGAGCGCCGTCAGCTCGCGCTCGCGTGAGGAAAGAGCCCGAGTCTGCGCCCGGTAGTTGCGCCGTGCCTCCTGCGTCTGGCGGACCACGAGCCTGTCCTGGCTCGCGACCCGGTTGATCGTGTCGAGGCCGTTGAGCGCCTCGTTCACGGAGCTGGCGCCGAGGACGACCGCGACCGGATCGCTGTCGCCCTGCTCGTAGAGCTGCTGCAGATGCAGCGAGAGAGCCCGCTGGGCGGCCGAGAGGGAGCGGCGCGCGATCCTCAGCCGGCGCTGGGCGGCCTGGCGGGCCGCGCGCACCTGAGCGGTATGGATCCGCAGCGCGACGATGTGCGCGCGCTGGCGGGCGAGGCGCGAGTCGAGTGCGTAGAGCTCGAGCAGCGCGCTGTGCGCCCGGACCGCCAGGTTCGTGTTCTGCTGCGAGAGATGAGAGGCCCGCGCGCGGAGCGTCGCGGGCGTGTCCGCGCCGACTCTTGCGGGCACGAGACAGCAGAGAACGAGCAACGCGGCTGCGGCTGGCCACAACCGCGCCTTGCGAGTCTCCCCCGACACGACGCGGCACCGTAACACACAGGCTTGTGCGTCCTCGGTGGCCGGGGACACTTGGCGTCAATTGTCACACTGAGCCATTGCGAGCATCCGATCGGGTTGTTAGGGTGCCGTGCTTGTGACGAACCGGCCCCTCGCAGGAGGGCGCCTGTCGAGCGAATCGCCCCCCTCGAGCTCGACCAGACGAAAGGCGCCGGCACTGGTCATCGCGATCGCAGCATTGTTCGCGGCGGCTGCTGTTTCCGCATCCGCTGACTCGGTTGCTTCGAAGCGCGCCGAGGCGCAGAGCGTGCTCAACCAGATCCAGCAGCTCGACTCGAGCCTCGAGCGGGCGATCGAGGCCTACGACCTCGCGACGGTCAAGCTCGCGCACATCAAGCACGACCTCTCGCAGAACACCCAGAGCCTCTCGGTCGCGAAGCGGAGCCTCAAAAATTCGCAGCGTCAGCTCTCGTCGCGCCTGGTCGATATCTACACCTCGGAGGGCGGCCAGGACTCGACGCTCGTGGTTCTGCTCGGCTCGTCGAGCCTCGACGACATGCTCAGCCGGATGGATGCGGTCGACCGGGTCTCGCAGCAGGACTCGCTCGTCCTGAAACAGGTCGTTGCCCTGCGACGCGAGGTCCAGCAGCGGCAACGCGAGCTGAAGCGCGCGCACGCCGAGCAGGTGCAGGTCGTGGGCCAGCGCGCTGCGGCCCGGGCCTCGATCCAGAGCCAGCTCGGCCAGCGCAAGGCGCTCCTAGCGTCGATCCACAGCGAGATCCAGCATTTGCAGGCCGAGGAGGCGGCTCGGCAGGCCGAGTTGCAGCGTGAGGCGCAGGCACGTCTGACGCAGCAGCAGCAGTCGGCGGCCTCGTCGCTGGGCCAGACCGTCGGCATCCAGGCGCCTCCAGCTGGAGCGCCACCGCCCTCGCATTACGGCGGGGTCGTCGGGATCGCGATGCAGTACCTCGGCACGCCATACGTCTGGGGTGGTGCTTCGCCCGCCGGCTTCGACTGCTCCGGGTTCACCATGTACGTCTACGGGCGGATGGGGGTCTCGCTGCCGCACAACGCCGCGGCGCAGTACGGGTACGGCTCGCCGGTGTCGTCCGGCGACCTGCAGCCAGGCGACCTCGTTTTCTTCGACGGGCTAGGCCATGTGGGGCTCTACATCGGCGGCGGCCAGTTCATCCACGCGCCCCACACCGGGGACGTGGTCAAGATTTCGAGCATCAGCGGCTGGTACGCGTCGACGTACGTCGGCGCGCGGCGCCTCTAGGCGTAAAGCTCCTCGATCTCGGCCGCGAAGTGCTCGGCGCAGACGCGGCGCTTGAGCTTCAGCGTCGGCGTCACCTCGCCCTCCTCTGCGCTGAACTCGCGCGGCAGGATCGCGAAGCGCTTGATCTGCTCGAAACGCGACAGGTCTGAGTTGGCCTCGTCGACGATCTTCTGCACACGCTCCTGGACCTGTCCCGGGGACAGTCCCTCGGCCACGGCCGCATCGACCGTGATCAGCGCGGCCACGTAACGGCGCCGGTCGCCGACGACGAGCGCCTGCGAGACGAGCGGCGCGAGCTTGAGCGCGTTCTCGAGGTTCTGCGGCGCGACGTTCTTGCCGCCGGCCGTGACGATGATGTCCTTCTTCCGGTCGGTGATCCGGATGAAGCCGTCCTCGTCGATCTCGCCTAAGTCGCCCGAGTGGAGCCAGCCGTCCTCGCCGAGCACCTCGCGCGTCGCCTCCTCGTCCTTGTAGTAGCCCGCGAAGATCGTGGGGCTGCGAATCAGCAGCTCGCCGTCCTCCGCGGTGCGAACCTCGAAGCCCGGCAGCGGCAGGCCGACCGTTCCGAACCGAAGCCGGCTGGGCCGGTTGACCGCCGCCGCGGTGGTGCACTCCGTCAGGCCCCAGCCCTCGATGATGGTGATGTCGAGGGCATGGAAGAGCTCGCCGATCTCCTTCGCGAGCGGCGCCCCCCCGGAGACGCCCAGCCGCAGGCGGCCGCCGAGCCGGTTCTTGACCTTGCGGTAGACGAGCCGGTCGGCCACGGCATGCCTGAGCGCGAGCCCGGGGGGAAGGGACGCGCCGAGCTGTCTGTACGCGCTCGCCTGCCGCCCCGTGCGCAGCGCCCAGTCGAGCAGGCTCCGCCGCACGCCCTGGGTCTGCTCGAACTGCGAAACGAGCGCGGTGTGCACCTTCTCGTAGAGCCGCGGAACGCTCGGCAGGATCGTCGGCCGAACCGCGGGCAGGGCCTCGGCGACGCGCAGCGGATCCGGGCAGAACGCGAGCGTGAAGCCGATGAAGCCCCCGAGTAGGTGCATCAGCCGGCCGAAGTTGTGGGCGAGCGGCAGGTAAAGCAGCATCGTGTCGTCGAAGACCGCGAAGCCCTCCACGCCCTCGATGCAGGCCGCCATCTCGTAGTAGTTGCGGTGGCGGATCATGCAGGCCTTCGGCGGCCCGGTCGTGCCCGAGGTGTAGATGAACGTGAAGAGGTCGTCCTCGTCGATTGCGGCCTCCGCCTCGGCTAGTGCCGTCGGGTTGGCCGCCGCGAACTCGCGTCCCCGCGCGCGCAGGTCGTCGAGCTCGGCGAACGAGATCGCGTGGGGAAGGCCGAGGCCGGCGATCTTGGCGCGCTGCTCTTCGTCTTCGACGAGCACGCCGACCGCGTCCGAGTGCTCGATGACGTATTTGCAGTCCTTCGGCGAGCTGTTGGCGTAGATCGCGGCGCCGACGGCTCCGGTCAGCGCGAGCGCGTAGTCGAACAGCGACCACTCGAGACTCGTCTGGGCCAGGATTCCGAAGGCGTCGCCTTTGTGAACTCCGAGCGCGAGCAGTCCGTTCGCGATCTCATCCACGGCTCTGCCCGCTTCCTCCCAGCTGACCTCGTGCCAGCCGTCGGACCCTTCGACGAGGTAGGCCGGACTCGACCGGCCCGCGCCGACGGCGTCGCGCCAGAGCCGCCCGATAGTCCGCCCTCCGCCCGCCTCGGTCACTGGTCCAATCGTAGAAGGGAAGCACCGACTCGCGGCGAAAACGCCCGGTCCCACTACACTTATTAGGCGGCCCCATGCGAACTATCTGGAACGGATCCCTGAGTTTCGGCCTGGTCACGATCCCGGTCGGGCTGGCGCCTGCGACGACGCCGAAGGCGCGCTCGTCCGATGTCTCGTTCCGCACCTTGCACCGCGAGTGCAAGACGCCGATCAAGCAGAAGCGCTGGTGCCCGACGCACGAGCGGGAGGTCTCGAACGACGAGATCGTCAAGGGCTGGGAGGTCTCGAAGGGCCAGTTCGTGATCGTCGAGGAGGCTGACCTCGAGGCGATCGCGCAGCACGACACCTCGCGCGCGATCGACATCTCGCGGTTCGTGCCGCTCGAGCAGGTCGATCCGCTCTTCTTCGACCGCACCTACTTCCTGGCGCCGTCCAGCGCGGCCGGGCAGCGGCGTCCCTACGTGCTGCTGCTGGAGGCGATGAAGGAGACGGGCATGGCGGCGATCGGCCGGATGGTGATTCGCGGAAACGAGAACTTCTGCCTCATCCGTCCGAAGGGCGACGCGCTCGTGCTCGAGACGCTGTTCCTTGCCGAGGACGTGCGCTCGCAGGCCGAGATCGACGAGGCAGTCGGCGAGACCGAGGTGCAGGAGCCGGAGCTCCAGCTCGCGCGGCAGCTGATCGACGGGCTCGTGGGTGAGTTCGAGCCGGAAGCGCTGCACAGCGAGTACCGGCAGAACCTGCGCGAGCTGCTCGAGGCGAAGCTGAAGGGCGAGGAGATCTCGGTGCCGGAACCAGTGGCCGAGGCGCCGGTCATCGACTTGCTGGAGGCGCTCAAGCAAAGCGTCGCGGCGACGAAGACCGGCTCCGGGGCGGGCGACGGCGCCAAGCCGGCGAAGAAGGTCGCGCCGAAGAAGCGCGCAGCAGCCGGGCGAAAGTAACTCTCGCCTGGGCCAGTGTGCGGGAATGTCCCCCGACACATTCGCGTACAGCACTCGCGTGTGGCCTGTGCGAGGATCGCGGGTCGTGACGGTCGCCATGATTCGCGGCGCAATCGCCGTTGTCGCGGCGGTCGTCGTTGGCGGCTGCAGTGGAGGCGAGGAGCGGCAGCAGGTCTTCACGGCCGCTGACGCCGTGCGGATCGCAAATGTCCGACCCGCAAGACCTGGCTGGAGCTGGCCGAAGAATCCCAAGAAACACGTGTCGTCGGGAGGCTCGACGACCGAAACCGAGTCCACCGACCCTCTCGACGTCGAACTGATGAGGCAGACGGCGGACATCGTCTCCATCGGAGCTGCGACGACCACGTGGGAGGACACCCACAAGCTCGCCCACCTCTATACCCAGGTCTTTGCCCGCGCCGCCTCGGCCCACAAGCTGATGGCGCCGTTCAACGCCTACTCCCGTGGCTGGGCCAAGCGATTTGGAGTCATCACAAGGGACGAGGAGGTCGAGTATCTCGGCGACGAGGGCTGGCTCCTCGAGACGGACGCTAACGGCCCCGAGGTGACCTATCACTGGCGACGTGGCAATCTCGTTGTCGAAGCGCATTTCCAGTGCTTCGGGCTCTGCCGATGTCGCTGCTGCAGCACGTGCCTGGGCCGAAACGATCGACGAGACTGCGCGAGCAGGCTCATAGCAGGGCATCAGCGTCGAGGACTGGATACTCAGATGGGCCAGTGTGCGGGAATGTCACCCGAGCAGCTCGTACGACGCCAACGGGCATGATTCCAACATGGCGAGCGACGTGAGCAAGCGCGAGCTGCGGAGGCTGAGACGCGAAGAGCGAGCAGCCGGCCGCCCACGGCCTGATCCGCAGTGCACGATGTGTCGGAGCGAGGCGCGCAGAGGCCGCATCATCGTCGCAGTGGATAGCAATCTCCACCTCTGCGAAGAGTGCATCGACACACTGGCTCCGTTCGTGGCCGAGTGTCGGACTGAACGCGAGGGCCGAACGGCGAAATAGGGACAGTCTTCGCCCGTGCGCCAGTGTGCGGGAATGTCCCCCGGCGCTGTCGTGACGGCCAGGCTGGGCGCTTACCGACGGCCCACGAAGACGTACTCACGGCTGCCGTCGTCGAGCGGTTCCCCGGCGAATCCGCCATAGAGAGCTTCGAGGCGCAGGCCCGCGACGTCGAGAAGCCCCAGCCATTCGTTCTTGGTTGCCCACCAGAGCGAACCGGTTCCACCATCGTCCAAGGTGATGTCGACTCGGTTATCGCTGACGCTGTAGTGGTTGGTGTGCGGCAGCGGGACGCCGGCGTGCGCGTCGGCATGCTGGCCGTCTATGACGGATGCGACGTGATGGTCGAAGGCGAACGCGTTCCAGGCGAAGCGGCCGTTAGACCGAAGCGATGCCGCGACCCGCTCGAAGCAACGGCGACGATCGGCCCATGTGGGCAGATGCAGCAGAGACCGCCCAGGGCAGTAGATCAAGGCCGCCGGCTCCTCGATTTCAAGCTCCCGTATGTCTCCTTCACGCAGGTCGAGCTCGACTCCCTCCTCAACTGCGCGCACTCGAGCCTGCGCGAGCATCGCCGGCGAAGAGTCAATCCCTATTACACGCCTGCCCGTTGCGTGAGCAACCGGGATCGCAACGCGCCCGGTGCCAACTGCAAGCTCGACCAATGGCCCGTCAGCATCACGGGCAAGCCCGACGTAGAACGCGACGTCAGCAGCGACGCTAGTGGACGACCAGTCCCCGTATCGGTCCGCCAAGACGTCGTACCAGCTCGACATGGCAACACCAATCTACGCGCAAAGGCGGCGTTCGGCTGCGCGAGTGTTCAGCAATGTGCCCTGAGTGAGCGTGCGGATGGATCGGGTGAGCGGGGTCTCGGTCTCCGCGTGTCTTCAACGCAGCGCCGCCGTCAGCTGATTGGTGTCGGAAGCTGATCGAGGGCGGTGCGGAGGAACACGTCGCGGCGCTCCGTGACGGCCGCGGCGTCCAGCGGGCTACCGTCGCCGGCGAACCCCGGTAGCCACTCGCCGTGAATCACGGTCGGCGTGTTGAGCGCGGCGACGGCATCCCAGTAGGGCACCGCGATCGCCGCCCGCCCGGCCTGTCGCTGCCAGCCCTCCAACACACGGGCTGGCGCGTCCTGGCCGTACTGAAGCGCCATCTGCATCCGAAGGCTGCCGAGATCGACTCCCGGATCACCAACCCCGGCTCCCTTCCAGTCGATCAGCGCGACGCAACGGTCGCCCTCCCACAGCATGTTGCCGCCCCAGACGTCGCCATGCAGGAACACCGACGCGGCCGCGGGCACGCCATGCGACCTGACCCGCTCGTCGGCCTGCTGCAACAGAGGTGTCGTCGGCATCCGGCCCCGCCGGCGGTCGGCGGCTCGGTCGTCGGCGGCGCACGGCCGGGGCCGGTGCGGCAGGTCGGCCTGTGGCGCCAAGACGACGGCGTTGAACCGCGCGATTGCGGCGCCGGCTTCCCGGAGGCGGGCGGCAGAAACAATCGGCGGGAGATCGCTGCTGCCGGACAGGAAGGTCTCCAGGCTAGCCACGGTTCCGCTGGCCCTCCCGTCGAGATCGGCGGCGATCAGGCGCGGCCCGGCCAGGCCATACGTCTCGGCCAGCCGAAGGGCGCGGGCGTTGGTGATCACCATGCCGTCGGTGATCCAATGCGGCACCGAGACCTTCAGGATTAGGTCAGTGGCGGCGGCCGACGTTCCTTCGAATCGGAGGCGGAATGTGCCAGAGGGACGGTGGGTGCTGCGGGAGGCGTTCTCGATCGAAACGACGCGCATCCCGCCGACCACTCCGGCCACCCAGCGCAGAACCTGCTCGCTGGGCAACGCTGCTGTGTGCGCTCCCCCATCGCCATCCATGAGACGCTCAATCGCAGCAAGCTTATGCGCGATGAGCCAACCACTATCAAGCGGTGCGCTGACGACCTGGCATGGGCTAGGGCTATCTCCCCTGACTTGCCCGAGCGATTTGAGCCGGGCTGGGTTCGACGGAGACTGGGTTTTGTGGGTTCCTCTCTTCATCTACCGGTGTTTCACGCTTCCTCTGGGTCTACCTCTCGTACCAACCCTCGAGGAAGGCGCGTCCAAGAGTGCCGTTGAATAGGTTGAACATCAGCAATGCGGGCGTCGCTTCCTTGTCGATCTCGACTCTCTCCGCCTCGAGGGCGAGGGCGGCGAAGATGTAGCGGTGCCTGCCGTGGCCCTCCGGCGGCCCGGCGCCGACGTAGCACGCCATCCTGGCGTCGTTTTTGAGCTGAAAAGCGCCCTCCGGGAGCCTAGAGCCGGACTCGTCGCCGGCGCCCGCAGGCAGCTCGGTGACGTTGCCGGGAATGTTGACCACGGCCCAGTGCCAGAAGCCGGTGACGGTAGGCGCTTCGGGGTCGCACATAGTGACCACGAAGCTCTGCGTTCCCGACGGGAAGCCGCTCCAGGAGAGCTGCGGGGAAACGTCCTGGCCGCTGGCGCCGAAGATGCCGCTGATCTGCGGCATCGCCAGTTTCTCGCCCTCCTTCAGGTCGCTGCTGGTCAGTGAGAATGAGGCCGCAGGGGGCAGGTTGACGTACGGGTTCCAGCTCATTTGGCTTCTCCCGTTCTTGAAATCCTTTTCATTAGAGAGTGATTGTTGTCTTGGTCTGCGGAGCGTAGAGAGCTTCGAACTCGGCTGGTGGTAGGTCGCCGAGGGCCTAGTGCAGGCGGTCAAGGTTGAACCAGCCGACGTATTCCACGATCGCTAGCTCGAGGGCGTGGAGCGACACCCAGACGCGTAGTAGGCGGACGCCGACACGTCCAGCACGCGGCAGATCGGGTCGACCCGAAGCGCTCCCGACACTCATCAACGTAGGCGCTCACCTCGTTCGGTCCGGGTCGAGCTCCTTGGCCAAAACACCGACGCCGACTTCTCAGAGCGCGCCGCAGCGCGGAAGTAAGACCGCGGTTAGTGGGGCTGTGGTGAGGTGCCGATCGCCTGTAGCTGTGCCTGGAAGAGCGTCTTGTCGATCTTGCCCTGGTAGATCGGCACGCCTTCCTGAACGCAGACCTTGATCACTTCCTGGCGGTCGATGCCGAGCTCCTTCGAGAGCTCCTCGGGCGTCAGGTGATTTGGCATCTTGCTCCTCTCGCTTCGGAAACGGCGACGCCGGCAAAGCCGTCGCCGCCTCTTATCGCCGGCATTGCAAGCAATGCCTTAGCAAAAAGCCCGCCGCGCTCTCAGCGCTGACGGGCTAGCCGACTGCTCCTCTTGGGTGTGTGGCAGGAATCAGGGGTCCTGCCTCCCCGAGCGATTCATCACCTCCAAGAATAATCACGGACCGGGATGGACGCAAAGGGTGACTTGCCGGGTTTCGAGGAGCGCTTCGCCGAGGCGCGAGGGTGCCGCCTGCGCTACCTCGTCGCGGGCGAGGGCGAGCCGCTGGTCCTCGTCCACGGACTGGGCGGCGCGGCCGCGAACTGGCTCGCGCTGGCGCCGCTGCTACTTCCGGGACGGCAGGTGCTGGTGCCCGAGCTGCCCGGCCACGGCGGCTCGGCGCCGCTTCCCGCCGCGCCGAGCCTGAACGCATATGCGGACCGGATCGCGCTGCTGATGGAGCGGCCGGCGGCGGTCGTGGGCCACTCGCTCGGCGGCGCGATCACGTTGCGACTGGCGATCCGCCGGCCCGAGCTCGTGACCGCGCTCGTGCTGGCGGGCGCCGCGGGGATCTCGTCCGGGACGCGACAGGCCCGCTATGCGCTGACGATGACGGGCCTGGTCAAGCCGGGCAAGCGGATCGCGCCGTACCGGCGGCGCGTCGCGCGGTCGGCATTGTTGAAGACGCTCGTCTTCGGACGCTGGGGCGCATCCGATCCCCCTGCCTTGCCGGCCGACATCGCGGAGTCGTTTCTCTCGGGGCCGGCGCGACACACGGACACCGTCAGCGCCGCGAAGGCGCTCATCCGGGACGACCCGCGCGGCGACCTCGACCGCGTCCGCTGTCCTGTGCTGCTCCTCTGGGGCGCGCGCGACCACCAGCTCCCGATCGACGACGCCTTCGACTACGCCCGTCGCCTGCGGGCCCCGCTGCGAGCCATTGCCGACTGCGGCCATCTCCTGATCGGCGAGCGCCCGGAGGCCTGCGCCGACGCGATTGAAGAGTTTCTCCCTCGTGACGGTCTCTTGACGGTGGCTGCCACCTAATCCGTCCCATTTGCGCGCGATCGCCAGGCCTCTGGCACGGAGATGTGACGATTTCGGTTCGGTGGCTGCCACCGAGAGTTTTGCGGGGGAACCGGCGGTTCCCCCGCGACTCGATCGGGGTGCCCAGATTTGAACTGGGGACCTCTCCGACCCGAACGGAGCGCGCTACCAGGCTGCGCCACACCCCGAGCGGAGACAGGTTAGCGCCTGAGCAGCCGGCGTAGCCGCTCGCGGAGCGAAACCTTCGGAGCTCGTCGGACTGCAGCCTCACGCTTGTTCTGTTGCCGCACCCAAGCGCGGTGTCGCGAAGAGCGCGTGCCGTACTTCGGCTTCCAGTAAACGGGCACTAATCGATCTCCCGGATCTGGCGCGAGAAGAGGCCGCCGGCGACGATCAGGATCGAGATGCACGCCCCCAGCGCGATGATCGTCCCGGGCGCGGCGAGGCCTGAGATCGCCCCCACGACCACCAGGCCGATCGGAGTCAGCCCGAACGAGCCGAACCAGTCGAGGCTGATCACGCGCGAGAGCATGTGCTGGGGCACGAGCTCCATCAGCATCGTCTCCCAGACCGCCACGCCGAAGCCGATGCACGTTCCGCGCAGGAACGACGCCACGATCGCGAGCGAGTACCAGGGCGAGAGCGCAAAGACGACCACAAGCAGGCTGTTCACCATCCAGATCAGGTACGAGATCAGGCCGCGCCGCCGCCTCAGATCCAGCTGCGCGAACGCGACCGCCCCGACGATCATCCCGGCGCCGAGCATCGAGAAGATCACTCCGTATGCGCCCACGCCGAGGTGGAAATGCGCGCGGACGAGCTTCGGCGTCAGCACCTGGATCGGCGCCCACTGGCACATCAGCACGAAGGCGAACAGCGAGATCGTCACCCAGAGCCACGGCACCCCGGCCACGTAGCGGAAGCCGGCGCGGATCTCACGGAGCGTTCCCTCGGCGGCCGCGCGCTCGGGGACCCGAGGCCGCGTCGCCCAGACGAACGCGAACGAGACGAGATACGAGGATGCGTTGAAGCCGAAGACGACCGTCGAGCCGGCGAAGCCGTAGAGCAGGCCGGCCACGGAAGGGCCGATCAAAAGGCTCCCCTGCCGCGCCATGCCGATCAGCGCGTTCGCGGAGCCGAGTCGCGGCTCCTCGACCACCAGCGGCACGAGCCCGCCGAGCGCCGGGGTGAAGAACCCGGTCGCGAGTCCTTCCGCGAAGGCGAGCCCGAGCAGGATCCCGAAACTCAGGTGCCCCGTGCCGTCGATGACCGTCAGCGCACCGATCAGACCGAAGCGCGCGAAGTCCGAGACGAGCATCATCTTCCGGCGGTCGTAGCGGTCGGCCAACGCCCCGCCCACCAGGACCGTCAGCAACAGCCCGATCCCCTGGAGCGTGAGCACGTAGCCGAGCGAGCGCGCCGACCCTGTCAGCGTGAACGTCCGCCAGCCGAGCGCGACGAGGAAGGCCGTGTCGCCCAGCATCGAGACCGTCTGCCCGGTCCAGAGCAGGCGGAAGTTGCGGCTGCGAAGAGCCTGCAGCACGCGCGCACGGGACGGCGCGGCGGTGATCGCCTCCATGCTCGAAAGCTATCCTGCGCGCGTGTCCGACCTCCTACGCGTCGCCTGTGTCCAGATGACGAGCGGCCCCGAGAAGGGCCCGAATCTCGAGAAGGCCG
>VAXM01000137.1 GCA_005883335.1 Actinomycetota bacterium
AGCGGGTGCAGCCGCGACCCGGTGCCCCCGGCCAGGATCACGCCCTTGAGCGAGCCTTCCATCGCGGCGAGATGCTACGCGGACTAGCGCCCGGCGGGCCTGAGTGCGGCACGACCGCCCTCGAGCGGCGATTCCGGAACACGCATTACGCGGGCGATGCGCCCGGGCAGCCACCAGTTGTAGCGGCCGAACAGCGCCATCAGCGACGGGACGAGCAGCGCGCGGACGATCGTCGCGTCCACGAAGATCGCGACTGCGAGGCCGAAGCCGAACTCCTGCAGGCCGACCACGCGGCCGGCGATGAACCCGGAGAACGCGGCCACCATCACGATCGCCGCCGCGGTCACGATCCGTCCCGTCCGCTCGAGCCCGAGCCCAACGGCGCGCGCGTTGTCCCTCGTCTCATCCCACGCCTCACGCATGCGCGTGACCAGGAAGACCTCGTAGTCCATCGAGAGGCCGAAGAGCATCGCGAACAGGAAGATCGGGATCCAGGCTTCGACCTGCGGGAACTGGTAGAGCCCCCAGAGGCTCTTGCCGAGGCCCCACTTGAAGACCAGGACGAGCGCCCCGTAGCTCGCGCCAACGGAGAGCAGGTTCAAGAGCACCGCCTTCAGCGGCAGCAGGATCGAGCGGAACGCGCGCAGGAGGAGCAGGTACGTCAGCACGAGCACGGCGAGCACGAGCCACGGGAAGACCGCGTACGAGCGGTCGATGAAGTCCACGCCCTGCGGCGGGCCGCCGCCGGCCAGCACACGCATCCCCGCGGGCCAGTGCGCCGAGGGGATGATGTCGCCGCGGAGCCGGTGGACGAAGCTCTGCGCCGCCTCGTCGCCGTACTCGTGGTGGCCCGCGACGACGACCTGCGCGTAGCGGCCGCTCGGGTCGATCCACGGCGCCGTCGGCTGGTAGCGGACGAACCGCACCTCGGGATCCCGGCGCACGTCCGCGATCAGCGTGTGGATCGAGCGCTGCACAGGGGGAGCTGTCGCGCCGCCCGGCCGGCCCGAGTCGATGACGATCTGCGTCGGCGAGAGCGCGCCGGCGCCCACTGCCCGGCTCAGGACATCGAAGCCGTGAATCGCCTGCGGGTGTTGCGGGATGCCCTTGGCCGAGCCCGGAGTCAACTGGAGCGCGAAGACGGGAACCGCGACCGCGATGAGCAGCGCGGCGCCCCCGGTCAGGAACGCCAGCGGCCGCCGCATGATCGCCGCCGCGAGGCGCTCCCAGAAGCCTCGCCGGCCGGAATCACGCGCCCGGCGCACGAACGCCGCGCGACGCACGCCCCTCCGACCGTAGAGCGAAAGCAGCGCCGGCTGCAGCGTCACCGCGGCCGCCATCGAAACGAGCGGGATCAGGAAGCCGCCGATCCCCATCGAGCGCATGAACGGCGAGGGCATGAAGAGCAGCAGCGCGAGCCCGATCGCAACCGTAGCGCCGGAGAAGATGACTGCCCGGCCCGCGGTCGCCATCGTGCGCACGATCGCGTCGTCCTTCGACTCGGTGCGATGCAGCTCCTCGCGGAACCTGTAGACGATCAGGAGCGAGTAGTCGACCGCGATCCCCAGTCCGATTAGCTGGACGAGGTTCGTCACGTACGTCGCCATCGTGACGTAGTGGGCAAAGACGTAGACGAGCCCGAGCGTCCCCATGATCGTGCACGCGGCGAACAGGAGCGGGATCGTCACCGCTGCGGAGAGCCCGAAGACCACGAGCAGGATCACGAGTGCGATCGGGATCGCGATCAGCAGCTCGCCCTTCTTCAGGTCCTCGTTGAAGATCGGGTCGAGGTCGTGCTGGATCGCTGCCTGCCCGGTCACGTACGGCGTCACGCCGTTGCGGCGCGGAAGGGTACGCAGGATGTCGCCCGTGTAGCCCTTCGCGTCGGCGATGCTGAGCGTCGAGACGATGTCACCGTAGAGGACGTGCGGGCCGCCCGGCGCGAGCGGGCGAGGATGGCCGGTGGGAACCTCTTTCGCCGCTCGTGCCACCGCGCCCTGGAGGCGCTGCCGCAAGGCTGGATCGGCCGAGCTCGGAACCTGGAAGACGACCGTGAACGAGCCGTCGCTGCGGTCGCCGTAGTGGTCCTTGAGGATCGTCCGGGCCCGCTCGGAGTCGGTGCCCGGCATCGTGAAGGTGTTCGAGAGAAGCTTGGAAAGCTTGCCGTTCGAGTAGCCGCCGGCTAGCAGCACGACGAGCCAGATGGCTACTACGAGCCGGCGATGGCGCAATATCAGGCGTGTCCAGCGTTCCACTGCGGCTAGTTAGCGTCTGCTAACTTTCTCGGTACGCGAAAGGCTTTCGGGGAACTGTAGATAGCCGATTAGCGTTGACCCCACAGATGCGAAAGCGAGACGACATCGACAGGCTGCACGACGAGATCAACGAGCTCGTGGACGACCTCTGGAACGTCCCGCGCTTCGTCGTCGCGCGCCGCGGCTTCCGGCCGAACGTCGACTGCATCCGCAGCGAGGATCCGCCGGCGCTGCACGTCCTCGTCGAGCTGCCGGGCATCGACCCGAGCGCGATCAAGGTGATCGCAGCCGACCGCGTCCTCGTCGTCGCCGGCGAGCGCTGCCGCCCCGAGCTGACGGGTCGCTACCAGCAGATGGAGATCGAGTACGGGGCCTTCCAGCGCCGAATCTCCCTCACCGAGCCCGTCGACACCGCAGGGGCGACGGCGCGCTACGAGCGTGGCCTCCTCACGATCGTCCTGCCGATCGCGCAGAAGCCGGCCAAGCGCGAGCGTGAGCGCGTCACGATCACGATTGGAGCGAGCCGTGTCTGAGCTGACGGTCGACGAGCAGCTCGAGCAGGGCGACGTCGAGATCCCGCCGGTCCTGCCGGTCCTGCCGCTGAAGGAGACGGTTGTCTTTCCGCAGTCGGTCTCGCCGCTGGCGATCGGGCAGGAACGCTCCGTCAAGCTCGTCGACGACGTCGTCGCCGGCGAGCGGATGCTCGCGCTCGTCACCGTGCGCGACTCCGGGATCGACGAGCCGAGCTGGGACGACCTGCACGAGGTCGGCACGGCTGCCGTCGTGCACAAGATGATTCGCGTCCCCGACGGGACGCTCCGGATCCTGGTCCAGGGCGTCGGCCGTGTCCGTCTCGACCGGCGCGTCTCCGACGAGCCGTACCTCGTGGGCGAGTTCAGCGAGGTCCTGGACGTCGTCGAGGAGTCGCCCGAGCTCGAGGCGCTGACCCGCAGCGTTCAGAACGAGTTCGGGCGCCTGATCTCGCTCGTCCCGTACCTGCCCGCCGAGCTGGAGCTCGCGGCGGCGAACGTCGACGACCCGAGCGCGCTCTCGCACCTCGTCGCCTCGACGCTGCGCCTCAAGACCGAGGAGAAGCAGGCGCTGCTCGAGACCGCCGACGTCGCCGCGCGCTTGCGCCAGATCCTCGCGATCCTCGGCCGCGAGCTGGAGGTCGTCGAGCTCGGCTCGAAGATCCAGTCGCAGGTCCAGTCGGAGATGGAGAAGGGCCAGCGCGAGTTCTTCCTGCGCCAGCAGCTGAAGGCGATCCAGGACGAGCTCGGCGAGGGCGACGAGCAGCAGGCCGAGATCAACGAGCTGCGCGAGCAGATCGAGGAGAAGAACCTGCCCGAGGATGCGAAGAAGGCCGTCGAGCGCGAGCTGGCGCGGCTGGAGAAGCTGCCGTCCGCCGCCGCCGAGTACGGCGTCATCCGCACGTACCTCGACTGGATCCTCTCGCTGCCCTGGAGCGAGACGACGAAGGACAACCTCGATCTCGAGCACGCGCGGCAGGTCCTCGACGAGGACCACTACGACCTCGAGAAGGTCAAGGAGCGGATCCTCGAGTACCTCGCCGTCTCGAAGCTCAAGAACGACCTGACCGGCCCGATCCTGTGCTTCGTCGGCCCGCCCGGGGTCGGCAAGACCTCGCTCGGCCAGTCGATCGCGCGCACTACCGGGCGCAAGTTCGTGCGGCTCTCGGTCGGCGGCGTCCGCGACGAGGCCGAGATCCGCGGCCACCGGCGCACGTACATCGGCGCGATGCCCGGCACGATCATCCGCTCGCTCCGCGACGCCGAGTCGAAGAACCCGGTCCTGCTGATCGACGAGATCGACAAGATGGGCGCCGACTTCCGCGGCGACCCCGCGAGCGCGATGCTCGAGGTGCTCGACCCGGAGCAGAACAAGCACTTCCGCGATCACTACCTCGACCTGCCGTTCGACCTCTCGAAGGTGCTCTTCATCTGCACGGCGAACCAACTCGAGACGATCCCGCCGCCGCTGCTCGACCGCATGGACGTGATCCAGCTCTCGGGCTACACCGAGGACGAAAAGCTCGGGATCGCGCGCAAGTACCTCGTGCCGAAGCAGCTCGAGGCGCACGGGCTTACCGACGAACAGCTACAGATCGGCGACGAGGCGCTCCTCACGGTCATCCGCGAGTACACGCGCGAGGCCGGCGTTCGGAACCTCGAGCGCCGGATCGCCGACCTCTGCCGCAAGACCGCCCGCGAGATCGCCGAAGAGAAGGCCGAGCGTGTCGAGGTCGACGGTGACCGCGCTCGCTCCTGGCTGGGCCCGCGCCGCTTCCCGGCCGACCCGCGCAAGCGCACGGCCGACCCGGGAGTCGCGACGGGTCTGGCGTACACGCCCGTCGGCGGCGACGTGCTCTTCATCGAAGCCGCCGCCTACCCGGGCAAGGGCCGGCTGACGATCACCGGCCAGCTCGGAGAGGTCATGCAGGAGTCCGCGCAGGCGGCCCTCTCGTGGGTGCGCGCGCATGCGACCGAGCTCGGCGTCGCCGAGGACTGGTTCGCGGAGCACGACGTCCACATCCACGTTCCAGCAGGCGCGGTGCCGAAGGACGGCCCGTCAGCCGGAATCACGATGGCGACCGCGATCGCGTCGCTCGTGCGTGGCGACCCCGTCGCCGAGGACGTGGGCATGACCGGCGAGATCACGCTGACCGGCCAAGTGCTGCCGATCGGCGGCCTCCGTGAGAAGGTGCTCGCTGCGCAGCGCTACGGCCTCAAGCGGATCGTCGTGCCGCACGACAACGAGCCCGATCTCGAGGAGCTGCCGGAGGAGACGAGGGAGGAGCTCGAGTTCGTCCTCGTCGACTCGATCGACGACGTCTTCGCCGTGGCGTTCAGCCCCGCGGGAACCAGCCGGCCGAAGGCGGCGCCGTCCTCGGAACGCCAGGCCGCCGCTTCTGTTTAGCGCCGCCGGCGCCGAGGGTAGAGAATGCCCGCGTAAACGAGCGAAAGGACGGCCTTCCAGATGGCCAAGGCGAAAGACCGAGTTGCCGACGTCAAGCCCTACGTCACGCGGGCGATCCAGGACGAGGAGCTCCGCGACAGCCTCCGCAGCGCGTTCTCCACTGCACGCGACGTCTATGACGAGCTGATC
>VAXM01000138.1 GCA_005883335.1 Actinomycetota bacterium
GACGCCGATCGACTTCGCCTATGCCGTGCACACGGACGTCGGCCACCGCACCGTCGGCGCGAAGATCAACGGCCGGATCGTTCCGCTCCACTACCGTCTGAAGAGCGGCGACTTCGTCGAGATCCTGACCACGAAGAGCGGGCGCGGCCCGTCGCGCGACTGGCTCTCGCTGGCAGCGTCCTCGCGGGCGCGAAACAAGATCCGCCAGTGGTTCTCGCGCGAGACGCGCGAGGAGACCGAGCAGAAGGGCCGCGAGACCCTCGAGTCGGCGCTCAAGCGGCAGAACTTGCCCTACAAGAAGCTGCAGGGCTCGTCGGTTCTCGCGCAGGTGATCCGCGAGACCGGCTTCAAGAAGGCCGAGGACTTCTACCTCGCGCTCGGCTCCGGGAAGCTCCAGGCGACGCAGATCGTCAACAAGGTCATCCAGCGCCTGAAGACGGAGCAGGTCGCCGAGGAGGAGGCCGTCCCGCTCAAGGCACCGAAAGCCCGCCACGCGGTCTCGAGCGACAACTTCGGCATCAACGTCCGCGGAGTCAACGACGTGCTCGTGCGGCTCGCGCGCTGCTGCACGCCGGTGCCCGGCGACAAGATCGTCGGCTACGTCTCGCTCGGCAAGGGGATCACGATCCACCGTGACGACTGCTCGAACGTGAAGGCGCTGCGGCGCAACCCCGAGCGGTTCACGAAGGTCTCCTGGGACGGCGGGGCGACCCAGAGCTTCCGCGTCCAGATCGCAGTCGACTCGTGGGATCGGCCGCGCCTCCTCGAGGACGTGGCCCGCACCTTCGCGGAGCACGGCGTGAACATCGTCGAGTACGGCGGCCACGTCGAGGACCAGCTCGCGAAGAACTGGTACGTCGTGGAGGTCGGAGACGTGAAGGCGCTGCGCAGCCTGCTGACCGCGCTCCGGAACCTCGACGCGGTCTTCGACGCTTTCCGCGTCACCCCGTCGTAGTCCCTCGAACGGGGGATCGGATCAAATCACTCTTATGAGGGATCGTCCCTCGAACGAGAGGGGTACCTCGAACGAGGGATAGCGTTTTCTACATTCCTGACTACAACGTGATCTAGGGGAGAGGGGCTTTTCTCCACCAGAGCTGCGGCGCCCACTGCTTCGAGGACGGCAGTGGGGCGCCGCGGTCTTTGTGTTCTTGATGAGGCTAGAGCTCGGGCTGCTCTTGCTGCTGCTCGTCGTCCTTGCGAATGCGCAAGACGCGGAGCAAGCGGCGCCAGGTGAGCTTCGCAGTGACCCCGGCGGCTGCGACGCCGCCAAGAATGAGCTGCAGCAGCATGCTGCCCGAGCCGGCATCGATGTATGCGGGAGACGGCATCGGGTTCATTCTTGCAGACAGTGCGGCGCGATCAACTCGGCGACTCGCTCGAGGAAGGCCCGGTCCTCGTCGCCGAACGCTGCAGGCCGATCGGAGTCGATGTCGATCTCGCCGACGACGCGGCTGTCGTAGGCGATCGGGACGACGATCTCCGAGCGGGTCGAGGGGAAGCACGAGAGGTAGCGCTGGTCGGCGTTGACGTCGTCGACGATCTCGGTCTGCCCGCTCGCCGCCGCGGCGCCGCAGACGCCCTGGCCGACCGGGATGCGCACGTGCTCGGTCGCCTCGGGCCCTTGCCACGGCCCGAGCACCAGATCGTTACCCTCGACCAGGTAGATCCCGAGCCACGAATAGTGGTCGAAGGTCTCCTGGAGCAGCCGTACGACGCGGCTCACGACGTCGTCCCCCTCGTCGACGATGCTGCGGACTTCCGCGAGCGCGTCGCCGTAGGTCATCGCCCTAAGTCGTCTCCCTCGAAGGCCGCGATCTGGCCGGCGTAGTGCTCGGGAATCGCGTAAGGCCTCCGTTCGTCGAGGTCGACGAGCACGAGCGTCTGGTTCGCCGTCACCATCAGCAGGTCGTCCTCGACGCGGTAGGCGGCGAAGTCGTAGGTCACGCTCGTCCGGCCGATGCGGGAGACGCGGATGAAGACCTCGACGAGGTCGTCGAAGCGTGCGGGCGCGAGGTACTCGATCGTGTTCGCCCGCATCACGAACTCCTGCTCGCCTCGCGCGGTCTCCAGCATCCCGAGGTGGCGGTGGTACTCGACGCGCGCGCTGTCGAAGTAGGGCAGGTAACGGCCGTAGTAGACGATCCCCTGCGCGTCGGTGTCGGAGAACCCGACGCGGGTCAGCGCCGAGTACTTGAACGGCCGCTTTCGGTCGGTGGGGCGGCCGAGCTCGAGCGCGCTCACCGCGCGCGGCGACTGCCCGGGAACGGCGGGAGGCTCTCGGCTTTCGGCCGGTAGCGGAAGCCGCCGATGACGACCGCCGCGCCGAAGGCGAGCACAACGGCGCCGATGACCGCAAAGGGGACGAACGCGTAGTTGGAGTTGACTCGAGGAGTGCCCTCCCCCCCGGAATCCCGCTTCGACCCGGCGACCGGCATGAAGTCGTTGAGGGCCGTGACTTTCGTGTGCGCCGAGGTCAACGGAGCGAACAGCGCGACCGGCATGAAGGAATCCACCAGCCATCTCCCGTGGATCGGGTCGAGATAGACGTCGAAGAGGATCGGCCCGGTCTTGCTGCCGCGGGTCGGCTGCAGCATCAACTCGACGGCGACCTCCTCCGCGGTCACGTACTTGATCGTCCACTGGTGGAACATCGTGCCGCGTGCCGGATACGGGTAGACCGGAATCGAGCCGGTCGCCCACTCCTTCCGCGTCATGCCTGCCCGCAGCGTCGGGGTGACGATGCCGTACGAGGCGAGGACGTCGTGCCGCTTGACTGCGCTGTTGACCAGGATGTCGAGCGTGTGGTTGATCGCCTTCCGGTCGGTGGCGCTCAGACGACTACCGCTCGCTGATGCCGGAGCCGTGAGCCCGAGAACGAGCGCCGTGAACGCCAGAAAGGAGAGGGGCCCCTTCACGTTTCTGAGCGTAGCTGCGGCACGCCCTGGCTGCGAATCACGGCCAGGACCTCGTCGCGCTTGCTCTCCATCAGCTCGCGGGTGCGCGCCTCGAGGTTGAGACGAAGCAGCGGCTCGGTGTTCGACGGACGGACGTTCATGTGCCAGTCCTCTGCCTCGACCGAGATCCCGTCGAGCTCGATCACCCGGCCATCGTTGCCGAAGCGCCCTTTCAGCTCTTGCAGGGTCTGCTCGACGTCCTCGACCGGGGTGTTGAGTTCGCCGGTGATGAAGTAGCGCTCCCGGAACGGGCGCAGGATCTCGGACAGCTTCTTGCCCTTCTTCGAAATCAGCTCCAGCATCAGCAGGAACGGCACGACCCCAGAGTCGGCCTGCGAGAAGTCGCGGAAGTAGTAGTGGCCGGAGACCTCTCCGCCGAAGGCCGCGTCCTCCTCGCGCATGCGGTGCTTGATGAACGCGTGGCCGACGCGGTTGACGAGGGGAATCCCGCCCGCGCGCCGGATCGTCTCCGGAACTGCCCAGCTGGCGCGGACGTCGTAGATGATCTTCGCGCCCGGCTCCTTCACGAGGATCGAGTCTGCGAGCAGGGCCGTGACGAAATCGCCGGGCACGAACTCGCCGGTGTCGTCGACGAAGAAGCAGCGGTCGGCATCGCCGTCGAAGGCGACGCCGAAGTCGGCACGCTCTTCGAGCGTCTTCGCGGTGATGAACTCGCGGTTCTCGGGGAGCAGCGGGTTCGGCTCATGGTTCGGGAATGTGCCGTCGGGGGCGAAGAAGAAGCGCTGCGTCTGCACGGCGGGGAGCCACTCGAGCACCGGGGGCAGCATCGCGCCGGCCATCCCGTTCGCCGCGTCGATCACGATCCGCAGCGGCTTGATCGCCGCGACGTCGACGAACGAGAGCACCCGCTCGACGTACTGCGGCCAGATGTCGTAGCGCTGGACATGTCCCGCGGACAGTCCCTCGGAACGGTCCGAAAGAGAGACGGCGCGGTCGCGGATGTCGAGGAGACCGGAGTCGCCGCCGACGGGCAGCGCGCCCGCGCGGACGATCTTCATGCCCGTGTACTCCTTCGGGTTGTGCGAGGCCGTGACGGCGATGCCGCCGTCCAGGCCGAGCTCGCCGACCGCGAAATAGAGCATCTCGGTGCCGACGAGTCCGAGCTCGAGGATGTCCGCGCCCGCGGCTGCCACACCGCGCATGACCGCCTCGACCATGCCCGGCGACGAGACGCGCATGTCGTGGCCGACCGCGATTCGGCGAGGCTGGAAGACCTCTACGAACGCTCGACCGGTTGCTTCGGCGCCGGCCTCGTCGAGGTCCGTCGGGTAGATCCCGCGGACGTCGTACGCCTTGAAGACCTTCGGATCGAGCACGGCCGGATGCTACTGACGAGCGGGCGAGGGGCGGGCCGTCGCCCGCCCCTCGCTTCGTGTCGAACTTTTACGGGATCGTCGTGGCGAACCTGCAGAGACCGTCGCGGTTCTGCGTGTCGCCGCTGTCTCCCGACCACGTGTTGGCCGTGCCGCCGGTGCCTGCCCCGGCCGAGTCGTCGTGGCAGTCGTGGTGGACGTTCGCGTGCATGTGGTTGTCGAGGATCTGGTTGTCCATCGATCCGCTGTCGACGCGGATCCCGTCCGTCGTGTCGCCGGTCGGGCTCCCGTTGTGCTCGATGTGGTTCGACTTCAGCAGATTGGAATCGGCGCCGAAGAGGGCGATCCCGCTGCCCAGGTTGCCGGTCACGTCGTTCGCGCGCACGACGATCTGCTCGGCCGGGCCGCAGAAGAAGGTCACCTCGCCGCAGAGCGTGATCGCGTCGCCGAGGTTGTCGTAGACGCTGTTGTGCGAGATGTCGAGCCCCATCTGCGTGTCGGTCTCGATCCCGAAGTCGTTGTCGAAGACGCTGTTGTGGTCGACTTCGCTCGAGCCGGCCGGCGCCTCGTCGAGGATGATTCCGGTGCTGAGCGGGAACGCCGTGAACTGGTTGTTCGCAACGGAGTTGAACTCGACCGTCGCGGCGGCCTCCCGGAAGACGACGACGCCGTTCGAGGCGATGATCGCCCGGAGCGCCGGCTCGGTCGAGGCGTTGATTGTGTTGTGGTGGACGATCGCGTTCGTCCCTGGGTTGACGGCCTGAACGCCGTTCTTCTGATAGCGGTCGATCACGTTGTGATCGATTTCGGCGCTCGCAGGGATCCCCGGCGGAGTGGGATCCAGGAGCCGGCGGCCGATCGCGACCGCGTCCCCTTGCTGACAGCCCCACAAGGCCGGGTCCACATCGCGGATCAGCGTCACGTGATTGTGGTCGAGCCTTCCGTTTACGGCGTTGTTCTCGAAGAGGACGCCCTCCCAGCGATCGACGGAGCAGCCGGCCGAGTTGAACGGGCCGGTGATCACGAAGCCGCGGATCGTCACTCCGTCGGCGTCGTCGACGTCGATCAGCTGGTGGTTGATCGACGTTACCGCCGGAAACTGGATCGTGGCGCCGAGCGGAGTCAGGGACTCAAGCCGCAGGCCGTCGTGCGTCGAGCCCGCGATCCGCACCTGTTCCATGTAGGTGCCCGGGCAGACTTTGACCGTGTCGTTCGGCCCAGATGCCGTCACCGCCGACTGAATCGAGACGAACGTCGCCTGCGGGCAGTCGCCGCTGAGCGGCGTGTTGTCGACCCAAAAGGTCGTTCCGTGCGGCGGATCCGAATACGACATGTCGCCGGCCCCGACCGTAGCGTCGCCGATTCCCGCGACGGTCGTGTCCTGGTCGCCGATCGTCACGTCCGGGGTCGGCAGCACCAATGAGGCGACGACCTTGACCGGGTCGACCATCGAGTCGGGATCCTTTTGCCAGGCGGACGCCCGCGCGACGCCGAGCAGCAGGCTCGCGGCAGCCGCAGCGAGCACCGCGAACAGGAGCTTCCTGTTCATCTTCTTCCCCCTTGGAGCGGTTAGCGTTTCGTCAGGTTCCTTCCATGAACCGCCCTCCATCGAAACCCGATTGACCCGTCAATCAGGCCGAGAACTGGAAGTTTCATCAGGCCGAGATCGTTCTTAGACTTGTAGGGATGGAACGCAAGCTGGCCTCGGTTCTCTTCGTGGACCTCGTGGACTCGACCGCGCTCGTGACGGGCGCGGATCCGGAGGTCGTGCGTCGCCGTGTCCAGACCTTCTTCGACCGCGTCTCGCACTGCGTGATGACGCACGGCGGGATCGTCGAGAAGTTCGCAGGCGACGCGGTGATGGCCGCGTTCGGGATCCCGCAGGCCCACGAGGACGACGCGGAGCGCGCCGTTCGCGCGGGCCTGGCCATCCTCGATGCGGTCGGGGAGCTGGAGCTCGAGGCGCGTGTCGGCGTCGAGTCCGGAGAGATCGTCACGGAGGACGGCGAGGCGACCTTCGCCACCGGCGAGGCGGTCAACCTGGCGGCCCGGCTCCAGCAGGCCGCGGAGCCCGGGCAGCTCGTCCTCGGCCCCGGGGCGCACCGGCTGACGCTGGGGCGGATCGAGGTGGAGGATCTCGGCCCGGTCGAGCTGAAGGGCATCGCCCAGCCTGTGTGGGCCTGGCGCGCGCTTGGCACGAACGGCAGCGGCGGCGGGCGCCCTCGCTCGATGCAGGCGCCGCTCGTCGGCCGCGACGCCGAG
>VAXM01000076.1 GCA_005883335.1 Actinomycetota bacterium
TGATCCAGGCGCCGACCGGCTCGGGGAAGACGCTTGCGGCCTTCCTCTACGGGATCGACAGGCTCAACCCGAGCCCGGGCACGGGGCTCCGCTTGCTCTACGTCTCGCCGCTCAAGGCGCTCAACTACGACATCGAGCGCAACCTGCGCGGGCCACTCGCAGGCCTGCGCTCCGAGCTGCGCGTCGGCGTTCGCACCGGCGACACGCCGCAGAAGGAACGCGCGGCGATGCTGCGGCAGCCGCCGGACATCCTGATCACGACTCCGGAGTCGCTCTTCCTGCTCCTAACATCACGCGCGCGCGAAACCCTGACGAGCGTCGAGACGGTGATCGTGGACGAGGTGCACGCAGTCGCGGGCACGAAGCGCGGGGCGCATCTCGCCCTCTCGCTGGAGCGCCTGCAGCGTCTCGTGGGCGAGCCCGTGCAGCGGATCGGGTTGTCCGCGACCCAGCGGCCGCTCGAGGAGATCGGCCGCTTCGTCTCCGGCGGGCGCGAGATCGAGCTCGTCGACGCGGGCCGCGCCAAGGAGATCGACTTGCGTGTCGTCGTCCCGCTCGACGACATGCGAGAGCCCGAGGAGCAGCAGTCGATCTGGCCGTCGATCTACCCGGAGATCCTCGAGCTCGTTCGGGCTCACCGCTCGACGATCGTGTTCGTCAACAACCGCCGCCTCGCCGAGCGGCTGGCGCTCCGTCTGAACGACCTCGCGGAGGAGGAACTGGCCCGCGCTCATCACGGCAGCCTCGCCCGGGAGCAGCGCGTCGAGGTCGAGGAGCTGCTCAAGCGCGGCGAGATCCCCTGCCTGGTTGCCACCTCGTCGCTCGAGCTCGGCATCGACATGGGTGCCGTCGACCTGGTCGTCCAGGTCGAGTCGCCGAAGTCGGTCGCACGCGGCCTGCAACGCATCGGCCGCGCGGGCCACGAGCTCGGCGCGGTCTCGAAGGGCCGGATCTTCCCGAAGTTCCGCGCCGACCTGCTCGAGTCCGCGGTGGTCGCGCGCCGGATCCTCGACGGGGCGATTGAGGAGACGAAGATCCCGAAGAACCCGCTCGACGTCCTGGCCCAGCAGATCGTCGCGATCTGCGCCGACGAAGAGATCTCCGTCGAGGAGCTGCACGGGCTCGTGCGCGGCGCTTACCCGTTCGCCGACCTCTCGCGCGTTCAGCTCGAGAACGTGCTCGACATGCTCGACGGCCGCTATCCCTCCGACGAGTTCGCCGAGCTGCGGGCCCGGGTGGTCTGGGACCGCACGGCCGGCGTCGTGCGCGGCCGCCAGGGCGCGAGGCGGCTCGCGGTCACGAACGCGGGCACGATCCCCGACCGCGGCCTCTTCGGCGTCCACCTCGTCGACGGGGGCGGCCGCGTCGGCGAGCTCGACGAGGAAATGGTCTACGAGGCGCGGGCAGGGCAGACGTTCCTGCTCGGCGCGAGCACCTGGCGGATCGAGGAGATCACCCGCGACCGCGTTCTCGTCTCGCCGGCTCCGGGAGTCCCGGGCGCGGTGCCGTTCTGGAAGGGCGAGGGCGTCGGCCGCCCCTACGAGCTCGGCGAGGCGATCGGCGCCGCCTCCCGCGAGCTCGCGGCGCTCTCCGACGAGAAGGCGATCGAGCGGCTGCAGACCGAGCACACCCTCGACGGGCGCGCTGCGCAGAACCTGCTCACGTTCCTGCGCGAACAGGAGGCGGCCACGACAGCGGTTCCGTCGGACCGAACCGTCGTGGTCGAACGCTTCCGCGACGAGATCGGCGACTGGAGGCTCTGCGTCCTGACGCCCTTCGGCGGTCGCGTCCACGCGCCGTGGGCTCTCGCGCTCGGTGCTCGACTGCGCGAGTCGCTCGGCCTCGAAACGCAGGCGATCTGGTCGGACGACGGCATTGCGATCCACCTCCCGGAGGCAGACGCGCCGCCGCCGATCGACGACGTGCTCCTCGACCCCGGCCAGGTCGAGGACCTCGTCATGCAGGAGCTCGGCGACACCGCGCTCTTCGGCGCCCGCTTCCGCGAGAACGCGGGCCGCGCGCTGCTGATCCCGCGCCGTCGGCCCGGTGAACGCACGCCGCTGTGGCAGCAGCGCCTGAAGGCGCAGTCGCTCCTGCAGGTCGCCCGGCGCTACCCCGCCTTCCCGGTCGTGCTCGAGACCTACCGCGAGTGCCTGCAGGACGTCTTCGACCTACCTGCGCTGAAGCGCCTGCTGCAAGGGCTGCGCACGCGGCAGATCGACCTCGTCGACGTCGAGACCGCCTCGGCCTCGCCGTACGCGGCGTCGCTCCTCTTCGACTACGTCGCGAACTACATGTACGAGGACGACACGCCCGCAGCCGAGCGCCGTGCGCAGGCGCTTTCGCTCGACCGCGACCTGCTGCGGGAGCTGCTCGGCCAGGAGGAGCTGCGCGACCTGATCGACCCCGGCGCGCTCGCAGAGATCGAGAAGCAGCTCCGCGGCGAGCCGCGCTCTCCGGACGAGCTGCACGATCTGCTCCGGAGGCGAGGAGACCTGCGCGCGGACGAGTACCCCGGCGATCTCGCGGAACCGCTGGTCGCCGAGCGCCGCGCCGTCCGCGTCCGGGTCGCGGGCGAGGAGCGCCTGATCGCGGCCGAGGACGCGGGCCGTTACCGCGACGCTGTGGGCGCGATGCCTCCGGGCGGCCTGCCCGAGGTCTTCCTCGAGGCGGACGACAGCCCGCTCGAGTCGCTCGTGCGGCGGTTCGCGCGCTCGCGTGGCCCGTTCACAACCGCCGAGGCGAACGAGCGCTTCGGCCGGGACGTCGAGCCGGTGCTCCGGGAGCTTGAACGCAGGGACGAGCTCGTGCGCGGGGAGCTGCGGCCAGGCGGGACCGAGCGAGAGTGGTGCGACCCCGAGGTGCTCCGCCGCCTGCGCCGGGCTTCGCTCGCCGCGCTCAGGCGTGAGGTTGAGCCGGCCGAGCAGGCTGCTTTCGGCCGTTTCCTCCCGAGCTGGCACGGGGTGGACCGCCGCTCGTCTCTTCGCGAGGCGCTCGTCCCGCTCCAGGGCCTCGGTCTCCCTGTGGCGCTGTGGGAGAACGATCTCCTTCCGCGGCGGGTTCCCGGTTACCGGCCCGAACAGCTCGATGCGCTCTGCGCCTCCGGCGAGGTCGTCTGGGTTGGCGCAGGGCTGGACCGGGTCGCGATCTACTTCCGCGAGGACGCGCCCGCGCTGGGCCCGCCGCCGGCGGCCGACCGGCCCGAGCGCGAGGTGCACGAGCGCCTTCGAGCCGCCCTGGGCCGAAGCGCGCTCTTCTGGTACGACCTGCTCGCCGACACGGGCCTCGAGGCCGAGGAGGCGCTGCCCGCACTGTGGGATCTCGTCTGGGCAGGCGAGATCACGAACGACGCCTGGACGCCGCTGCGCGCAGGCCGCCACGCTACGCGTTCTAGGATCACCTCAGAAAGGACGCGGCCGCGTCGCTTCTCACGGCGCCGCGCGAGCGAGATCACCGCGACGCAAGGACGTTGGTCGCCGACCGCGCGGCTCTTCCCGGGCCGTCCCGACCGGCGCGCGCTCGCGGAGCTCCTGCTGGAGCGCCACGGGATCGTCACCCGCGAAGGCGTGCGCGCGGAAGGCATCCCGGGCGGGTACGGCGCCGTCTACGGCGAGCTGCGGTCGCTCGAGACGCTCGGGCTGTGCCGCCGCGGCTACTTCGTCGAGGGTCTCGGCGGCGCGCAGTTCGCGCTCGGCGGCGCCGTCGAACGGCTGCGCGAGCTCCGTCAGAGAGACGGCGAGCAGCCGGAGCCGTTGGTCCTCGCCGCGGCCGACCCGGCGCAGCCGTACGGCGCATCGCTTCCGTGGCCTAAGCGTTCGGGCGCGAGGGCCGCGAGGGTCGCGGGCGCGCGCGTGGTGCTCCTCGGCGGCGAGCCTGCGCTGTTCGTCGAGCGCGGCGGCCGCTCGCTCGTCCCGCTGCGCGATCCGGAGGATGGCTGGCTCCGCGAAGCTCTCGCCGCGCTGGTCGACGACGTCCGCAGGTCGGGCGTGAAACGTCTCGCGGTCGAGCGGTTCGACGGCGAGGCAGTTGGCGAGACGACGATCATGCCGCTCCTGCTCGAGGCCGGATTCGTCCAGGGCCCGCGCCGCGCGACGCTTCGCGCTTGACAGCCCGTCCTCGGACGGGTAATACCCGATGCTGCATCGAGGGCGACGCATACCGATGGGGGTCAGAAGGGGAGAGCAACTATGCGACGACTTCTGGGAGGGGCGCTCGCAGCTGCCGCGGCGCTCGTGCTGGCCGGCCTCTTCGCCGGTTCTGCGCGCGCCGTCGTGCCGCACTGCAGCGAGCCCTACGCCATCTGCGCCGAGCCGGCCGACTCGATCGGCTACGGCGGGGAGTACACGGGCCACGACGAGCCCTCGCTGCTGTTCTATTCGAACAGTGCGGGCTCGGGTAACTCGAGTCTCTACCACCTGAAGATCCCGAGCGACCCGCCGGTCATGCCGAACCAGTCCGGCACCGCGGGCACTTGGAACTTCCAGCTCCACCCGGCCTTCTGGCTCGGGATGGCGCTGTGCGACAACCAGTCCGCCCCGGAGTTCACGCACGCCCCTTGCGTCGCGGACAGCGACACGAACATCTTCGACAACGGGGACGACACGGCCGCGGACTACATCGGCCATCACCCGGGCGCCGCGTTCCTGGAGGTGCAGTTCTATCCGCCGGGCTGGGCGCCGTGGCCGCCGGGAGTGAGCTGCGACGTCAGCAAGTGGTGCGCGTCGATGGCGATCTTCAGCTTCAACTCCGACCAGAACACGGGCGTGCCGAACAACGCCGACTGCCTCAACACGGTCGGAATCGAGCCCGCCAACTTCGCGTTCATCACGCGGTCGGGCACGCCGCACGCACCGCCCGGGCCGCTCGACCAGACGCTCGGGACCTTCACGCCCGACCCGTCCACCGACCTGTTCATGAACTCGGGTGACGCGCTCACCGTCGACGTTCACGACGGCTCGGCCGGGCTGACGGTGATCGTCAACGACCAGACGACCGGCCAGACGGGCGCCATGACGGCGAGCGCCGGCAACGGCTTCGCCCAGGTCCTGTACGAGCCCTCGTCGCCGACCTGCCACGAGTTGCCGTACTCGTTCCGGCCGATGTACTCGACCTCGAGCGAGCACACCCGCGTGCCGTGGGCCGCGCACAGCTACAACGTCGCCTTCTCCGACGAGATCGGGCACTTCGAGTACTGCTCGGCCGTTTCGGAGGAGGGCGGCGAGTGCACCGCCGGCGGTGACGGCGACGCTGACGACGACGGCTGCTTCAGCGCGTCGTTCTCGCTGCTCGTGCCGATCGGAGGCTGCATCGCAACCGACAATGACTTCGACGGCGTTCCCTACCAGACGGTCTGGCCGGGGACGAACCCGAACCGCGGGCAGGACAAGAAGTACCACCCGAGCCCGATCGTCTTCACGAGCCCGGTCTTCAACGGCTCGCAGAACTACAGCCGGCTCGCCTTCGAGGCCGATCTGCCTCGCATCGAGGCTTTTGACTTCGGAGGCAGCTGCAACCGCTTCACCGGCACCGGCTGCACGAACCCGCCGCCGGGGGCGAACTTCTACCCGATCTACTCGACCGGCGTGTCCGCCGAGGGCAGCAACGGCCACTGCGTCTGGCAGTTCGGCGGCACCCACATCAAGGGGACGACGAACACCTTCGGCGGGAACTCGACCGCGGAGTTCGGGCCGCTGCTGTTCACCTGGTATCCGAACCCGAACCCGGCGATCAGGTACAGGACGAACAACTACCGAAACGTGCTCAACTCCAACCCCTGCCCGGCCTAGCCGAGCGGGATCCCTACCTTCGGAGAGCGCCCCGCCGGGGCGCTCTCCGCTATTTGCTTACAACGCGGCGCACGTTCGACCAGTCCGTCTTACACGGCTTCTTCGGCGTGCAGTCGAGGCCGACGACGACTCCCGAGACCTGGACGTAGTAGCGCCCGGTCCCGAGTGTGTGCCTCGTCCGCATCCGATAGCCGTTCGCAACCTTCGTGCCGGTGAGCTGTTCGTTCAGGCGGACGTTCGCCTTGAGCAACTTGCCGTTCGGCGCAGTCTGCGCGCGCGTCGCCACGAGGATGCGTCCGGGCATAAGGTCGCCGAGCGAATAGACGACGACCACGTGCCGGTTGCGGGCGACGGCCGAGCGCAGGTTCGGAACCGATGAGGCGGCGGAGACGGTGGTAACGAAGGCCGCACCGAGTGCGGCGGCCGCGAGGAGCACCTGGCTGCTCTTCATCGCGGCCGGAACTGTAACGCGGGTGGGGCTACCCTGGCGCCGCTATGCCCGAAGGCGACTCGCTTCACCGCGCAGCTCGGCGGCTTCAGGTTCTCGTCGGCGAGCGGGTCGCGGTCGAGACGCCTCATCCTCGGGCCTCGGCTGAGCGGCTGGCAGAACGGCTCGACGGGCGGCGGCTCGAGTCCGTCGAGGCGGTCGGAAAGAACCTGCTGCTGTCGTTCGAGGGCGGGCTCGTCCTGCGCAGCCACCTGCGCATGCGCGGGCGCTGGCAGGTTCGCGCGCGTGACTCCAAGGCGTGGGTGGGGAGCCCATGGCTCGTCCTGCGGGGGCCGAAGCACGAAGCGGTGCTCTGGAACGGGCCGGTGCTCGAGCTGACGGGGCGCGCGGTGCGGCGTCTCGGGCCCGACATCCTCGCCGATCCGCCCGACTTCGCGCGCATGGTCGAGAACCTGCGGCGCGAGCATCCGAGCCGCGAGCTCGGCGACGCGCTACTGGATCAGCGGCTCGTCGCCGGAATCGGGAACCTCTGGAAGGCGGAGGCGCTCTGGCGTGTGCGGGTGTCGCCGTGGCTGCGGCTCGGAGAGGCGAGCGACGAGGTGCTCCACGGGGTGCTCGGCGAGGCGGCTCGGCTGATGCAGGCCTCGGTGGTCGACGGGCGCGAGGAGCGCGCGATCTACCGGCGGGCCGGGCGGCCGTGCCCGCGTTGCGGCGAGCCGATCCACTCGCGCGGCCAGGGCGACGACAACCGCACGGCGTACTGGTGCCCGCGCTGTCAAAGAGGAGAGGAGCCGCGGGGCGCGTAAGGCGCAGTTGTGCCCCATCCGGCAATACATGCCGGCCTCTGGCCCGCGATCACACGGCGCCAGAGCCCACCCTTGCCCTTAGCAAGGCAATCCAGCCTTGCTGCGGTCAAGTGCGGACTCTGGCTTGGTGCTCGCGACCCAGAGAATCGGCGGCATTACCGGACGGGGCACTAGTGGCCGTGCGCGCACCGCACCTGTACCGCTCTCTCCGCTGCTTCTGCCTCGCGGGCTTCTCGCTGCTCGCCGCCGATGTGGGCGCCGGCGAGGAGATCCCGTTCGCGTTCGAGGAGCACGCCGGCGGCGGGCGGGGGCGCGCGGCGCTCTACGAATACCGGCCGCTCGTGCGTTCCTACGTCGACGCTCGGGCCGAACGGCTCGGCGCGCTGGCGGACGCCCGCATCGCCGTCGAGGAGCTTTCCCGCGAGCCGGCCGCCGCCGTCTATGCCACTGCGCACGTCGGTCGCCGCGGGCCGCGTGGGGATGAGGCCCTCCTGCGGACGATCCTCCTGCCGCTCCTCGCCGATGTCGCCGAGGCGGGAGGCGGCGTCGACTGGAGCGACGAGGCGTTCGACCGGGCATACGCGGGGTTCGAGCGAACGCTGCTCGGGGAGCGCCGGGTCTACGCGGCGGTCGCGCCCCTCGTCGGCCTCTCGGTCGGGACGAGGCTCGAGCTTGCGGAAGGCCTGCGCATCCGGCATGCGGCCGCGGGAGAGCTCGCGGCTCACTGGCCCGAGGCATCGGGCCTGCTTCCCGCCGGGTTCGGGCGGGAGGCTGACCGACTCTGCCTGCTCGAGCTCGAGCGAACGCTTGCGCCTGACGCGGCGTCCGTGCCGGACGCGCCGGGCGAGCTCGCCGACGCGGTCAGCGCGCTGCGGCTCGCGGCGGCGGCGCCCGTCGCCGCCGGGCCGGTGCTGTTCGAGCGGCTTGACTGGCGGCCGCTCGGGATCCGTCCCGTGCTGCCGATCGCTGCGACCGAGCCGTCGGGCGAGCCGACGCGTCTCGATGCGTTTCGCGCGCGGCTCGCGGCCGATCTGCTCGAGCGGCTCGGCAGAGCGGACGACGATCCCGAGCTCGCGGAAGCACTCGACCGGTGGGAGCTCTCGCTGTTCGCGGAGGAGCCGTTCCGGTCCGAGCAGCTGCGGGAAGCCTTGACGGCGCTGCTCGGCGGGACCGACGGGCTCTGGGCCGCCACGGTCCGGGCCGCGGTACTGCTCGGCGAGACCGGCCGTGAGCGCGCGGAGGAGCTGGCGCGGCTTCGCTCTCTTGCGCGTGGGGAGCCTGCGCCGAGGACGGCGGGCGATGCAGTGCGGAAGGCTGTCGTCGAGACGCTCGCGCACGGGGATCGTCCCGCGCTTATCGCCTCGCTCGACGACGCGTTGATCGGTGTGCGGCCCCGCCCGGCCGGGTACTTCGCGGCGCTGGCCTCCTAGTCGCTCCTTTGCCGCTGTGGATTGACCGTGACGGTTTCGGCACGGTCCGGTTACAGACACGTGCGGAAGTCACGGGTAGCGTCGGTCGGGAGATGGACGAGGCACGCGCAGTACTGCACCGGCTCGAACGCATCGAGGCGCTCGAGCGCGAGAGCGCGCCGGCAAGGTTGCTCCTGGCCGAGGTGCACGCGCTGCTCCGGGAGGCGGAGGCATGGGTGGCGACCGAGCGCGGCGGCACCGACCTCGCGGAACAGGCGCTTCAGCGCTGCCGCGACGCCGCGGACTCTCACGCCCGCGAGCACGTGACGGCGGAGGCGGTGCCGGAATGAGCCGGGTCGCGACCGGCACAATGGGGCGTGTCCGAAGAGGTGCGCAGCTATCGCGACGGTATGCGCGCGGTCCTGGCGATCGCCGCGACCGTCTGGTTCTTCGGAGCCTCCTTCGGCTTGCTCGCGCGCTCATCGGGCCTCGGGGTCGTGGCGCCGCTCGTCATGTCGGCGACGACGTTCGCCGGGTCCGCCCAGTTCGCGGTCGTGTCGATCCTCGGCACCAGCGGCGGGGCGGCGGCGGCCATCGCCGCGGCGGTGCTCCTGAACGCGCGCTACGTGCCGATCTCGATCTCCGTCGCCTCGCTCTTCCACGGCCGCCGCCTGCGCCGGCTCGCTGGAGCACAACTGATCGTGGACGAGTCCTGGGCGATCTCGAGCCGCGGCGGCGGCCGCTTCGACCGGCGTCTGCTCATCGGCGCGGGCCTGGTGCTCTACGCGGCCTGGGTCACCGGGACAGCCGTGGGCGTCGCCGGCGGCGAGGCGCTCGGCGATCCCCGGGACCTGGGGCTGGACGGGGCGTTCCCCGCGCTCTTCCTGGCGCTGCTCGTGTCCCAGCTCGTCGATCGCAAGGCCCAGGTCGCTGCGCTCCTCGGAGCAGCGATCGCGTTCGCGCTGACCCCGTTCACGCCCGCGGGGACGCCGATCGTGGCCGCGAGCGCCGCGTGCCTGCTCGGTCTCCGTCGACGCCCGGGACTGCGGCGGCAGCGAACGTGACCGTCTGGCTGGTGGTGGCCGTCGTCGGGACGGCGACGATCGCGTTCAAGGCGGCGGGTCCGCTGCTGCTCGGCCGGAGGCGTCTGCCGGACCAGGTCGCCGGGCTCGTCGCCCTGCTCGCGCCGGTTCTGCTCGCGGCGCTCGTCGTGACGCAGACGGTCGGCGGCGACAACCGGCTCGTCCTGGACGCTCGGCTCGTCGGAGTCGGCGCCGGCGCTGCCGCGATCGCGGCACGTGCGCCCCTGCCCGCGGTCGTGGTCGCCGCCGCCGCAGCAACAGCCGTGACGCGGCTCTTGACCTAGCCCGCTCGCCGCAACGCCACGGACTCACTCCTTATCGCCCGGAAATCCGACGGGCAATTTCCGGAGGGATAGCTAGCATGAGAGCGAAGAAAGGGGCTCATGGGGCTTGCACGCCTGCTTCCGCGACCGGGAATCCGCACCGAAACACCAAAAGGAGCGCCAATGGGGCGCGTGATCTCGTTCGCCAACCAAAAGGGCGGCGTCGCGAAGACGACGACGACGCTGAACCTCGGCGTCGCGTTCGCAGAGCAGGGGTTGAAGGTGCTCCTGGTCGACCTCGATCCGCAGGGAAACCTGACCATGAGCCAGGGCATGAATCCTGACGCGATCGAGCGCTCGATGTTCGACGTCCTGGTGCATCGTCTCCCGGTCCAGGAGGTGGTCCATCACACCGAGGTCGATCTCGCGGTCTCCTCGATCGACCTCGCCGGCGCCGAGCTCGCGCTCTCGAGCATGATCGGCCGCGAGCGCGCGCTCGAGAAGGCGCTCGCCGTCGTCAAGGACGGCTACGACTACGTCCTCATCGACACGCCGCCGTCGCTCGGGCTGCTGACGATAAATGCCCTCGTAGCGTCGAACGGCGTGATCGTCCCGGTGCAATGCGAGTACCTCTCGCTGCGCGGGCTCGTCCAGCTCGAGAACACGCTCTCGATGATCCGCGAGAACCTGAATCCCCACGTCGCGATCGAGGGGATCCTGCCGACGATGTACGACAGCCGGACGCTGCACTCGCGCGAGGCCGTCGAGATCCTCCAGGAGAACTTCGGCGACCTGGTTTTCGACACCAAGATTCGCAAGACCGTTCGCTACGCCGAGGCCCCGGTGAAGGGGACCTCGGTCCTGAAATACGACCCCAGCGGAAGCGCCGCCGAGGCCTACCGCGACCTCGCGAAGGAGGTTCTCAATGGCGCGCAGGCGCGCGAGCATGCGTGAAGGCCCGCTCGCCGAGCTGTTCCGGGCAACCGAGGCGGCGCAGCGACAGGCAGAGAAGGAAGGCCGCACCGAGGAGCCCGAACCGGCTGCAAGCCCGGTCGAGCCGCCCGAGCAGACCGTCGAGCACGTCCCGGAGTGGATGGAGGAAGCGGCGCCCCCGGCGCCCGAGCCCGTCCGCCTGCCCGAGCGCAAGCCGGAGCCCGAGGCCAAGCCGACGCCTCCGCCCGCACGTGAGCCGGAACGAGCGCGCCTAGAGCCGCTCCCCGAGCCGCCGCCGCGCCTGCACCGAGTCCCGGAGCCCGGCGCGTACATCGCCGTCATCCGTGTCGTCGGAGTCGGTGGCGCAGGCCTCAATGCCGTCAACCGGATGATCGACGCCGACATCTCGCAGGTCGAATTCGTCGCCGTCAACACCGACATCCAGCAGCTCCAGACGAGTGATGCCCCGGTCAAGATCCACATCGGCCGCGAGTTGACCGAGGGGCTCGGCTCCGGCGCCGACCCGGACCTCGGCCGTCGCGCTGCGGAAGAGGCCTACGACCAGATCAAGCGCGCGCTGCGCGGCTCGGACATGGTGTTCGTGACCGCCGGCGAAGGTGGCGGCACAGGGTCGGGCGCCGCACCGGTCGTCGCCCGGATCGCGAGGGAGCTCGGAGCGCTCACGGTCGGGATCGTGACGACGCCGTTCAAGTTCGAAGGCACTCGCCGCCTGAGGCAGGCCGGCGACGGCGTCGACACCCTTCGCGCGAACTGCGACACCGTGGTCGTCGTTCCGAACGAGCGCCTTCTCGAGGTGCTCGACCGCGACACGTCGATGCTTGACGCCTTCCGGATCGCCGACGACGTCCTCCGCCAGGGCGTCCAGGGGATCTGCGACCTGATCACGCTGCCCGGCCTGATCAATCTCGACTTCGCCGACGTCCGCACGATCATGAAGGACGCGGGCACCGCGCTGATGGGAATCGGCTTCTCCGCGAGCGGCGAAAACCGTGCCAGGGAAGCCGCCGAGCGCGCCCTGCGCTCGCCGCTGATCGACACCGAGATCGCCGGCGCGAAGGGCATCCTGCTCTCGATCGCGGGCGGCGACGACCTGTCGCTCTACGAGGTCAACGAGGCCGCGGAGCTCGTCCGCGAGGCGTCGACCGGAGACACCAACATCATCTTCGGCGCGACTCTCGACGACCGGCTCACGGGACAGGTCTGGGTCACGGTGGTCGCGACGGGCTTCGGCGCGCGGGGCGCGCAGCAGCGCATCACGCGGCGAGCCGAGGCCGCCGACGAAGAGGCGCTCGAGCCGCCGAGCTTCCTGCAGAGCTAGCGATCGCAGATCTGCGTGCGCCCGCCAACGGCGGCGAGCGCGCTGCCCGCGCTCACGCGGAACGAGAGCTCCAGCCGGCCCGGCCGCTGCGGAGAGAGCGTCGTCATCCCGTCGAGGCGGCGGCTCAGGCACGCGTTGTCCGCGTGCCAGAACGGCGAGAAGCGGACCGCGAGGCGGTACTGCCCGCGCTGCGGAAGGTCGACGACGAGCCGCGTCGCCGTGAGCCGCAGGACCTTCGCGCCGCGAGGCCCGGTAAGGATCGGCTGCGGGCGAGGCACCCCGAAGATCGTCAGGTCACGCGTGCGGAAGACGGGAAGCAGCCCGGACCGCCCGCTCCGGAGCAGCGCGGCTTCGCCGCGGGCGCTGTAGTCCGTCGGCGCGTTGGCGAGGACGACGTAGCGCACACCGAGCTGTCGCAGCCAGCCGAGGTACGCGCCCGGCGCGAGGTCGTCGTAGAGCAACTCGTTCTGCGGGAAGTCGTCCTGGCGGAAGCCGCCTCGAGCGAGCGGGATCTGCGCTTCGGCGAGGTAGACGGCGGCCCAGTGACCGGTGGTATCCACCGCCTCGACGCGATACGCCGGGGTCAGGTGCGTGCGCAGAAACGTGATCGCCGGCGTCCAGTAGGACGCCTTCGTGGCGGTGTCGGACCGGCCCTTGAAGTACTGCCCCGCGATCGGCGATACGTTCCACGATGCGGCCAGGACGAGAACTCCGAGACAGACCGGCAGCGGACGCCAACGGCGCAGCGAGACGAGAAGCACGGCGACCGGCACGGCCGCGTAGCGCAGCCGGGCGATGTTCTCGCCGAGCGCCGACGGGATCAAATATGCGGCAACACAGGCGGCGAGGTAGACCACGAACACCCACCGGAGCGAGCGCGCGCGCTCGACGCGCCAGGTCACGGCGGCCCCGAGGATGCAGAACGTCAGGGCAGCCGCGAGCTCCGCAAACGAGAACGGGTAGCGGCCGCCGGGGAAGAGGCGCCAGAGCACGACTTCCACCAGGCCGAAGCCGGCGAGGATCAATCCCGGGACGAGCAACGCGGCGCGATCCTCCCAGCGCGCGATCCCGAAACCCGCCAGCAGCAAGGCCAGCAGCAGGAACGCGAGCGGGCTCGCGGCGAGAGTGAGCGCCGCGAGCAACGCGAACCGCCCGTGCCTCCGAGCCTGCAGCGCCCACATCGCGAGGAGCGCGAGGGCCGCGCCGAGCGCGAACGGGAACGCCGCGGAGAGGACGATCCCGGCCCAGACGAGCGCGAACGTGCGGCTCGACCAGCGCACGGCCGGCCCCCACTGGCGCCACACGACCACCGCGAATGCGAGCGCCGCCGTCGAGACGGTCGCCACCGCGAGCAGTCGGATCCCGAGCAGCGCCGCCAGCGGGTAGTAGAGGACGCTGTAGGTGACGAAGCTGTAGCGCCCCGCGTACCAGAAGTTGTTCCAGAGGGCGAAGCCGTGGTGGAGGAACAGCGTCCGCTGGTACGCGTGCTCGGCAAGGTCGGCGCCCGGCGGCCCGAGCCACATCAGCAACGTGGCTAGCGTCGCGGCGGCGGCGGCTGAGAGAAGAGCTTCGCGGGCGAGCGGGCTGGCTTTCGGCAAGCGCCCAGACAATACCCGGCCGCCCCGGCTGGTTAGCCTGGAAACGTGGTACCTGCCAGCACCAACCTGTCTACGCTTGACCGCATGAGAGGCGCGGTTGCCGCGGGGCACCCGCTGACGGCCGAGGCAGGCGCCGCGGTTCTGGCGGAAGGCGGGAACGCCGTCGACGCATGCATTGCGGCGGCGTTCGTCTCGTGGGTCTCGGAGAGCACGTTGACCGGTCCCGGCGCGGGCGGCTTCATGCTCGTCCACCGCGCCCGCGACCGCTCGACGCGCGTGCTCGACCACTTCGTCACCGTTCCGGGACTCGGGCTCGACCGCCGCGAGGTCGCAGAGATGGAGTCCGTGGACGTCGCCTTCACGCCGGAGTCGTCGCAGGCGTTCCGGATCGGCACTGCGTCCTGCGCCGTCCCGGGGGCGGCCGCGGGGCTGGGCGAGGCGCACCGGCTCTTCGGGACGCTTCCCTGGCCGGTCCTGCTCGAGCCCGCGATTCGCCACGCGCGGGAGGGCATCGAGCTGACGAAATCGCAGGCCTATCTCCACGCGATCCTCGATTTGATCCTGCGCCACACACGCGAGGGAGAGGTGATCTACGGCCGCGACGGTAACCGGCTCGTCGCGGGCGACCGGCTCGTGATGACCGATCTCGCGGGCACGCTCGAGCGGCTCGCGGAGCACGGCGCCGACGACCTCTATCGCGGCGATTTGGCACGAGCGCTCGCGGCGCATCTTCGCGAAGGCGGTGGCGCGATTACCGAACGCGACCTCGCGGAGTACCGCGTGATCCGCCGGCGACCCGTGCGCGCACGCTTTCTCGGGCACGAGTTCGAGTCGAACCCGCCGCCCTCGGCCGGCGGGGTGCTGATCGGCCTCGGCGTCCGCCTCCTCGACCGGCTCGGCCCCGCCGGCCCGCCCGGGAGCGCCGCGGCGATCGCGCAGCTAGTCGAGATCATGCGCCAGCAGGACGGCGCCCGGAACGAGGCGTTCGCGCGCGGCCTCTACCGCGGAGGCCTGGCGAGCCGGCTCCTCGACCCTCGCGCCGTGGCTGCGACGGTGAGGCGCCTGCGCGGGCGGCTGCCGGACGCCGCCGCCGGCACGACCCACATCGCGGTCGTCGACGGCAAGGGCAACGCGGCCTCGCTCACCGCGTCGACGGGCTCGGGCTCGGGAGTTGTCGTCCCCGGCACCGGGATCCAGCTCAACAACATGCTCGGGGAGTTCGACCTTGCCGCGACTGGAAAGGTGCCGAAGCCGGGTGTGCGCTTCACGAGCGGGATGGCCCCGTCGGTGGTGCTCCGCGACGGGCGGCCCCGCCTCGTCGTCGGCAGCGCCGGCTCGCTGCGGCTGCGCGGCGCGATCTTTCAGATCGTCGTCAACGCCGTCGCGCACGGGATGGGCGTCGACGAAGCGATCGACCGGCCGCGGGTGCACCTCGACGGAGACGATGTGCATTGCGAGGGCGGCAACGATCCCGGCGAGCTCGCCCGTCTCGACGCGTGGGGCTACCAGCTCGTCCGCTGGCGCCGGCGGAACCTCTACTTCGGAGGCGCCGCGGGCGTCGAGTTCCGGGAGGACGGCTCGCTCGCCGCAGCCGGCGACGCGCGGCGCGGAGGCCACGGCGTCGTGATCGAGTGAGCAACTTCACGATCAGGCAGGCGGAGCCGGGCGACGCGGCCGCGCTCGTCCAGCTGGCGCGCGAGGTCGGGGCGGAGCCCGAGGGCTGGTTGATCTCGACGAGCGAGTGGCGTGGGGCCGGCGATGAGCGCCGCTATCTCCGCTCGCTGCGCCGCTCGCGCGATGCCGCCGTCTTCGTCGCCGAGACGCCTGGAGGGATCGTCGGCCGCCTCTCCGTCGGACGGGATCCCCACCCGGCGAGCACGCACGTCGCGGATCTCGGGCTGATGGTCGCAAAGGGCCACCGGCGGCAGGGGATCGGCCGTGCCCTGCTGGAGCGAGCCGTCGACTGGGCGCAGCGCATGGGAGTCTCGAAGCTGGAGCTGCACGTCTTTCCGCACAACGAGCCGGCGATCCAGCTGTACGAGGCGTTCGGCTTCCGGCGCGAGGGCTACCGGGAGCGGCACTACCGCCGCGACGGTGGTCTGGTCGATGCCGTGCTGATGGCCTACGAGGTGATGCCTACACTGCCTGAGTGACCGGGCTCGTTCACCACTACGGGCTGATCGCCCTCTTCCTGGTCGTGATGCTCGAGTCAGGCGGCGTGCCGCTCCCAGGCGAGACGGCGCTCGTCGCGGCCTCGATCTTCGCGTCGCAGGGCAACCTCAACATCGTCGAGGTGATCGTCGTCGCGGCAGCGGCCGCGATCATCGGGGACAACCTCGGCTACTGGGTCGGTCGCACGGGCGGCCGCAGGCTGCTCGAGCGATTCGGCCCACTGCGGCGCTGGAGCGGGCGCACGCTGCCGCGGACCGAACGCTTCTTCGAGCGGCACGGCGGGAAGACGATCTTCCTCGCGCGCTTCTTCTCGGTGCTGCGCGTGACGGCGGCGTGGGTTGCCGGGATCTCGCGCATGCACTGGTGGACGTTCTTCCTTTGGAACGCGGCCGGCGGCATCTGCTGGTCTGCGCTGGTCGGCCTGGTTGCGTACTACGCCGGACACGCGGCCGCCGATGCGATCGGGCGTTACGGGCTCTGGGTGGGCGCGGGCCTCGTCATCGTGCTGGCGATCGTGTTCGGCGCCGTCCACTTCTGGAAGAAGCGAATGCTGCGAGCGGAAACCGAGTCGTGAGGGCTGTCGTCGGGGTCGCGCTCGCGGCGCTCGCCGCGGTCTCGTGCAGCGGCTCGGCGGCCACGCGCACGCCGCTGCCGAGGTTCGACCACGTGCTCGTCGTCGTGCTCGAGAACAAGTCGCAGGCGAGTGTTCTGGGCAATCGCGAGGCGCCGAACTTCAACAACTTCGCCAAGCACTACGCGGTGCTTTCGCGCTACGGCGGCGTCGCGCATCCGAGCCTGCCGAACTACCTGGCGCTCGTATCCGGCTCGACGCACGGGATCACCTCGGATTGCACCACCTGCATCGTCTCGGCGAGGAACCTCGGGGACACGCTCGAGCGGGCACACCTGAGCTGGAAGACGTACGCGGAGGGCTTGCCGCGGCCTGGTTTCACGGGCGGCTCCGCCGGGCCGTACGCGAAGAAGCACGTCCCGTTCCTGTACTTCCGGGACATTGTCTCGAAGCCGGCGCGGTTGCGCCGTGTCGTGCCCCTGCGGCAGTTCGCCCGCGACCTCGCGGCGTCCGCGTTGCCGTCGTTCTCGCTGATCGTTCCGAACCTGTGCCACGACATGCACGACTGCTCCGTCGAAGCCGGAGACACGTGGCTTGGAGGCTTCCTCTCGCCACTGCTCCGGAACCGCAAGCTCTCGCACAGCGTTGTGTTCGTCGTGACGGACGAGCCGGCCACGGAGCAGGCGAGCACGGCGGTTCCCGCGCTCGCGCTCGGGCCGACGGTGGTGCCGGGGTCGAGGTATTCCAGCCGCATGTCGCACTACGGCCTCCTGCGGACAATCGAGGACGCGTGGGGGCTGCCGCGCCTCGGGCACTCGGCTCAGGTGAGACCGATCACCGGTATCTGGCGCTAGAAGGGATCCGCGCGCCCGGGTGGAAAGGTCGCTCTCGTGGCGATGCTCTCCACACTCAGCCGCGCTATCGAGGCCCGCGACCCGTACACGCGGGGGCACTCGGCGCGGGTGACGGCGATCGCCGAGGCGATCGCGCGGCGGCTCGGCTGGGACAAAGAGCGGCTGGAGCTACTGCATGTGGGCGGGCCGTTGCACGACGTCGGAAAGCTGGGCGTCTCCGAGCAGGTCCTCGCGAAGCCCGGGCGGCTCGACGAGCAGGAGCTGGCGCAGATCCGGGAGCACCCGAAGCTCGGCGCACGGATCCTGCTGCGGGTCGCGGCGCTTCGGGGGGCGCTGCCGTACGTGCTCTACCACCACGAACGCTGGGACGGCGGCGGCTACCCGACGGGGCGGGCCGGTGAGCAGATTCCGCTCGAGGCCCGCGTCCTGGCAGTCGCGGACGCGTTCGACGCGATGACGAGCGATCGTCCGTACCGGCCGGCGCTCGGCCGCGACGAGGCGCTCGCGGAAGTCGCGCGCTGCGCGGGGACGCAGTTCGATCCCGAGATCGTCCGGATCTTCCTGGAGCTCTTCGCCGAGCGGGCTGAGCTTCCGGCAGCCGCAGCCTCGTAGCACTCCCGCGGGTTTCTCAGAGAGTCGACCAGACCTCGAGCTTCGTGCGCGTCCGCCTGATCACTTCGTCCGTGAACTCGCTCGTGCCCGCGCTGCCGCCCAGATCCGCCGTGCGGACGCCGTCTGCGACCGCCTCCAGGCACGCCTCGCGAATCGCGCGGCCCGCCGCCTGGCCCTCTTCGCCCGCGTACGGAAGCAGCGACGCTTCCGCGAGGATCATCGCCATCGGGTTCGCCACGTTCTTGCCCTGCAGGAGCGGCGCGGTCCCGTGCGCTGCCTCCGCGAGCACCACCGTCGGCACGTAGTCCTCGCCGAACGCGACGAGTAGCGACTCCGACCCGGCGATCGAGCCGAACAACGGCAGCACCAGGTCGGAGAGGATGTCGCCGTCCCGATTGAGCGCGGGAATCACCAGCGGTTCGCCGCTCGTCGCGAGCAACAAGGCAAAGGTCGCGTCGATCAGCTGCGGCTCGTATCCCACCTCCGGATGCCGCGAGGCCGCGCGGTCCATCTCCTCCTTCAGCATCCCCTCGTACACCGGGCTGACCGTGTACTTCGGCCCGCCGAAGACCTTCGCGCCGGTCTGCTCCGCTAGCCGGAAGGAGAACTCCGCCACCGAATGGCAGATACGGCGCTCGATCCGCTCGGTCCGAAAAGCCTCCTCGTCGTCGCCGGATCCCTCTCGCCACTCCTTCGCGCCGTACGCGTCTCCGACTGCCATTCGCACGACCGAGATCGGCGCGTGCACGCCGCCGAGCGGAATCACTCCGGGAATCCGCCGGCCGGTCCGAACGATCACGCGCCCGTCGATCTCCTCGCGCAGGATGCGGTTCGGCGAGCCGACGTCGTCGGCACCCTCGGGCGTGACGGTCGCAGCCTTCAATCCGAGCCCGGCCTTGCGAATCGCCGCCGCCGCCGCGTGCACGATCTCGTTCCGAGTCGCCCGGCGCGAAGCGAGCGAGAGATCGAACCGGTCGAAGCGCAACTCGCGCCCGGTGACGTCGGGAGCGAGAACCCGCAAGGCCTCTTCGAGCAACTCCTGGCCGGTCTCGTCGCCCTCGAGCACGACGATCGTCTTCGCCTCCATCGCCCCTCCTGGGATTAGATCAGCGGCTTCGCGGCTACAACCGGAAACTCTATGGCCCGGAGACGAGGATGGAGACGGCTCGGATCGCGCGGCCGCTTCCGCTATGTAGACGCGCGCGGGCGGCCGATCGCCGACGAGGAGGCGCTCGAGCGGATCGAGTCGCTGCGGATTCCGCCCGCCTGGCGCGACGTGCGAATCGCGCCGCGCCCGTACGCGAAGCTCCAGGCGACCGGTGTCGACAGCGCGGGCCGCATGCAGTACCTCTACCACCCCGATTTTCGGGCGCGGCAGGAGCAGGCGAAGTTCGACAAGCTCGTCCGCTTCGCCGAGAAGCTCCCCGACCTGCGCGCGGCCATGGCGGAGCACATCAGCCTCGACCCGCTCGAGCCGGAATGGACGGCCGCGCTCGCGGTGCGGCTGATCAACCTCGGTTGGTTCCGCGTCGGCGACGCACGCTACGCAAGGAAATTCCGCACGTTCGGAATCACGACGCTGCGCAAGAGCCACGTCAAGGTGCGCGGTAGCCGAATCACGTTCTGCTTCCGCTCGAAGCACCGTGCGCTCGTCCGAACCGCGGTCGTGGATGCCGAGCTCGCGGAAGCAATGCGCGAGCTGAAGTCGATGAAGGGCGGCCGTGTTCTTTTCCGCTACCGAAACGGCGACGGCCTCTGCAACCTGACCGGACGGCGGCTGAACGAATACATCCAGGAGCACATGGGCGACGACTTCACAGCGAAGGATTTCCGGACGTGGGGCGGGACGCTGATTGCCGCGATCGCGTTTGCCGAACACGGTGCCTCCGAGACGGAAACCGAAGCGAAACGGGTGATCGCGTCGGTGATGCGCAACGTGGGAGAACGGCTCGGCAATACGCCTGCCGTTGCGCGCGCGTCGTACGTGAGCCCGGCCGTCATCGACCAGTATCTCGACGGCCGGACAATCGACGATTTTCGGCCCCGTCATTTGCGTATTGTCAGCGCGCGGGATGTCGACCTCGATGCAGAGGAACAAGCCGTGCTTGCGCTCTTGCGATCGCATCGAAATCGCCGGTCGCGAAAAGCTGCGTAGTATTCGTCCGAATTAACTCCGACGGACCGAGGAGGGCGACTTGGCACGCAAGACAGTGCTCGTCTGTGACAACTGCGGCAGGGAAATTCAGGAAGGAAAGGGCGCCACGATGCGCCTCAACTTCACCGACGCTCGCCGCGGGTCGAAGCAGGCGGATCTCTGCGACGACTGCTCCGGGCAGCTCCCCGGGCACGCCGTCGCGCGCCGCGGCCGCAGGCCGAAGTCCGCTACCGCGGCCTGACCTGACCTGAGCCTGAGGGGCGGCCCAAACCGCCCCTCACGGCGACCCGAGGAGCGTCCTCCCTCAACACTAGGATGGGGCCCGATGGGCCTCAAGTTGCTGGCAGGACCAGCTAACGCCGGGAAGGTGGCGCTTCTGCTCGAGCGCTATCTGGGCGCGCTCGAATCCGATCCGTTTCTGATCGTGCCGAACCGGCCGGACGTCGACCGGGCCGAGCGGGAGCTGCTCGCCCGCTCGGGGGCGCTCGTCGGGGGCTCGATCGGCACCTTCGACGATGTCTTCGCGCGGCTCGCGCGCTCGAACGGCGCGCACAAGCCGGTCGTCACACAGGCACAGCGCACGTTGCTCCTGCGGCGCCTCGTGGCGCACGCGCGCACCCAGTCGCTCGCCCGTTCGGCCCGGTTCACGGGCTTTGCCGACGCGCTCGGAGCAACCGTCGCCGAGCTCGAGGCCGCGTTGCTCGAGCCGGGTGACCTCGACGGCGAGCTGGCGGAGCTCTACGCGGCGTATCGCGAGGAGCTCGACCGGCTCGGCCTCTGGGACCGCGAGCTCGAACGTCGCTATGCGGCCGAGCGGATCGCAAATGAGCTCGCGGCCTGGGACGGCAAACCCGTCTTCGCGTACGGCTTCGAAGACCTGACCGGGGCCGAATGGGCGCTGCTCGAGGCGCTCTCCGGCCGTTCGGAGGTCACGGTCTCGTTGCCGTACGAACCGGGGCGAGATGCGTTCGCGTCGCTGCGGCGCACCGCGGACGATCTCTCTGCGCTCGCGGAGAACGTCGAGGAGCTGCCGGCGAGCCAGGCCGCGCGCTCGCCCGTTCTCGCGCACCTCGAACGCGGGCTCTTCGGCGAGGCCGCCACGCCCGCGCCGGAATCGGACGGCTCGCTTCGCTTCCTCGAAGGGGCCGGCCTACGCGGAACGCTCGAGCTCGTCGCCGAGGAAATTCTCGGGCTGCTCCGCACCGGCACGCCGCCCGAGGAGATCGGCGTCGTCTGCCCGAGCCTCGACCGCTGGCGCGGCGCGCTCGACACCGCGTTCTCGACCCTCGGCGTGCCGTACGCGTTGGAGGGCCGGGTCCGCCTCGGCCAGACGCCGTTCGGCCAGGCGCTGCTCTCGCTCCTCCGCTACGCCTGGCTCGACGGAGACCGCCGCGACCTCTTCTCGTTCCTCCGCTCGCCCTACTCGGGCCTGACCCGCAGGCACGCGGACTTCCTCGAGGGACGGCTCCGCGGCCGCGCAGTGAGCGCGCCTGCCCGCATCGAGGAGGAGGTCCTGAAGCTCCGCGGCCAGCCGCTGCCGCACCTCGACGCCCTTCGCTCCGCCACCGACCTGGTCACCGCGGTCCGCGATCTTGCGCGCACGATGCTCGAGCGCTCGTACGGCCTCCAGTCGCCGCCGACGGGCGAGACGGCCAGGCTCGACCTCCGCGCCCACGAGCAGGTCGCGCGGCTCCTCGACGAGCTCGAGGGCTGGCAGGAGCTCGGACAGGAGGTCACGCGCGAGGAAGTCGTGGCGCTCTTGGACCACACCGCGGTTCGGCCGCCCGCAGCCGGCGAGGCGGGGCGCGTCGCGGTGCTCGACCTCCTGCGCGCCCGCACGCGCCGCTTCGAGGCCGTCTTCGTCCTCGGCCTCCAGGAAGGCCAGCTGCCCCGCCGCGCCCAGAGCTCCCCGTTCCTCGACGAGGAGCGGAAAGCCGAGCTCGAGCGCTCCTCGCGGGCGCGCCTCCTCCGAACCGACCCGGTCTCGCGCGACCGCTACCTCTTCTACACCGCGTGCACGCGACCGACGCGCCGGCTCTACCTTGTCCGCGAGGCGGCGACCGACGAAGGCGCGCCGCGACAGCCGAGCCCCTTCTGGGACGAGGCGCGGGCGCTGTTCCCGCCGGACGAGGCCGAGCGCTGGACGAAGCGGCGGGCCCTCTCCGCGCTCACGTGGCCTCTCGAGGCCGCGCCGAACGAGCGCGAGCGCTTGCGTGCCGTCGCCTCCCTCGCCGCCGCCGACCCGAAGCCCGCGCGCGCGATCGCCGGCGCGAACGGCTGGGAGCGCCGCCTCGACCGGGCCATCGCCGCCCTCCAGCGGGCCACGCGCCTCACCCACCCGACGGTGCTCGAGGAGCTCCGCCAGAAGACGAGCTTCTCGGTCACCGACCTCGAGCGCTTCGGCGACTGCTCGTCGATGTGGCTCTTCGAGCGGGTCGTCTCGCCGCGGTCGATCGATGCCGAGGTCGACGCGCGACTGCGCGGCAACGTCGCGCACCAGGCGCTCTACGCGTTCTTCAAAGGCCTGCCGAAGCGCACCGGCGCCGAGCGCGTCCGGCCGGAGAACCTGCCGGAGGCGCTCGAGCTCCTGCGCGAGTGCCTGGCCGAGGCCCTCCAGGCGCATGTGCGGCTCGACTTTCCCGAGCTCGAGCGGCGCGAGCTGGAGGAGAGCCTGGGACGCGACCTCGAGCAGCTCGTCCGCCGCGAGGCCGAGTCGCCGTCCCCGCTCGTCCCGGACCGCTTCGAAGTCTCGTTCGGGTACGAGCGCTCGGCGCAGGAGCTGCAGCGCGGGCTCGACCTCGGCGGCTTCACGGTCTCCGGGAAGATCGACCGGATCGATCGCGACCCGTTCGGGGCCCGCGGGATCGTGGTCGACTACAAGTCCGGCAAGTCGGCGTACTCGGCGCGCCGGATCGAGGACGAGCTCCACCTGCAGATCCCGCTCTACATGCTGGTCCTGCGCGACCTCGTCGGCATCGAGCCCCTCGGCGGCGTCTACCGCGCGCTGGCCGGCGAAGGCCTCGCGCGCGGGCTGCTCCGGGCCGAGGCGCGCGAGGACGCGATCCCCGGCTACATCCGCAACGACTACGCCGACGAAGAGGCATTCTGGGGCCAGATCGAGCGTGCGCAGGAGCAGGCCCGGACCGCGGTGGCGCGGATCCGGGAAGGCGACGTGCGGCACGACCCGAAGGGCGGCTTCCCCTGCCCGACCTGGTGCGACCTGTGGCCGATGTGCCGGGTGAAGAGGACGTGAGCGTCGTCGAGACCGCGCCGAACGTCGAGCAGCTCCGGGCGATCGAAGAGCCGGGAGTCGTGTTCGTCTCGGCGGGCGCGGGGACCGGCAAGACGACGGTCATCGTCGAACGCTTCTGCCGCGCGGTCTGCGAGCGCGGGCTCGACGTCGACTCGATCCTCGTGATCACGTACACGGAGCGCGCGGCGGGCGAGCTGCGTGGCCGGATCCGGAAGCGCCTGCAGGAGCTCGGCCGGAACGACCTCGCGCGGGAGCTCGACGCAGCCTGGATCTCGACGATCCACGGCTTCTGCCACCGGCTGCTACGCGCCTATCCCTTCGCCGCCGGAATCGACCCTCGCTTCCGCGTGCTTGACGACAGCCAGGGCCGGGTGCTCCGGGGCGAGGCGTTCCGGACGGCGCTCGAGGAGTTCTGCACCGGCGAGAACGCGGCCGCGCGCCTGCGGCTGCTCGCCTCGTACGGCGGTCGGCGGCTGCGGCGGATGCTGACGGGCGTCCACGAAACGCTGCGTTCGTCCGGGCTGCCGCTCCGGCTGGAGGCGCCGGATGACCCCCACCTGGACGAGCGGCTCGAGGAGCTCCGGGGCTGCGCGCGAGAGGCCGGCGCCGCAGAGCTGCTGAGCTTCCTGGAGACGCCGCCGGGCCCGGAGGCGCTCCTCGACCTCTCCGACTTCCGTGCCCTCGACGGGGTCGACGACGCCACCCGTGCAGTCGAGCGCGCTGCGCTCGAGGCGCTGGCGGTGCGCGATCGCTCGGAGCTGCAGGAGCTGCTGCTCGCCTACGACCGGGCCTACCGCGCCGCGAAGGACCGCGAATCAGCGCTCGACTTCGAGGACCTGCAGCTCCTTGCGCGCGAGCTCCTCGGGGAGAACGACGAGATCCGCGAGCGCGAGAGCTGGCGGTTCCGCTCGATCATGGTCGACGAGTTCCAGGACACGAACCGGTTGCAATGCGAGCTCGTGGATCTCCTTGCGCGCGACGACGGCGAGCTCTTTTTCGTCGGCGACGAGTTCCAGTCGATCTACCGCTTCCGGCACGCGGACGTCGAGGTCTTCCGCGAACGGCGCGAACAGGCGGGCGGCGTGCTCGCGCTGACGCAGAACTACCGCTCGCGGCCCGAGGTGCTCGAGGTGATCAACCATCTCTTCTCGGCCGACTTCGGCGAGACGTTCCAGCCGCTGGCGGCGGCGGGCCGCTTCCCGGATCCCGCCTTCGGGCCCGCGGTCGAGCTGCTCGTCACCGACAAGGACAGCTACAACGGCACCGGCACGCACTGGCGGGCCGCCGAGGCGCGGCACATCGCGCGGCGCGTGCGCGAGCTCGTCGATTCCGGCGAGGCCGAGCCGGGCGAGATCGTCCTGCTCTTCGCGGCGGGAACGGACGCGCGGCTCTACGAGGAGGAGCTGCGCGCGGCGGGCCTGCCCACCTTCCGCGCGACCGGCCGCGACTACTACCACCAGCAGCAGGTCGTCGACCTGCTCGCCTACCTGCGGCTCTTGCACAATCGCTACGACGACGAGGCGCTGGTCAGCGTGCTCGCGTCGCCGTTCGTCGGCGTCTCGAACGACGCGCTGGTGCTGCTGCGTCGCGCAGCGCCGAAGAGGCCGCTCTTCGTCGGGCTCGAGCGCGACCTGCCCGAAGGATTGTCCGAGCGAGACGCGCGCCTCTTCCAGGCGTTCCTGCAGCGCTACGAGCGCCTCGCCGCGCAGGCGTCGTCGCTGACGCTGGAGCGGCTCTGCGAGCAGATCGTCTGCGAGCACGATTACGACCTCGCCGTGCTCGCGCAGTGGGACGGGCGGCGCCGCTACGCGAACCTGCGCAAGCTCGCGCGGCTCGCTCGCTCGTACGAGGAGCTGCGCGGGCCCGACGTCGAAGGCTTCGTGCGCTTCGTCGCCGAGCAGGACGCGGTCGGCGCCTCCGAGCTCGAGGCCGTCGCCGAGGAGGAGGGGACCGACGTGATCCGGCTCCTGACGATTCACTCCGCGAAGGGGCTCGAGTTCAAGGTGGTCGTCGTCGCGGATGCGGGGCGCGACCGGCGCAGCTCCGACGCGGACGAGATCCTCTGCCTCCCCGACGGGCGGCTCGGCTTCCGGGTGGCCGATCCGGCTTCCGGGAAGCGGCTGCCGACGGCCGAGTACGACGAGGTCAAGGCGGCCGAGCGCGACGCCGAGGAGGCCGAGCGCCGGCGCCTCTACTACGTCGCGATGACGCGCGCGATCGATCGCCTGATCGTCTCGGGCGCCACCTCGGAGGGTGCGGCCGACGCGGGGACGCCGATCGGCTGGGTGCTCGACCGGCTCGACGCTGCTGAGCTGGGCGCCGCGACGACCGAGATCGAGCGCGACGGGGCGCGGTTGTTGCTGCGGGTCGACCGCTATGCCGAGGAACCGTCTGTCGAAGAGCTCGTGGCCGTGGAGGAGCAGCTGGAGCTCTTCGCGGTCGCGGCGAACGGCGATCACGCGATCGAGGCTCCGGCCCTTGCGCCGCTCGCCGAGGTGCCGCGGCCGCCGCTGCATCATGTGCGGCGGCTCTCCTACTCGGCGCTCTCCCTCTTCGAGCAGTGCTCCTACCGCTACTTCGCCGAGCGTGTGGTCGGCTTGCGCCCGCGTGGAGCGGCCGGGTCGGTGCCGGGCCAGGAAGGCCTCGCGGCGACGGAGATCGGGGACGCCGTGCACGCGCTCCTCGAGCGCGTCGACCTACGCGCGCCCGAAGTCCCGGGCGACCTCGCCGAGCTCGTGCGCGCCCGCTATCACGCCGTCACCGAGGAGGAAGTCGATCGGATCCGCGACTTCGTTGCCGCCTACTGCGGCTCGGAGCTCGCTACACGCATTGCGGGTCTCGAGCGCGCGGCCGCCGAGCGGCCGTTCGCGTTCGAGCACGACGGCGTCCTCCTGCATGGGCGGCTAGACGTGCTCCAGCTCGACGGCAAGCGCGCGCTGGTCGTGGACTACAAGACGAACTGGCTCGAGGAGGAGAGTCCCGCCGAGGTCGTCGAGCGTGACTACCGGCTCCAGCGCCTCGTCTACGCGCTCGCGTGCTTCCGCTGCGGCGTCGACGAGGTCGAGGTCGTGTACCAGTTCCTCCAGCGGCCAAACGAGCTGGTAACAACGTGCTACAAGGCGTCGGAGACGCCGGAGCTCGAGGCCGAGCTGTCGGCAGCGATCGCCGCGATCAACGCGGGCGAGTTCCGTCCGACCCCGAGCGAGTTCGCCTGCGCTGACTGCCCTGCGCTCGACCTCGTTTGCGCGGGCCCGCGGCTTCGCAACCGGGCCTGATGGCTCGAAGCTATGTCGCCGAGGCGCGGCGGCGGGTCGGGCCGAAGCGCCGGCGGATCCTGCCGATCATCGAGCGGCTCGCGGCCGAGCATCCGGACGCGACGATCGCGCTCCGCTTTCGCAGCGACCTCGAACTGCTCGTCTCGGTGATGCTCTCGGCGCAGACGACCGACGTGAACGTCAACCGCGTCACCGAGCGGCTGTTCGAGAAGTACCGCCGTCCGGAGGACTACCTCGCGGTACCGCTCGAGGAGCTCGAGAACGACATTCGCGCGACCGGCTTTTTCCGGCAGAAGACGAAGGCGATCCGCGGGACGATGCGAATGCTGGTCGAGGAGTTCGACGGCCTCGTTCCCCACCGCTTCGACGATCTGCTCCGCCTGCCGGGAGTCGCTCGCAAGACGGCCAACGTCGTCGTCGCAGAGCGCGGCGAGGCGCAGGGGATCGTCGTCGACACCCACGTACGGAGGCTCTCCCAGCGGCTCGGGCTCACGCGGCAGGACGACCCGGTCAAGATCGAGCGCGACCTGATGCGCCTGGTTCCGCGGCGCTACTGGAACGTCTTCCCACACCTGCTGATCTGGCACGGCCGCCGGGTGTGCGATGCGCGCCGGCCGCGCTGCGAGGTCTGCGTCGTCAACGACCTCTGTCCCGCAAGTCGGGCTAAGGCATCGCTTGCGATGCCGCCGTCTGAAATGTCCCCCCGTAGCCATCGAGAGTTGTCACGCAAACGTCCTTAGGCCGGCACATTCGCGGCGCGTTCTGGCGCCTAGCCTGTCCGTGTGCGGTCCGTCGAGCTCGCGATCTACGCGGACGCGCTCGCCGGCGAGGCGGCGAGCCTGGCCGCTCGCGCTGAGCGCGCGCGATCGCGGATCCAGCAGGCCGCGATCGAGAAACGCGCCCGCGCGGAACTGACCGACCCCGTGATCGAGCGGCTCGAAGGCCTTGGCTTGCTCGGCGCGATCGACGAGCGATCAGTCCGCGCCGAGCTTCGCGAGCTCGAAGCTGCGCTCGGCGCGCTCGAGGAGCTGCAGGCCTGGGTGGAGGAAGAGCTGGCGGAATCTAGCGCGGCGTGATCGCGACGAGCAGCCCGCCGTCGTCGTCATAGGCGGGGAAGAAGTCCGCCGTGACGGCCTTTGCGTTCCCGACCCGGGTCCGGAGCTCGAGCTTCTGCCCCATGCGGCGCACACCCCATTCGAGCGCCACCTTGGCGGGGTTTTGCCCGTCGAAGCCGGTGATTCCGAGCGCTTCGATCACGTCGCGGCCCATCAGCTGCTGTTCGCTGAACCCCGAGAGCTCGAACACGTCGCGTCCGGCCGCGAGCACGCGCGCCTCCTGGTCGCAGACGACGAAGCCTGTGTTCGGCGCCGGGTAGTAGTCCTCGAGCAGCTCGAAGAGGAACCCGAACCCGCAGTGGTGGCAGGCGACCGCCTGGTCGGTCAATCCCTCGCGCCGGTCGTGATCGATCGAGCGCTCCTTGCAGTTCGGGCAGATGAAGTACGGCACGCGGCGATGGTAGCCGTCAGGCGCGCCGACGCCGCCCCGCCAGCGTGCGGGGGTCGAGGCGGCCCAGCGGCGGCAGCTTCGGTCGGCCGAGCGGCTCACCGCCGATCCAGCCGAGCCAGCGGAAGAACGCGAGCTGCATTGCGGTCGTCACCACGATCCAGCCCCAGCTCCACCAGTACCCGAAGCTCCAACCGAGCTCCGGGATGTGCTTGAAGTTCTGGCCATAGAGGCCGACGATGAAGGTCGGTACGAGCAGCACCGAGGCGATCACCGTGAGGCGTTTCGTGACCTCGTTCTGGTCGTTGGCGATCTTCGCCTGGTGGTAGTCGCGCGCGCTCGCGAGGAGGTCGCGCGAGAGATCGAGGCCGTCGACGGCGCGCAGGAGCTTGTCGTAGACGTCCGCGAAGTCGAGCTCGATCTCGCGCGGCAGAAGCTCCTCGCCTTCACCGATGTCGATCCGACGGTCGACGATGCGCCTGATCGCGTCTCGGGTCGGCGCGACTGTGCGACGGACGTGCAGCAGGTCGTGCCGCAGCGCCGAGATGCGGCTCCGGATCTGCGCTGCCGACCAGTGCTCGATCCCGTCCTCGAGTTCATCGATCTCGTCGTCGAGAGCGTCGACGAGGTCGAGGAAGTACTCAGCGATCAGATCGGCGAGCCGGTAGACCATCAGCCCGACGGTTGCATCCGCCTCCTTCGTCACGGACTCCCGCGCGGGCTCGAGGTCGAACGGATGGCCCCCCTCGGGGGTCTTGCGTACGGTCAGGAGCCGTTCGCGCGCCGCGATGATGTCTACCTCCTGGTAGAAGACCCGGTCCTCCTCGCGGATCGCGATCGGGACGAGGAAGACGCCGAAGACGTAGTG
>VAXM01000127.1 GCA_005883335.1 Actinomycetota bacterium
AGTACCACGACGCGCTGCCGCGCGACTTCGTCGCCCAGCCGCCGCGGACGAACGCGCGCTTCGCCTTCTTCGCGGGGCGCGAGAACCGCTGCTTCCTGCCGGAGAGCCAGGTGGAGACGTTCCGCTGGTTCGACCACAACCAGCCCGGCCGGCACGCCATGCACGAGCTGGAGGGCTACAGCCACCTCGACGTCTTCATGGGCAAGAACGCCAGCCGCGATGTCTTCCCGCTGATGATCGACGAGCTGGAGCGGGCGGCATGAGCGGGCTGACGTTCAGAGAGACGATGTCGGGGCCCGTCGCGCTCGGCGCCTCAGACCCCGAGGCGGGCGCGGCCGACCCGAGTGCGAGCACGCTCGCGATCCACTGCCGCGGACCGCGAGCACACGGGCTCGATCACGGGCAGCGTCGAGTACGAGCCCTTCGGCGGCACGCTGCCGGTCACGCGCGGGATCTTCAACCTCTTCTCGCCGGGCGGCCCGAACGAGCGCCTGATGCAGTACCGGCTCGCCTTCGAGCACGACGGCAAGCCGTACTTCCTCGACGGGGCCAAGCACGTCCACGACGACCCCGGCTTCGACGTCTGGAAGGACACGACCACGCTCCAAACCGTGCTCCACGAGGGCTCGGACGAGAGCGGCCCCGTCGCAGGAGCCGGGGTCCTCAGCCTCGGCGTCGAGGCGCTGACGCGGATGATGTCGACGATGCGGCCGGTCGGCGGCGGAGTCGAGCCGCTGGTCAAGTTCGGCAAGGTCTTCCTCGGCTCGCTCTGGGAGAGCTACGGCAAGGACAAGATCGGAGGCGGCTCGTGACCACCATCGAGCCCGTGGCCGAGGAGCGCGTCTCATCACGACACGACGAGCGCTTCGCCGGCTGGGAGTGCAGCGAGCCGGGGACGTTCAAGAAGCTGATGCCGCCCGGGCCGCGGCCGAAGTTCTCCTGGCTCCGGCCCTCGATCCTCTGGTCGGCACGGAACGATCCGCTCGTGCGTTACCTCGGCGATCCGACCGACGAGCAGCGACAGCAGTGGGTCGCGGCGCAGCGGGAGCGGCGCGGGACCGACGACCTGACGATCGACCGCAGCGATCTGGGCGACAGCTTCTCCTTCCTGATCGCCGGCGACACGGGTGAAGGAACGCCGCCCCAGTTCGCCGTCGTTCCGGGCCTCCTCAAGGTGGGCGAGGACACTGCCTTCCTCGTCGCGCTCAGCGACGTCATCTACCCGATCGGGGACGTCAACGACTACGTCGACAAGTTCGCGCGTCCGTATGCGGCCTACCCGGGGCCGATCTACGCGGTTCCGGGGAACCACGACTGGTACGACGGCCTCGGCGGTTTCATGCGGATCTTCTGCGGCGCCGAGTGGCCTGCGGGAAAGATCCGCGGTACCGGCCTCAAGGCCCAGCTCCGCCGGCGGCTGTGGCGCCAGCCCAGCATCTGCGCCGAGGACACGCTCGGCCGCTGCCGGGAGCTGCGGCCCGCGCTCGGGCAGCCGCCGACACTTCCGGGGCCTTACTGGACTTTGGAAACGGGACCGGTGCGGTTCGTCGGCATCGACACCGGGATCGTCGGCAACCTCGACGGCGAGCAAGGCGACTGGCTGCGCGAGGTGTCCAGGGGGTCGAAGCCAAAGATCCTGCTCACCGGCAAGCCCCTCTACGTCAACAACAAATGCGAGCCGGGTCTCATTGCCGGCCGCGACTTCACCGTCGACGACGTCGTCCGCGACCCCGAGAACAACTACGTGGCCGCGATCGGGGGCGACATCCACAACTACCAGCGGTACCCGGCCCCGGTCGACGGCCGCACGATTCAGTACATCGTCTCCGGCGGCGGCGGCGCCTTCATGCACGCGACGCACACGATCCCGAAGGTCGACGTGAACGGCGTCTCCGAGGACGACTTCAAGTGCTACCCGCTGCGCGGCGACTCGCTCGCCTTCTACAGCCGGCTCTACAGCCAGAAGATAGCCCTCCGGAGCCGGGCGCTCCAGATCGTCCCGGAGCAAGCGTCGGCGCTCATCGCCTCGCGCGTCAACAGCGTTCCCACGCGCGGCGGGACGACTCGGCCGTTGCTCAGGACGAGGGTGCGCGGCTCCTTCGTCGGCCTGCTCCCGAGCGGCCAGACCTTCCACAAATACCTGTCCGAGTTCGCGACCTGGGTCGACCCGCCGCTCTTCAAGCACTTCCTGCGGCTCGACGTCAGCCCGACCGAGGTGCGCATCCGCTGCTTCGCGGCCACCGGCTGCGGCGCGCAGGAGAAAGACCCGCCGGTCGAGGACGACTTCGTGATTCCGCTGGGCGGTGGGTAGGCGTGTTCGGTGTGATCCCCCGCCGGCTGCGGGGCGAGGCGAATCACTACGCGCTCGTCGACGGGATCCCGTTCACGCTGCCGGTGCGCTCGATGCGGATGCAGGCGCTGATGGCGGCCTTCCCCGTCGATCCCGCCGGAGCCCAGGCGCTCCTTCCCGACGGCATCCGCGCGGTCCGGCTGTGGCGGAAGGCGCTGGTCGCGGTCACGGTCGTCAACTACCAGGAGACCGTGATCGGCAAGTACATCGAGTACAGCATCGCGCTCGCCTGCCGCCATGGCCGTTTCGGGTTCGGGCAGTACGTCCTCGACCTGCCGGTCAGCACCGAGATCTCGGTCAAGGGCGGGAAGGGGATCTGGGGGATGCCGAAGCACCAGGCGCCCCTCGACTTCGAGGTCGGCGACGGGAAGGTCGCGAGCCAGTACGACCTCGAGGGGCGGCTGGCCGCCTACGCCGAGATCGCGCAGCCGCGCCTGGGTTTCCCGCTCCGCTTCGGGGCGTCGAACTACTGCTCGTTCCGCGGGATGCTGATGAAGTCGACGGTCTACTTCAAAGGGCGGGCCAAGGTCGGCTTCGGGCGCGGGGCGCGCGGCCGGTTCGAGGTGGGCGACCACCCGCGCCTCGCCCAGCTCAAGGCGCTCGGCCCGTTCGAGAAGCCGCTCTTCACCGCCTTCTTCCCGGAAGCCCACGGCGTGCTCGACGATCACTACGAGTCCTGGTTCGTCGGGTTCGAAAGGCCGCCGGAGCAGCGGCCGGAGGGCATGGAAAGCGTGATCGACCTCGGCCTCGGCGAGGAGTGGCCGCCGCCGCCGAGTGCGCCGCATCAGCCATGAGCTGGTGGAAGATCCTCGACGCATCCGTGTTGCTTCTCTGCGCGTCGATGTACCTGGGCACGGGCTGGTCGCTGGTGCTCTTCTCGTTCCCGGGCCGCGACAAGCTCACGGTCGACAACTACTACGACCAGTTCGTGCCGCCGGTCGAGCGCGCGACGAAGTTCTTCACGTGGATGACGACGGTGATGATGGCCGCGGCGATCGTCCTGATCGTGGCCGACTGGCACAGCGCCTACGTGATCGCTCCGGCCGTGCTGCTGGCGGGCGTGATCGCCGCGACCGCGCTGACGGTCAAGTTCATCTTCCCGTACAACAAGCGGATGGAGGGCCATATCCGCGACCCGGCGGAGCTTCAGGTCGTCCTCGGCAAGTGGATTCGCCTCAACTGGATCCGGACGTTGCTCTGGACGGGCCAGTGGATCGCGATCACGAGCTGGTTCGCGGTGCGCCTCGGGTGACTGTCTGGCTGCGCCGGGGGCTCTTGGCGATCGCGGCCGGGACCTTCCTCTCCGGGCTGCTGCTGATCGTCTTGCAGCGGTGGATCCTCGACCTGCTCTCGGCGCCGACGACCACGAGCGACCGCCTCTTCTTCGCGATCATCGGGATGTTCATGGCGATCGTCGGCGGGACGCTGACGCAGGATCTGCTGCGGCGGCCGAGCCGGCTTGTCGTCGGCTGGTCGGCGCTCCAGAAGCTCGGCGCCTCGGCGGCGATGTCGCTGGCCGTCGCGCTGTCGGTCTTCTCGTACTACGGGATCATCCTCGCCGGCTTCGACTTCTGCTCGGCGCTGCTCGCCATCGGCTACTGGTTGCGCATCGGGAGGTGAGGCGCGTGGCGCTCGTCTTCTTCTTCGGGTACGTGCTCACGCTGATCGTCGCGGGCGCCTGGGGGATCGCCGGCGCGCGGCTCGACATGCCCTGGCTGCTGCGCGTCCACCTCGGCGACCTCCCGCACCGTGCCCAGGCAAACCTGCTCAGCCAGTACCGGTTCCTGCGTGCGATCGAGCTGGGCTTCGGCCTGTTCGCGTTCCGCTACTGGCGCGAGATCTTCCGCCTCCGCAGCTACAACCACGTGTTCCTGGCCGCCATGGCCTGCGGCGTTGCGGCTCGCCTGGTGAGCCTGGGCGCCGACGGCACGCCTTCAGTCTGGATGTACGCCTTCCTCGGGTGGGAGTTGGCGGGGGTCGTTGCGATCTTCCTGTACACGCGCCCGCGCGTGATGCCCGCTTGAGCCTCGCGGCCCCTGAAGGGTCGCGGCCCCGCCGCTCACTGATCCTTGCGGGTGGCGGGATGCGCGTGGCCTACCAGGCCGGGGTGCTGCTCGCGCTCGAGGAGGAGGGGCTGACCTTCTTCCACGGCGACGGGACCTCAGGCGGGACGATGAACCTCGCGATGCTCCTCTCGGGCCTCAGCCCGGCCGAGATGTGCGAGCGCTGGCGGACTCTGAACGTCCGCGACTTCGTCTCGTTCTTGCGGATCAAGCGGTACCTGCGCAGCCTGAACTGGCCTGCGTTCGGCGGGGCGGACAGCCTCGTCCAGAAGGTCTATCCGCACCTCGGCATCGACGCCGCGCACATCCGCGCCACGGAGGGCATCGAGGGCACCTTCAACGTCTGCGACTTCGGCGAGAAGACGAACTGGGCCGTCCCGCACCGCGAAGTCGACCAGGACCTGCTGGTCGCGGGCGTCTCGCTGCCGATGCTGATGCCGCCCGTCGCGCGTGACGGGAAGCTCTTCGTCGACTCGGTCTGGATCAAGGACGCGAACCCGAGCGAGGCGGTCCGGCGCGGGGCGGAGGAGCTCTGGCTCGTCTGGTGCATCGGCAACACCGAGCGCTACCGCGACGGCGCCTTCAACCAGTACGTGCACATGATCGAGCTCAGCGCGAACGGCGGCCTGTCCGAGGAATTCGCCCACCTCCGGGCCGAGCTCGGCTCCGACTTGCCCGTGCTCCATGTGATCAAGCCCGAGTACCCGCTGGCGCTCGACCCGGACTTCTACCTCGGCCGGATCGACGCGAGCGCGCTGATCGCGATGGGCTACCGCGACGCGAAGCGCTATCTCGCCTCGCCGTCTCCGGCCGAGTGGGGGCCGAGCGCGACGAAGATGCGCGACCAGCCGCCGGGGGCGGCCTTCGTCGAGAAGGTCGAAGGAGCGGAGATCCGCGTCGACATCCGCGATGCTGATCGCTTCTTCGGGGGCGATCGGACCGGGGAGGCCGTGGCGATCGTCA
>VAXM01000132.1 GCA_005883335.1 Actinomycetota bacterium
GTCCTCGCGAACGCGGACAACTCGATGCGGATTGCGCAGGAGGAGATCTTCGGTCCTGTTGCGACGGTGATCCCGTTCGAGGACGAGCAGGACGCCGTGAGGATCGCGAACGAGAGCCGCTACGGGCTGATGGCGACCGTCTGGACCGCCGATCCCGAGCGGGGCCATCGTCTGGCGCGGCGGATCAAGGCCGGCACGGTCGGGATCAACATGCCCTATACGGCGTTCCCCGGAATCCCGTTCGGCGGCTACAAGCAGTCCGGCTTCGGCCGCGAGCTCGGGCTCGAGACCCTCGATGCCTATCTCGAGACCAAGAGCGTGATCGTCTCGACGAGCCCGAAGCCGTTCAACCCATTCGGGCTCTAGCCACACGCGCGCGTTACCGCTGGCTCGTGCTGGCGGCAGGGACGGCTGCGCAGACGTCGTACTCGGCCGTGCTGATCGGGCTGCCGGTGGTCGGGCCGGCACTTCGCGACCACTACGACCTCAGCCTCGTGCAGCTCGGCGTGGCCTTCGACAGCGTCTGGATCGGCGGGATGCTGACGCTGCTGGCGTGGGGGCTGCTCGCCGACCGGGTGGGCGAACGGCTGGTGTTGAGCTCTGGGCTCACGATTTGCGCCGCGGCGCTGGTAGGAGCGGCCTACGCGTCGAGCTTCGGCGTCCTGTTCCTGCTGCTCGGGCTTGCCGGAGCCGCGGGCGCGAGCGTCAACGCGGCCAGCGGGCGGGCGGTGATGATCTGGTTTCCGGCGACGGAGCGCGGGCTCGCGCTCGGCGTCCGGCAGACGGCGATCCCGCTCGGCGGGCTCGTCGCGGCCTTGGTACTCCCGGCCGTTTCTCTGCGCGCGGCGTTCATCGTGTTGGCCGCGCTGTCACTCGCCGGGGCGCTGTTCGGAGTGGCGGTGATTCGCGAGCGGGAGGCGTCCGATGACGTGCTCGAGCCGCGCGGCCTCGGCGCGACGCTCCGGGACGGACGTCTGTGGCTGCTCTGTCTCGGGAGCAGCTTCTACCTGGTTGCGCAGCTTGCGATCACGGCGTTTGTCGTGCTCTTCCTTCACGACGAGCGGGGCTTCTCGCTTGGCGCGGCCGCAGGGGTGCTCGCGGGGGTGCAGGTGCTGGCGGCGGCGCTCCGGATCGGAGGGGGCCGCTGGTCGGACCTGGTCGGCTCCAGGCTGCGTCCGCTGCGGCTCGTCGGCGTCGTCAGCAGTGTGACCCTGGGTGTCGTTGCCGCGCTGCTGTCCGCGCCGACGGTGTTGCTGGTGGCGGCGTTCGTCGTCGCGGGCGGTTTCGCGATGGCGTGGAACGGCCTCTCGTTCACTGCGGCGGCCGAGCTTGCGGGAAGGGCGCGGAGCGGCGCGGCACTCGGGATGCAGCAGACGGCGCTCGCGGCCATGGGTGCCGTCGTCCCGCCCGCGTTCGCGGCGATCGTCGATGTGAGCTCATGGCGCATCGGCTTCGCGGTGGCAGCGGTCTTCCCGCTTGCGGGAGTCCAGCTCCTTCGGTCGCTGCATGCCTAGGGTTCGCCCCATGAGCGTGATCGAGCGGCTCGACGAGCTCTACGCCATCGGCGGCGGACGGGGCGCCAACAGGCTGGGCGGCAGCCGTGAGGAGGACGAGGCGCACGAGCTGGTCGCCGGCTGGATGCGGGAGGCCGGGCTCGAGGTGTCCGTCGACTCGACGCGGAACCTCTTCGGACGGCTTCCCGGACGAAGACCCGAGCTGGAGGAGGTGTGGACCGGGTCGCACCTCGACTCGGTTCCCGAGGGCGGCCGGTTCGACGGCGCGCTGGGGGTTGTAGGGGGTCTGGAGGCGGTCGCGCGGGCCGGGCGACGAGAGCGGACGCTGGCGGTCGTGGCGTTCAGGGACGAGGAAGGCTGCAGCGGGCCCGGCTGTGCCGGCTCGCGGGGGTTCTGCGAATCGGGCGCGCCGCGACCCGGCTCTTTCCTGGAGTTGCACGTCGAGCAGGGGCCGCGGCTGGAGCGGTTGGGAGCGCCACTCGCCGTCGTGACCGGGATCGTCGCAACCGCGCGGGGCGAGGTCGTGTTCGAGGGCGAACCGGGTCACGCAGGGACGACGCCGATGGCCGCGCGGCGGGACGCGCTCGTCGAGGCGGCTGAGTTCGTCCTGGGCCTACCGGCGGCCGCGGCCGCGGTGGAGGACAGCGTGGCGACCGTCGGACGGTTGTCGGTCGAGCCCGGCGCTTCGAACGTGATTCCCGGGCGGGTCGTCCTGAGCGTGGACGTTCGGGCTCCGGACGATGCGGGCCTGGAGCAGATCCTCGCGGACGTGCCGGGGGTACTACGGCGCAGCGCGGCCGTGGCGATGGCCGAGGAGCCCACCGCGGCGCTACGGCAGGAGGTCGAACGGCTCGCGTTGCCGGTCGTGGAGCTCGCTTCGGGGGCGGGACATGACGCGGGCGTGCTCGCCTCGGCAGGCGTGCCGACCGCGATGCTCTTCGTCCGGAGCTTGAACGGCGGCATCAGCCATTCGCCTGAGGAGCTGTCGGACGAGGCGGACGTGGAGCTCGGCATCCAGGTGCTCACCGGTGCACTCGCGCGGCTCGGCGCTGTGGACTGATCGGCGCGAATCCGGCACGGCCCGGTCACAGACACGCGCGCATTTCGTGGGTACGCTCGCAGCGGGCGGCGGGTGGAACCTTCATCCCCACCCAGGGTGGGGATGTGGCCCTATTTCTCCTCGAAGCGGATTTCCTGCGCGCCCTCCCAGAGCGCCTTGCGGCCGAGCTCCGGGAGGCGTTCGACGCCCTCGACCACGCTCGCGAAGTGGTTCCCCGCCAGCGGGCCTGCCTTGCTCGCGAACGACGTCGAACCGTAGGGAAACAGGATCTCCGTCTCGCTGATCCCGCCCGGGAAGAACAGCAGGTGCCCGGGCGCCGGGTAACAGGTCGCGTTCTCCGGCCCGAGCCCGACGTCGAGCTCGCCGAACGGGATCCAGCACGCCTCGCCGCTCCAGCGCGCATGGATGATCCGGCTCTCGAGCGGCAGCAGCCGCCGGAACGCCGCGACCGTCTCCGGCGCCGCCTGCTCCTCCAGCCGCGCCACGAACCGGAACTCTCCAGCGACGATCTCCAGCACCGGCGCGGAACCTACTTGATCCTCGCGCCCTGGCGAATCCAGGTGCCGAGCACGTCCCGCTCGCCCTGCGTCATCCCGGTCGCGTTACCGATCGGCATGACCTTCGTCGTCACCGCGACCTGCTGAATCGCCGACGCTTGTGCCGCGATCTGCGCCGGCGTGTCGAACATCACGCCTTTCGGCGCGACGGACACCTTCGTCGGATGAGCCGAGTGACACGGCACGCACCGCTGCTCGACGATCGAGTTCACGCGCGCGAAGGAGACGGAGCCGCTCACCGAGCCGCCCGCGCTCCCGCCCGCGGGCCGGATCGCCACCGCCACGCCCGCGATCGCGAGCGCCGCCGTCACGGGGATCGCCCAGACCGTCCGTCCCGCGTGCCGCAGGTTGAAGAAGAGCCGGATCCAGGCGCCGATCACCATCATCGCCATCAGCACCAGCCACGAGTAGCTGTGACCGTACGAGCTCGGAAAGTGGTTGCTGAGCATCGCGAACAGCACCGGCAGCGTCAGGTAGTTGTTGTGCACCGACCGCTGCTTGCCCCGCACCCCCGCCGCGGGATCGGGCTCGCGGCCCGCTTCCTTCGCGCGCACCAGTTCCCAGTGCGCGGGGATGATCACGAGGAAGACGTTCGCGGCCATGATCGTCCCGAGCATCGCTCCGACCTCGATGTACTCCGCCCGGCCGCTGAACAGGTGGCTGCAGCCCCAGGCGGCTAGCGTCGTCAGGCCGAGCAGCGCCGCGGCGAGCACGAGCTCGTTCTGCACCAAGCGGCACAGCACGTCGTAGACGATCCACGCGACGACCAGCAGCCCGATGCTGATCGCGATCGCCGCCGCGGGGCTCAGGTCGGCGACGCTCTTGTCGATCAGGTACGTCCGCGCGTTGACGTAGTAGAGGAAGACGAAGAGCGCGAAGCCCGAGAGCCACGTCGTGTAGGCCTCCCACTTGAACCAGAGCAGCCGCTCCGGCAGCGACGGCGGCGCGACGCGGTACTTCTGCACGCGGTAGAAGCCGCCGCCGTGGACCTCCCAGGCCTCGCCGCCCACGCCCTCACCAGCCTCCGGGCCGGGCTCGCCGAGGTGGTTGTCGAGCGCGATGAAGTAGAACGACGTTCCGATCCAGACGATCGCCGCCACCACGTGCAGCCAGCGCGCGAGGAAGTCGAGCCATTCGTTCGCGTAGGGATCCATAAGCGCTAGCTGTGTTGGTAGCGGTCGCGTGCGATCGCGACCAGCTCCTCGAGACCCGTCTCCAGCTCCTCCTCGCGCGTCCGCTCGAGGCGCTCGCCCAGCACGCCGAGGATCTCGGCCTTGGGCCGGCCCGCGACGAAGACCACGAAGCGGAAGCCGAACTTCTCTTCGTAGACCTGGTTCAGGTACGCGAGCTCGGTCATGACGGCCGGGTCGGCCTCGGTGCCCTGCTCCACGGCCGATCGCTCGGAGAGATGAATCGCGCCGATCGCCGGATGCGCGTTCAGGGCCTCGACCTTGTCGGCTTCGTCGAGCTCCGCTATCGCCCCCTCTGCAGTGCCGAGCGGGTCCTCCCGCTGGGCCAGGAACTCGACGAGGCGCGTCCGCCCCTCGAAGAGCTCAGCCAGCTCGTCGATGCTCAGCTGCCGCGGTAGCTCGCGCACGCGTAGGGAGAGACGAGCAGCGGGACGTGGTGGTGGCCCTCGCTGAGCTCGACCTCGAGCTCGACCCGCCGGAAGTACGGCGAGGGCGGATGGAAGATAAGGCGGTACCGGCCCGGCTCGAGCGCCTCTGCGAAGGCGGCGATCCGCCCGTCGTCGTCGGTGCTGCCCTCCGCAACGAGCTCGGACTCCCGGAAGAGCTCGACCTGGACGCCGCGGGCCGGGGTGCCTTGGCCGGTGTCGAGCACGTGCGTCGAGAGCGAGGCGGCCACGCGCGGACTCTACGACTCGAGGCGGCGGCGGAGCCAGGCGAGCGACTCCGTCCCCTGTGCCCGCTGGAACTCACGGAGGGTCGGCAGCCCGGGCGGCGGCGGCAACGTCGAGCGGTGGACGAAGAAGCCGGCGAGCGCGGCGAGGACCGCATTGACGCGGTCAGGATCGGCTTCGCGCCCGAGCGGGTGGTTGTCGAAGACCTCCCACGGCTTCGGGCCGGCCTGCATCGCCACGCTCGGCAGGAACGCGAGCAGGTCGACCCACGGAGCTCCGAGGCACACGTGCGGCCAGTCCACGAAGACCACGCGCTCCGGCGTCAGGAGCACGTTGTCGGCTCTGATGTCGGCGTGGAGAAGTGTCTCGCCGGTCGACGCGTCCTCCCAGCCGGCCTCGAGCGCGGCCAGGATGCCGAGCCGGTCGGCCGTCCAGGAGTCGAAGCCCTGCGGGTCCTCCTCGGCGAGCGTCCGCCAGCCGCGGAAGAGCTCGCCGTAGCGCTTCGTCAGCGGCGGCGCCTCGAGCGGCGCAGGCGTCAGCGCCGCCGAGAGGTCCGTCAGCGCGTCGAGGACCCGTTCGAGCTCGTCCCGCCGCCACGGCAGCTCCGGCTCGTGCCCGTCGACGTCCTCGAAGACGAGCGCGACCCAGTCGCCGTCGTCGTGGGCGAACAGGAACTTCGGCGCGGGCGTCTCGGGCGGGAGGGCCGCGGCGACGCGCGCCTCGGAGCGATGGAAGTCGGGCGACTCGGGGTTCGGCTCGGAGCCGACGGCCTTGATGAAGGCAGTGTGCCCGTCCTCGAGCCGCAGCCGCGCCGCCACACCGGGCGAGAAGCCACCCGGCTGGGTCACCGACTCCGCGACGCGCGAGCCGAGCCCCGACTCGACCGCCTCACGCACGCTCTCCGGAACCGCCTCCCAGGGGATCCGCGCTCCTTGTGCCGGCGGGAAGGCCATCAGCCCTCGAAGCGGACGGCCGCCTTGCGGTGCTCGCGAGCGATCTCACTCTCATCCGCCTTGACGAGCCGGCCGTCGCGCACGACCTCCTCGCCGGAGACGAGGAGCCGGTCGACGCGGTGGGGCCCGCTCAGGACGAGGCCGGCGACCGGATCCTGCGCCCCGCCGAGCTCTAGGCCGTCGGTCCGCCAGACGGCCAGGTCGGCCGAGCGGCCCGGCTCCAACGAGCCGAGGTCGTCCCGGCCGAGCACCGCCGCGCTGCCGTGCGTTCCGAGGCGCAACGCCTCGCGAGCGGTCAGCGCTTTGGGCCCGTCGCGGCCCCGCGCCACGAGCAGCGCCTGCTTGACCTCCAGCCCGAGGTCGCCGCGCTCGTTCGAGGCCGAGCCGTCGACGCCCAGCCCGACCGGAACCGCAGCGTCGAGGAGCGCCCGCACCGGGGCGACGCCCGCGCCGAGCCGCAGGTTCGAGCTCGGGCAGTGCGCCACACCGGTCGCGGTCTCCCCGAAGCGCCGCACGTCCTCGTCGGAGAGATGAACGCAGTGCGCGCACCAGACGTCGCCGTCGAGCCAGCCGAGCCGCTCGAGGTACTCGACCGGCCGGCAGTCGTACAGCTCGAGGCAGTACGCCTCCTCCTCGGCGGTCTCGGCGAGGTGTGTGTGGAGGCGCAGACCGAGCCTCCGCGCCAGCTCTGCCGACTCGGTCATCAGGCGTCCCGTGACCGAGAACGGCGAGCACGGCGCGACGACGAGCTCGGGGTAGCGCGCGGCGAGCCGCTCGGTGTCCGCGAGCACCTCGTCTGGCTCCTCGACCAGGGAATCCGGCGGCAGCCCGCCGTCCGACTCGCCGAGGTCCATCGAGCCGCGCGACGGGATCAGTCGCACGCCCAGCTCCCGTGCGGCGGTCATCTCCGCCTCGATCAGGTCGCCGCCGGCCGGCGGGAAGACGTAGTGGTGGTCGAAGACCGTCGTGCAGCCCGAGAGCGCGAGCTCGGCGAGGCCCGTGCGCGCTGCGGCGTGCTCGGCCTCGGCGTCGATCCCCGCCCAGACTGGATAGAGCGTCTTCAGCCACGTGAACAGGTCGGCCTCCTGCGCCCGCGCCCGCGTGAGGGTCTGGTAGAGGTGGTGATGCGTATTGATCAGGCCGGGCGTGACGAGCGCGCCGCCGAGGTCGACCCGCTCGTCCGCCTCCGGTTCTGAGCCGCCGCCGGTCGCCGCGACCTGTCCGTCCTCGACCAGCACCCAGCCGTCCTCGTGCTCGGTGGCGGCGTCGTCCATGACGACGACGTAGGCGTTGGCAAAGAGTCGCTTCACGCTTTCAAGGGGACGAGCTCGAAGCGGTCGACGTCGACCAGGCCCGCGTCGGTGATCTTGAGGCTGGGGATCACGGAGAGCGCCAGGAACGCGAGCTGCTGGAACGGCGACTCGAGCGCGCAGCCGAGCTTCGCGGCCGCATCGATGCAGCCGCGGCTCGCGGCGACGACGTCGTCCAGCGGCGCCTCGGAGAGAAGGCCCGCGATCGGGAGCGCCAGCTCGGCGCGCACGCCGCCGTCCTCGACCACGACCACCCCGCCGCCGATCTCCGACAAACGCCGCACCGCGCGCGCCATGTCGTGGTCGTCGACGCCGACGACGACGATGTTGTGCGCGTCGTGCGCGACCGACGAAGCGAGCGCGCCGGAGCGAAGCCCGAACCCGCGCACGAGCCCGAGGCCCAGCCGCCCCGTCCCGAGATGCCGCTCGACCACCGCGATCTTGGCCAGGTCGCGCTCCGGGTCGGCCACCGCGAGCCCGTCCACGACGACCGGTTCGTCCACCAGCGAGTCGGTGACGATCTGGCCCGGCACGACGCCGATCACGCGTGCCTTGCCACCGCCGTCCCACGGAATCGTGAAGTCGCGCGCGGCGGGATGGCGGACCCGCACAGTGTGCTTGACCCACTCGGGCACGTCGGGCCGCTCGATCTCGCCGACCGGCCGGCCGCGCTTCAGCACGGTCTCGGGCTCGAAACGCTCGAGATCGGGCAGCAGCAGCAGGTCGGCCTGGTAGCCGGGCGCAACCGCGCCGAAGCGGTCGAGCCGGTGCCAGGTGGCGGGGTTGAGCGTCGCGATCACGAGCGCGTCCTCGGGCGAGACGCCGAGCTCGACAGCGCGTCGAACCATCGAGTTGACATGACCCTCCTCGGCGATGTGCTCCGGCTCGCGGTCGTCGGTGCAGAAGGCGATGCGGCCCGGGCCGAACTCCTGGACGAGCGGGATCAGCGCCTCGAGGTTCCGCGCGGCGGAGGCTTCTCGGATCAGCAGCCAGACTCCCGCGCGCAGCCGCTCGCGGCCTTCCTCGATCGTGAACGCCTCGTGGTCCGAGCGAATCCCGGCTGCGACGTAGGCGTTCAGTGAGCGACCCAGGACGCCCGGCGCGTGCCCGTCGACGTGCGCGGCGCCGTCGAGGCTGAGCTTCACGAGCTCGGCGGGATCGCCGCCGATCACGCCGGGGAAATTCATCATCTCCGCAAGCCCGATCACGCGCCGCCGCCGCAGCAGGCCCTCGAGGTCGCCGGGCGACAAGGGGCGCCGCGGGTGCTCGAACGACGAGGCCGGCACGCACGACGAGGCCATCACGAAGACGTCCAGCGGCAGCTCGGCGCAGGCATCGAGCAGCCAGTGGACGCCGTCGGTGCCGAGCACGTTCGCGATCTCGTGCGGGTCGACCACGACCGTCGTCGTCCCGAGCGGTAGGACGAGCCGCGCGAACTCGTCGAGCATCAGCTTCGACGACTCGAGGTGGACGTGGGCGTCGATGAAGCCGGGCACGACGTAGCGCCCGCTCGCATCCAGCTCCTCGGCCCCCTCGTAGTCCCCGAGCCCGGCGACGAAGCCGTCCACGACCGCGACGTCGGTTTCGAGCCACTCGCGCGTGAAGACGGAGAGCACGCGCCCGCCGCGCACCACGAGATCCGCGGGCTCGTCTCCGCGCGCGACGGCCAGCCTCCGCGTGAGCTCGTCCACGCCGCGACGATACATTTGCCGCCATGGAGGTGTTGACGCCCCGCTCGCTGGGGGAGGCGCTGCGAATCAAGGCTGAACGGCCTGACGCCGTGCCGATCCAAGGCGGCACTGACGTCATGGTGGAGCTCAACTTCGACCGGGCTCGCCCGCCCGCGCTGCTGAACCTGAACGAGGTGCCGGAACTGCGCGGCTGGTCGCACGAGAACGGGATGCTGAGGCTTGGCTCGGGGCTCACCTACACCGAGGCGATGGCGCTCTCGGAGCGCCTGCGCGCGCTGGCCGAGGCATCGCGAACCGTCGGCGGGCCGCAGATCCGCAACCGCGGGACGATCGGCGGGAACCTCGGGACGGCCTCACCGGCAGGCGACGCGCTGCCGCCGCTGCTCGTCTACGGCGCCGAGGTCGAGCTCGCAGGCCCGAACGGCTCGCGGCGCCTGCCGCTGCAGGAGTTCCTCGTCGGGCCGAAGCGCAACGCGCTCGCCGAGGATGAGCTGATCGTCGCGGTGTACGTGCGTCCGCTCGGCTCGCGGCAGACGTTCATGAAGGTCGGGCCCCGCAACGCGATGGTGATCGCGGTCGTCTCGCTCGCGATGTGCGTCGACGAGGAGCGAAACGAGATCCGGGTCTCCTTCGGCTCTGCCGGGCCCGTGGCCGGAGTGGTCACGGCTCCACTGGACGAGGCCGACGACCTTCCGCAGCGGGTAGCCGAGGCGGCGAGCCCGATCGACGACGTGCGCGGAACCGCGCGCTACCGGCGCCACGCCCTCCAGGTGCTGACCTCCCGCGCGCTCGTGCGGTGCCTGACGTGAAGATCACCCTTCGCATCAACGGCGAGCAGCACGAGGCCGACGTCTGGGAGGGCGAGAGCCTTCTCTTCGCGCTCCGCGAGCGGCTCGGCCTGCCCGGCTCGAAGAACGCGTGCGAGCAGGGCGAGTGCGGCTCGTGCTCGGTGTTGCTCGACGGCGAGCTCGTCTGCTCGTGCCTGGTGCTGGCCGCGCAGGCGG
>VAXM01000077.1 GCA_005883335.1 Actinomycetota bacterium
CGAGGAGAGGGAGACGACCCACGTTGGCGCTCGCCATTCCCAGGCAGAGCGCGGCGACGAAGACGTGAGGCGAATGTCGGGCGCGGCTCACGGGACGACGAGGTCGCGAAGCTGGTCGAGCCGCTTCGGCCCGATCCCGGGCACGGCGTCGAGCTCGTCGACCGAGCTGAACGCTCCGTGCTTCGTGCGGTAGTCGAGGATCTTCTGGGCTGTCGCCGGGCCGACTCCAGGCAGCGAATCGAGCTGCTCGAGCGTCGCCGTGCTCAGCTGGACCGGTGCGGCCGGCGTTCCCGCGCTGGACGTCGACCCGGCCGTGCCCGGAACGGCAGTTCCCGAGGCGCCGCGCTTCGGGACGATGACCTGCTCGCCGTCGGCGAGCGGGGCGGCGAGATTGACCTGCGCGAGCTCGGCCTTCGGCGTCACTCCGCCTGCACGGGAAACCGCGTCCGCGATCCGTGACCCCTGCTCGAGGCGGTAGAGGCCGGGCCGACGCACGGCGCCGACCACGTCGACCACTACCCGTGCGCGCGGAGCTCCGGTCGCGCTCGCGCCGAGACCCGGTGACGGGGGGAGAGGCGCCGCCGGAGTCGTGGTGCCCGCGGGCAGGAGGAGGCGGGCTGCGAGCAACAGCAGCGCGAGCGCGACCGCGGCGGCAAGGAGGTGCCGCCGGTACTGGAGGAGGAGCTCCGGCATGTCCCGAGCGTGCCGGAGAATGTGTCACGGGTGTGTGACCGCTCTGTGCCGAAAGTGCGCCGGAATTGGCACGAAATCGGCACAGAGTCGTCACGGTTTCGTGCGCCTTGCGGCGATACCGTCCCAATCCCCCTCCCACCCGGGGGGACCCCGCGCGCGCGTGAACTAGAAGTCGGTCACACGACGAGATTCACGAGCCGGTCTGGCACGACGATCGTCTGTCGCACCTGCTTACCGTCCACGTGAGCCTGCACCCGCGGCGACGCCATCGCCCGCTCGACCAGCTCCGCCTCGGACTCGCCAACCGAGGCCTCGACGCGGTCGCGCACTCTCCCGTTCACCTGGATCACGAGCTCGAAGGTCCGCCGCACGAGCTGCGACTCGTCCGCCACGGGCCAGTCCTGCTCCCACAGCCGCTCATGGCCGAGCGCCGACCAGAGCTCCTCCGCGACGTGCGGCGCATACGGCTGGATCAGCGAAACCGCGGTCTCGGCGGCGAAGCGCGCGCCCGCCGCCGACGGATCGCGTCCCAGTTCGTTCACGAGCTCCATCACGGCCGCGATCGGCGTGTTGAAGACGAAGCGCCGGCCGATGTCGTCCGTCACCTTGGCGATCGTCTCGTGCGCCTTTCGGGCCAGCGGGCCCTCGGCCGCCGAATCCCCGCTCGCCGCGGCCTCGTGCACGATTCGCCACAGCCGCCGTAGGAAGCGCGCAATGCCCTCCACGCCTTCCTCGGTCCAGTCCATGTCCTGGTCGGCAGGCCCGACGAAGAGGATGTAGAGCCGCACCGCATCGGCGCCGTACATGTCGGCCAGCTGGTCGGGCGCGGTCACGTTCCCGCGCGACTTCGACATCTTCGTGCCCCCCTGGCGCACCCACCCCTGGTGGAACAGCCGCGCGAACGGCTCGCGGAACCCCACGAGCCCGAGCTCGTTCAGGACTTTCACCCAAAACCGCGAGTAGAGCAGGTGCCCGGTCGCGTGGTCGATTCCGCCCACGTACTGGTCGACCGGCATCCAGAAGTCGACCAGCTCGCGCGAGAACGGCGCGTCGTCGTTGCGGGGATCGCAGTAGCGCAGGAAGTACCAGGAAGAGTCGACGAAGGTGTCCATCGTGTCGGCCTCGCGCAGGCCAGGGCCACCGCAGGAGGGACACGGCACGTTGAGCCACTCCTCGTTCGAGGCGAGCGGCGGCTTGCCCTTCGGCCGGTAGTCCTCGACCTCCGGAAGCAGCACCGGCAGCTGGTCGTCCGGCACCGGAACGATCCCGCAGCTCCCGCAGTAGACGATCGGGATCGGGCACCCCCAATAGCGCTGCCGCGAGAAGCCCCAGTCACGCAGCCGGAAGCTGACCGCCGGACGGCCGCGACCCAGCGAGGCGAGCCAGCCGACGACGGCGCGCTTCGCCTCGTCGACCGGACGCTCCGAGAAGTCGCCGGAGTCGATCAGCACTCCCCGCTCCTCGTCGACCACCTGCCGCACCTCCAGGCCGAAGCGCTCGGCGAACTCTCGGTCGCGCTCGTCGTGCCCGGGAACGGCCATGATCGCCCCCGTCCCGTACTCCATCAGCACGTAGTCGGCGACCCAGACCGGGATCTCCTCGCCGGTTGCAGGGTTCGTCGCGGTCAGCCCGGTGAAGACACCCGTCTTCTCCTCGGCCGCGGCGCGCTCCTCGCCCCGCCTGGCCATCGCGATGCGCACGTAGTCGCGGATCTCGTCGCCGTGCGGCGAGCGTTCGATCATCGTGTCGACCAGCGGATGCTCCGGCGCCAGGACGAAGAACGTGGCGCCGAACACCGTGTCGGCGCGCGTCGTGAAAACCGCGGCATCGATGTCCAGGTCCTCGATCCGGAACAGCAGCTCGGCGCCCTCCGAGCGCCCGATCCAGTTTCGCTGGATCGTGATTGTGCGCTCGGGCCAGTCGAGCAGCTTGTGATCCTCCAGCAGCGCGTCCGCGTAGGCGGTGATCCGGAAGAACCACTGCTCCATCTTCCGGGCCTCGACCACCGCGCCGCAGCGCTCGCAGCGCCCGTTGATCACCTGCTCGTTGGCGAGAACCGTCTGGTCGTTCGGGCACCAGTTGACGGGCGCTTCCTTCCGATAAGCGAGCCCCTTCTCGAAGAAGCGCAGGAAGAGCGATTGCGTCCACCGGTAGTAAGCCGGGTCGTGGGCAGCGATGACGCGGTCCCAGTCGATCGCCCAGCCGAGGCGGTGCATCTGCCGCTCGATGTTCGCGATGTTGCGGTCGGTGATCTGGCGCGGGTGGCCACCCTCACGGATCGCCGCGTTCTCCGCCGGCAGGCCAAAAGAGTCCCAGCCCATCGGCCGCAGGACGCGCAGACCGTGGCGGCGGCGAAAGTGTGTGAGGACGTCGCCCAGCGTGTAGTTGAGGACGTGGCCCATGTGCAGGTCGCCGGACGGATAGGGCAGCATCTCGAGCATGTAGAACTTCTCGCGCTCCTCGCCGGGCTCCGGATCGTCCGTGTAGAAGGCGCGCTCGTCCTCCCAGACGCGCTGCCATTTCGCCTCGATCGCCTGTGGGTCGTACGTCTCCATCGTCTGCCTCCAGATACAAAAAGACCTCTCGTTGCGAGAGGCCGTCGGGAAGCCGTCGCGGCGTTCGCCGCGTTTGCTTCCTGCTCTACTCGAGAAGCTGCTGCATCGCCCGGGACTTTAGCATCCGTCGGTTGACGACAGGAGGTGCGAGATGGCCGGATACACGAAGGTGAACCTGCGCGACGACGTCGACGACCAGGGGCCGAACTTCGGATTCGAGGGCAAGATGGAGGCTCGGATGGCACGTGTCCCGCTGGAGCTCGAGCAGTCGGGAGTGAGCCTGCTAGGTCTGGCGCCCAACTTCCGGATTCCCTTCGCCCATCGGCACAAGACCCAGGAAGAGGTGTACGTCCTGATCCGCGGCAGCGTCCGGGTCAAGCTCGAGGACGAGGTGGTCGACCTGAAGCCCTACGACGCGCTGCGCGTGCACAAGGACACCACGCGGGGCTTCGAGGCGGGGCCCGAGGGCGCCGAGATGCTCGCGGTCGGCGCGCCGCACACGGGCCCGGGGGATGCCGACATGGTCAACGACTGGTGGACTGACTGAGCCTGCTTCGTCTCTTCCCGGAAAGCGCCGCCGTCGAGCGGGGAGAACTGGCGGTGGGCGGGCGCCCGGCAGGCGCGCTCGCCGAGGAGTTCGGGACGCCGCTCGTCGCCTACTGCGAGCGGACGGTCCTCGCAGCGGCCCACGCCTACCTCGGGGCTGCGCCCGGCGCGCTCGTCCTGTACGGGGTCAAGGCGTTCCCCAACGTGGCGCTGCTACAGCTGCTCGCGGGCGAAGGTCTCGGCGCCGACGTATCGACCCTCGGGGAGCTCGAGTACGCCCTGCGTGCAGGCGTTCCGGGCGAGCGTCTCGTCGTGCACGGGAACAACAAGAGCGACGACGAGGTCCGCGCGGCCGTGGAGGCAGGAGTGCACTTCGTCGTGCTCGACGCGTTGGACGAAGTCGAGCGGGCAGCCGCCGCCGGGGTCGAGCGCGTGCTCGTGCGCGTGACTCCCGGGATCGAGGCCGACACGCATCCGGCAATCCGCACCGCCCACCACGGCTCGAAGTTCGGCCTCCCGCCCGACCAGGCCCTCGAGGCGATCGCCGCGGCGCGGAACGCCGGCCTCGAGGTCGCGGGACTGCATCTCCACATCGGCTCACAGCTCCTCGACACGCAGGCGGCGCGGACGAGCGTCGACTGGCTCGGCGGATTTGCGGCCGAATGCTCCCAGGAGCTCGGCTGGGCGCCCGCGGTCGTCGATCTCGGCGGCGGGCTGGGGATCGAGTACGCCGAGGGAGACCACGCGCCGGCGATCGCCGATTTCGTCACGACGCTCCTGCAGCGGCTCGAACAGGCGTGGACGCTCCACGGGCTCACACGCCCGCAGGTGATCCTCGAGCCGGGCCGCTCGCTCGTCGGCCGGGCGGGTGTGACGCTCTACCGCGTTGGCGTCGTCAAGCGCGCTTCCGAGACCACGACCTACGTCGCGATCGACGGCGGCATGTCCGACAACCCGCGCCCGCAGCTCTACGGCGCCCGCTACAGCGCCCTGCTCGCAAACCGCGCAGACGAGGAGGCGACGAGCAGCTACACCGTCTGCGGCAAGCACTGCGAGTCCGGCGACGTCCTGATCGAGAGCGTTTCGCTACCCGAGCCGCGGCGCGGCGATCTGCTGGCCGTTCCCGGAACCGGCGCCTACACCCTCGGGATGGGCTCGAACTACAACGCCGTCCCGCGGCCCGCGGCAGTGCTGGTCGCCGACGGCCAGGCCCGCCTGATCCGCCGGCGCGAGAGCATCGACGACGTTCTTCGCCACGAAGAGACAAGCGGCTAGGCTCAATCGATGGCGCGCCGCCTCGACCGGATCCCGGGAGTCGTCCTCGTCAGCGTCGCCGCGATCATGTGGGGCCTCGACGGGCTGATCCGGAAACCGCTCTCGTCGTCGACCACGGCCTACACGATCGTTTTCGGCGAGCACCTCGTGCTCGTCCTGCTAGCGCTGCCGCTGCTCGTCCCGGCGCTGCTCGCGCTCTGGCGCGCCGGGCCCGCCTACGTCGCGGCCGGGATCGCCATCGGCGCAGGCGCGTCGGCGATCGCGACGATCCTCTTCACGAAGGCGCTCTTCCACGGCGACTTCCTCAGCGTCGTGCTCCTGCAGAAGGTGCAGCCGCTGATCGTCGTGGTCGGCGCGTGGTTCGTGCTCGGCGAGGAGCCGAGGCCCGGATTCGCCTGGTTCCTCCTCCCAGCGCTCGCCGGGATTTGGCTCGTCGTCCTGCCGCATCCCCTCGAGCCGCACGCTCCAGGCTTCGTCGCGATCCTCGAGACGCTCGCCGCGGCCGCACTGTGGGGCTTCGGCACCGTGTTCGGGCGATTCCTCGCACGCAGGCTCGCGTTCGAGCACGTGACGACGGTGCGCTTCGCCTTCGGCCTCGTCGCGAGCGCGTGCGCGCTACCGATCGCCGGTGCGGCCGCTTACTCGAACTCCCACGACAGCTTCTGGATCGCCGTGCTCGCGCTCGTGACCGGGCTCTTCGCGCTCGGCCTCTACTACTACGGCCTGCGGCGAACGCCCGCCCTGCTCGCGGCCCTCGGCGAGCTCGCGTTCCCCGTGACTGCGGCGCTGGTCGGGATCTATGTGTTCAACTCGTCGCTGCGCTGGACGCAGTGGATCGGCGTCGCGGCGACCGTCGCAGTGATCAGCTTGCTCCCGGTCCGCCGCCGACAGCTGGTGAAAGTGCCGGAACCGGCGGTCTCGCCCGCCTAGCTAGCGAACCCTGAACAGGCCACCGAAAGACCGCCAGCGGCCGTTGTGGTACCGCTCGAGCCGCGACTGGTCGAGCGGGAAGCGGTCGCTCGCCGTCGTCCGCACGACGATCCCGGGCAGCAGGAACGGGTCGTTGTGGATGTTCAGGTGCGTGGCCGCGCGCATGATGCTGTCGCGCGTCGGGTTCTTGCCTGCCTTCTTCAGCGCCTCGACGAACGTGTGCGCCACCGACATCCCGTAGACGTTGTAGACGTCGCTCGGGTTCGTCCCCTTGAAGTGCTTCATGATCGTCCGGTAGAGCTTGATCCCGCGGTCATTCGCCCAGCGCGGGTCGGTCGGATCCTTGAGGAAGACGATCGAGATCGTGCCGTCCGTCTGCTTCTTGCTCGTTCCCACGGTGGCGAGGCCCATGATGTTCGAGGCGCTCGAGACCGCGTTCACGTACACCTTCGGCCGCCACCCGAGCTGGCGGGCGTACGCGTACGCCTGGATCGTGAACTTCGGCGTCGAGAAGAGCATCAGCGTGTTCACCTTCGCCGACTTGAGCTTCGCAATCTGCGACTGGTCGTTCGGGTCGTCGACGTTGTAGCCCTGAGTCGAGACGATCAGCTTGCCCTTCTTGCCGAGGCCGTTTCGCAGCCCCGCGAGGAGGTCCTTGCCGTAGTCGTCGTTCTGGTAGAGCACGCCGATGCGCGACTTCGGCGCCGTCTTGGCGACGTACCGCCCGTAGATCGTCCCCTCGGCGCGGTAGTTCGGCTGGTAGCCGATCGTCCACGACCACTGCTTGTAGTCCTTGCCCCACGTCGTCGCGCCGCTGGCGACGAACAGCTGCGGCACCTTGATCGCGTTGAGGTACGGCCGCGTCGCGAGATTGTGCTCGGTGCCGAGGCTGTTGAAGATCGCGAAGACGTGATCCTGCTCGACGAGCTCCCGGGTCCTTTCCATCGTCTGCCCGGGGTCGTACTGGTCGTCCTTGATGAGGTAATGGATCTTCCGGTGATTGACGCCGCCGTGGGCGTTGACGTAGCGGAAGTAGGCCGCGGCGCCGAGGCCGACCGTCCGGTATGCAGACGCAACCCCGGTGACCGGAATCGTCCCGCCGATCACGACCTCCGTCGCGGTGACCCCGGGCGTCGCGGTTCGCGCTCCGGTCGCGACCGTCGCAAGCGCGAGCGCGCACGCGACTGCTGCTGCGGTGTAGAGGATCCTCTCCATGCCCCGGACTAGCTAGGGACGAGTGTACAACCAGGTTGTTAGCGGCCTGGCGACGCGACGGAGGAAGCCGCCGGCCCCGGTCGGGAGCAGGATCATGACGACGATGATCGCGGCGCCGTAGACGAAATCGCGCACCCCGGAGCGACCTGACACGTGCGTCGAGATCTTCGGCAGGTACTGGACGAAGAGCGCGCCGAGCACGAGTCCCGGCAGTGAGCCAAGCCCGCCCACGACCGCGCCGACGAGCACGAGGATCGAGAGCAGGAAGGTGTAGGTGAGCGGGTTCACGATCTCGTCCTGGATCGCGAGCAGCGCTCCGGCGACCCCCGCGTAGACCCCGCTGAGGGCGAAGGCCAGCGTCTTCGTGGCGGCGAGGTTGACGCCGCTCGAGACGGCCGCGATCTCGCTGTCGCGGACGGAGCGGAAGACGCGCCCCAACCGCCCGCGCACGATCAGCCACGCGAGCGCGAAGCCGACGATCCCGATCGACCAGGTCAGGTAGTAGAGGAAATGGTTCTGCGTCATCGTGTGGCCGAAGATCGTGACCTTGCCGGTGAGGCCGGTGACCTGGAGCGGCGCCGACTCGAGGAAGCGCAGGCCCTGGGTGCCGCCGGTCAGGCCGGAGAACTTCTTCAGCAGCGACGGAATCGCGACCGCGAAGCCGAAGGTCGCGAGCGCGAGATAGAGCCCGGAGAGCCGCAGTGCCGGGATGCCGATGATGAACCCGACGATCCCGGCCGCGATTCCGGCGAGCGGAATCGTCCAGACGTCGCGCCAGTGCTCGTGCACGACGAGCGCGGCGGTCGTGTAGCCGCCGATTGCCATCAGCGCGCCGTGTCCGAGCGAGATCTGGCCGGTGTAGCCCGTGAGCAGGTTCAGGCCGACGATCGCGATGAAGAAGACGCCCGCGCGCGCGAGGTCTCGCGAGTGGAAGTCGCTGACGAGGTGCGGGAGCACCAGGAAGACGCCGAGCCCTGCGGCCACCGTGAGCAGCCAGGCGCCGATTCCGAGCGCGCGCCGCATCACACGCGCCTCGCTGAGGCCCGGCCGAAAAGCCCGGCCGGGCGCACGAGCAGCACGCCCAGGATCACGGCCAGCGCCACGGGCAGTCGCAGGTCGGTGCCGATCCAGTCGACGTATGTCCCGATCAGGTTCACGAAGACGCCGAGTAGCAGGGCGCCGACGACCGCTCCGAACGGGCTCGAGATCCCGCCGAGGACAGCCCCCGCAAAGGCGTAGAGCAGGACGGGTTGCATCAGGTTCTGGTCGAAGCTGGCGAGAGCGGGCGCGGTCAGCATCCCGGAGACGGCGCCCATCGCGGCGGCGAGGCCCCAGCCGAGCGCGAGCATCCAACTCACGCGGATCCCGACCAGGCGGCTCTCGTCCGGATTGCTCGCCGTCGCGCGCAACGCGAGACCGAGCTTCGTGAACTGGAAGAGCGCGAAGAGGAGCGCGACGACGCCGAGCGAGACCGCGATGTTGCCGAGGTCCTGGATCGAGAACGCGACGCCCGCGACGGTGATCGGCCGGGTCGAGAATGCGTTCGGCAGCGTTCGCGTCTCCGAGCTCCAGAACCAGCGCGCCGCGCCGTCGACGAGAAAGAACAGCCCGAGGGTCACGATCACGACCGTCAGCACCGGCGCTCGCTCGACCGGGCGGATCACGACCCGCTCGAGCGCGACCCCGCCGGCGAACGAGATCGCGAGCGTCAGGAAGAACGCCTGCCAGTACGAGAGCCCGTGGTGGATCAGCGACCAGGCGATGAAGGTCGAGAACATCGCCATCTCGCCCTGCGCGAAGTTGACGACGCCGGTCGAGCGGTAGATCAGGACGAGCGCGAGGGCGAGCAGCGCCCAGAGCCCGCCCGCGGAGAGGCCGATCACGGTCTGCTGGGCGAGCTGAGTCCAGTCGAAGGCGAGCAGCACGCCTAGTACCCGAGGTACGAGCGCCGGACCGACTCGTTGCGGCGGAGGGTCTCGCTCCCGCCCTCGAGCGCAACGCGGCCGACCTCGAGCACGTAGGCGCGCGAGGCGGCTTCCAGCGCGAGGATCGCGTTCTGCTCGACGACGAGCACGGTCAGCCCTTCGCGCTCGTTCAGCTCGCCGACGATCCGGAAGATCTCGGCCACGACCCGCGGCGCGAGCCCGAGCGACGGTTCGTCGAGCAGGACGAGCCGGGGCCGGAGCATCAGCGCGCGAGCGAGCGCGAGCATCTGCTGCTCCCCGCCGCTGAGCGTCCCGGCGCGCTGGTTGCGGCGGTCGCCCAGCCAGGGGAAGTGCGCCAGCACACGCTGCTCGTCCTCCTGGATCGAGGCGCGGCCGCGGCGGACGTAGGCGCCGAGCCGCAGGTTCTCGGCGACCGAGAGCTCCGAGAGCGTCCCCCGGCCCTCGGGGACGTGCGCGATCCCGAGCCGCGCGACGGCCTCCGGCGAGCGGCCCGCGATGCTCTTCCCGGCGAAGCGGATCGCCCCGCTGCGCCTGACCGTCCCCGAGATCGCTCGCAACGTCGTCGTTTTGCCCGCGCCGTTGGCGCCCAGGACGGCGACGATCTCGCCCTCGGCGACCGTGAGCGAGACTCCGTGCAGCGCTTTGACCGGTCCGTAACGCGCCTCGACCTCTTCCAGCTGCAGGAGCGGCTCAGCCATTTGTTGTCCCCAGGTAGGCCTCGATCACGGCGGGGTCGTTCTGCACCTCGGCGGGTGTCCCGCTCGCGATCCGGCGGCCGAAGTCGAGCACGTGGACGCGCTCGGCGGCGCCCATCACGAGACCCATGTGGTGCTCGACGAGCAAGACCGTCAGCTCGAAGTCGTCGCGGAGGCGGCGGATCAGGCCGCCGAGCTCCTCCACCTCTTCGTGGTTGAGCCCGCCGGCCGGCTCGTCGAGCAGCAGCAGGCGCGGGCCCGAGGCAAGGGCGCGGGCGAGCTCGACGCGCTTCTGAAGCCCGTAGGGCAGCTCGCGCGCAAGCCGGTGCGCGTGCGCCGCGACGCCGACGTAGCCGAGGATTTTGCGGGCGCGCCGGCCGCGCCGCGCGTGGCGGCCCATCAGGACGTGCTCGAGGACCGTCATCGAGCCGAACAGCTCGACGTTCTGGAAGGTGCGCGCGATCCCGCGCCTGACCACGCCGTGCGGCGGTGTGCGCAGCAGCGACTCGCCGGCGAAGGCAATCTCGCCCGACTCGGGCCGGTACAGACGCGTGATCAGGTTGAAGACCGTCGTCTTGCCCGCGCCGTTCGGGCCGATCAGGCCGACGATCTCGCCCTCGCCCACGTCGAGCGAGACGTCGTCGACGGCGACGATCCCGCCGAACCTCCGCGTCACCCCCTCGACCGAGAGCAGCGCCATGCCGCCTACCCTACGGCGTCTCCTAAATGAGGACTACGACGGCGGCGCTCTTCGCGCTCTCCGTCCCACGCCAGATCCCGGCGGCCGGCGTGACGGTGTACTTCCAGCTCCCGGTCGGTACGGCGTGCTCGACGCAGCTCGTCGCTCCGACGTTGCCGCTGCAGGCCGAGAGCGTCGTCTGCAGTGCGTTCGTGAGCGAGTCGTACCGCTTCACGATGTAGCTGGGAACGTTGGTGCCGTCGGCGAAGTGGCTCGCGGTCCAGGTGACCGTGACGTCGTGGCTGGATACCGCGCCGGCGGGGGCGGCCGGGGCGGCGCTGGAAATCGTCTTCGAGCCGATCGCGCCGGAGCCGGTGCGGCCGACCGACCACGCAGCGTCGCCGTGCCCCGGCAGGAGGAGCGCGGCAGCACCGGCGAGCAGGAGGCAGAGACCCTTCACGCCCGGCGCCCTCCGACCATGAACCTGAGCGGGAAGGTCGCGCGCTTGCAGGCATCGGGCGCGCTCAGAAGCATTGTCACCGGGAGCTCGACCGTGCTGAACCCGTTCGGCGGCACGACCAACCTCCGCCGAAGCCTGCCGACTCTCAGGTACCTGCGGCCGCAACCTCGCCTCGCGTTTCCGACCCGGACCGTCAACGAGACGACCCGGATGCGAAAGCCGCGGTTGCTCCACACGACGAGCGGCAGCCGTCTCCGGGCGCCCGGATAGAGCGACCGCAACCCACCTGTGACCCGCAGCGGCGGCCGCACACGCGGCCCTGCCTTGCCGGAAACACGAGACTGGGCAAGCGCAACGACGAGCAGGGCCGCGAGCGCAAGAGCGGCGACGGCCGACAGCAGGCGCATGTGGGCCTACGCGTTGCTAACGGCGGTGACGCTGACGGGAACCGTGAAGACGGCGCCCTGGCACGAGTTGTCGGACGCATTTGTCATCGAGACCGAGCTCGCCACGGTGAGCGTGGCGGTCTGGCCGGCCGCGAGGTCGAGCGTCAGCCCGCTCTGGTTCGCCAGGCTGACCCCGGTCGCGGCGTCGCAGGCGGCGCCCTTGTCCGAGGTGATCGTGCCGTTGCCGGAGACGGCCGTGATCCGAACGGGGAACGGGTTCGGGTTGGTCGCCCGCAGCTTCAGGTTGCCCGTGGCGCCCGGATAGAGATCGGCGCTCGTGAACGCGGTTGCGTCGGCGAGGGTGATCGAGGAGGCGGTTGTCGCCTTGGCGGCACCGTTACCGGTTCCGCTGATGCTCCACGCCCCGACCCCGACTCCAACGGCGACGACGCCCATCACGAGGACGAGCGCGCTGACGACTATTCTTCGCTTTCTCCTGGGAACCCGCATGATCTTGCACCTCTCAGAGATGTCAGATGTCAAGCGGGTTATCGGTTCGGAGTGAGAAAGCTTGAGGGCTCCGTGACAGGCTGCCGGCAAGCGAAGCGTTCGCAGATGTAAACCGTGGCCTGTCCGTCGACGGCTTCCTTGCCCTCGAGCAGCGGAACGTCGTCGGCGGGACCGAACGCGACGACGGCGTTCGGGTCGAACGGTTCCAGCGCTGCATGTGCCACCGGGGCCTCGGGCGGGCCGACGATCGCGATTTCCTTCGGCGTCGCCAGGTAGAGGTCAAGTGCGTTCAGCGACCAGGCGAACTCCGTGGGGCCGCGGCCGAGGCTCTCTCCGAGGAGGCGCAGGACACCGACCGCGCGCCGTTCCAGCTCGTCGTCCCCGTAGATCCGCGCCAGCCGCAGCAGCACGTAGGCGAGCATCGCGTTGCCGGACGGCACCGGGTGGTCGAAGAGGTCCTTCTTGCGCGCGACGAGCTGCTCGCCGTCGGTGGGCGCGAGGAAGAAGCCGCCGCGCTCCTCATCCGCGAAGAGCTCGACCGCCAGCAGCGCCAGACGGCGGCACTCCTCGAGCCAGCGCGGCTCCCCGCTTGCAACGTGCAGCTCGTAGAGCCCGTGCGCGACGTTGGCGTAGTCGTCCAGGTAGCCCGTGCCGCTCGAGCGGCCGGCGCGGCGGCTGCGATGGAGCCGCTCGCCGTCCGAGAGCGCACCGAGCAGGAACCCGGCCAGCGCGCGCCCGTCCTCCACGAGATCGGGCCGGTCGAGCCGCCGCGCGGCCTCGGCCAGGGCCGCCAGCACAAGGCCGTTCCACGACGCGATCGCCTTGTCGTCCAGGCCCGGTTGCGGCCGGTGGGAACGGATCTCGAGGAGTCGCGCGCGCGTCTCGTCGTCCAGCTCGCCGCGTAGGACGAAGCGCCCGTCCTCGAACGGCTCGAAGAGCTCCTCGGGCGCACCCTCGCCCGGAGCCCACGTATACGTGAGGCCCTCGACGCCGTCGGTGTCCGCGTCCTGCGAGGAGGCGAACCCGCCCTCGGGAAGGCGCAGCTCCCGCAGCATGTAGTCGAGCGTCTCCTCGGCCACCCGGCGGTAGCGCTCGTTGCCGGTCACGAGCCACCCGTGCAGATATGCCGGGACGAGCAACGCGTTGTCGTAGAGCATCTTCTCGAAGTGCGGGACGAGCCACCGCTCGTCGACCGAGTAGCGGTGGAAGCCGCCGCCGACGAGGTCGTACATCCCGCCCGCAGCCATCGCGTCCAGGGTCTTGGTCGCCGGCTCCGTCTCGCCGCGCCGCAAGAGCAGCTCGAGCGCCGAGGCGGGCGGGAACTTCGGCGCCCCGCCGAACCAACCCCACTCCGGGTCGAAGAGCTCGCCCAGCCGTCGTACGGCCACGAACAGGAGCGACTCCGTCAGCGGCTCCGCCGAAGGCGCCGGCGAGGCGGCCTGCTCGAGGGCGTCGACGAGCACCTCGGTCCGCCGAGTCACGTCCTCGCGGCGCTCCCGGTAGAGATCCGAGACCGCGACGAGCACCTGCTGGAACGACGGCAGGCCGTGCCGCGGCTCGGGCGGGTAGTACGTCCCGCCGAGGAACGGCTCGCCGGCCGGCGTCAGGAAGACGGTCAGCGGCCAGCCGCCGTGACCGGTCATCGCGGTCACCGCGTCCATGTAGATCCCGTCAAGGTCCGGGCGCTCCTCGCGGTCGACCTTGATGCAGACGAAGCGCTCGTTCATCAGCGCCGCCGTGACGTCGTCCTCGAAGGACTCGTGCTCCATCACGTGGCACCAGTGGCAGGCCGCGTAGCCGATCGAGAGCAGGATCGGCTTGTCCTCTTCACGCGCGCGCGAGAGCGCCTCCTCGCCCCACGGGTACCACTCGACGGGGTTGTCTGCATGCTGGAGCAGGTACGGGCTCGTCTCGCTCGCCAGGCGATTCACGCTTGTACGGTAACGGCGTGGCATTTCCCGGCGGCACCATCACCTTTCTGTTCACCGACATCGAGGGCTCGACGCGGCTTTTGCAGGAGCTCGGCGACGAATACGGGCAGGTCGTGTCCGACCACCGGCGGCTCCTGCGCGAGGTCTTTCAGAAGGCGGGCGGGCACGAGGTCGACACCCAGGGTGACGCGTTCTTCTATTCGTTCACGCGCGCGCGCGACGCAGTCCTCGCCGCCGTCGACGGCCAGCGCGCCCTCTCACAGCACACGTGGCCCGGCGGGACCGAGGTCCGCGTGCGGATGGGCCTGCACACGGGCGAGCCGACCGTCGGCGAGGAGGGATACGTCGGCCTGGACGTCGTCCGGGCGGCACGCATCTGCTCGGCCGGCCACGGCGGGCAGATCCTCGCCTCCGAGACGACCCGTGCGCTCGTCGGCAACGATCTCCCCGAGGGCGTCAGCGTGCGCGACCTCGGCGAGCAGCACCTGAAGGACGTCCAGTACGAGCACGTCTACGAGCTCTCGCTGGACGAAGAGGACAGATCGTTCCCCCCGCCCAGGGCCGAGCCGAAGAAGAGCCGGGCCGACGCGATGGCGAGGGATTTCGGCCGGCGGATCGAGGATTACGTCGAGCAGCAGCTCGAAGCAGCGTTCAGCCGCTCGCTCCCAGCAGAGAAGACGCGCGACGCGGCCGACCCGGGAACGAAGACGCTCGAGACCGAGCGCCTCGTCCTCCGTCCTCCGGTGCCTGAGGATGCCGAGGCGCTCGCCCCGATGTACTCCGACCCCGAGGTGATGCGGTACCTCGGCGATGGGCGCACGCTGACGCCCGAGGAAACGGAGCGCTCCGTCCAGCGGATGATCGAAGGGTGGAAGGCCGACGGCTTCGGTCTCTACACGACGGTCCGCAAGGAGGACGACCTGGTGATCGGCCGCGTCGGCCTGATCCTCTGGGATCCCGAGACCTGGCAGACGACGCGGGCGGATGCCGAGGGGCCGAAGGAGCTCGAGGTCGGCTACACGATCGGGCGGCCCTACTGGGGCAACGGCTACGCGACCGAGGCGGCCGGGGCAGCCCGCGACTTCGCGCTCGGAGAGCTCGGCGCGCGCCGGCTGATTGCGATGATCATCCACGGCAACGACGCCTCCGAGAACGTGGCCCGGAAGCTCGGCTTCGAATACGAACGAGACATCCGCTTCGGCAGCCGGGACGCGAAGCTCTTCGCCCTCGAGACGTGAGGCTGGAAACCGAGCGCCTCGTCCTGCGGCTTCCCGACCGGGACGATCTCGACGGCTACGCCGAGGTCTTCGGCGACCCGAAGGTGATGAAGTCCCTCGGGTCGGAGCCGAAGACGCGTGAAGAGACCATGACCTGGATCGAGCGGAAGCGCTGGCACTGGGAGCGCTACGGGATCGGGCTCTTCAGCCTGATCCGCAAGTCGGACGAGCGGCTCCTCGGGCGCGCCGGCTTCCTCATGTGGGATCCCGAACGCTGGATCAGCGCGATGCGTGCCGACCTCGAGGGCGAGCTCGAAACAGAGATCGGGTGGACGCTCGGCAGCGAGCACTGGGGCCACGGTTACGCGACGGAGGCGGCTGTCGCGTGCCGAGACTGGGCGCTCGGCGAGCTTGGCCTGACGCGGCTCGTCTCGGTCATCGCTCCCGGCAACATCGCTTCGATCCGCGTCGCGGAGAAGATCGGCGAAACATTCGAACGCGAGGATCTCCCGGCGCCGTTCCCGCAGCGCGTCGATCTCTATTCGCTGGGGAACAGGCCGGCCCGGTAGACCTGGCCCTCGAGCTTTCGGCCGAGGACGGTCTCGAGCCACTCCGAGATCCGGATCAGCGCGTCGAGGTCGACTCCGGTCTCGATGCCCTCGTGCTCGAGCAGGTAGACGAGGTCCTCGGTGGCGACGTTGCCGCTCGCGCGCGGCGCGTACGGACAGCCGCCCAGCCCGCCGACGGAGGCGTCGAGAACCTGCGCGCCCCCCTCGAGCGCGGCGAGCGCGTTGGCGTAGCCGGTGTTGCGCGTGTTGTGGCCGTGGAAGCCCGCGGCCTTCGTGCGCTCGACCAGCGCGCGGACCTCGCGCGGGGCCGCGACGCCGATCGTGTCGGCGAGAACGACCTCGGCGCCGTCGAAGCGCGCGGCCAGCTCGGCCACGCGGGCCGGGTCGACCCGGCCCTCGAACGGGCAGCCGAAGGCGACGCTGATCGTCACGGTCGCGGGCTCGGCCGCGCCGGCCAGGATCCGCTCGACCCGCTCGGTCGCTTCGGCGAGCGACGCGTTGCCGTTGCGCTGGTTGAACTCCTCGGTCGCTCCCAGCGTGACGTTGACGCGGTCGAGCTCCGCGGCGGCGAACCGCTCGTAGCCCTGCTCGTTCAGGACGAGCCCTGAATATTCGGTGCCGTCATGCCTCTGGATTCCGGCGACCACCTCCTCCGCGCCCGCCATCTGGGGCACGCGATCGGCGCGGACGAAGCTCACCGCCTCGACGCGCGGCAGCCCGGCCGCGGCCAGGCGGTTGACGAGCTCGGCCCGGACGGCGGGCTCCAGAACCTCCGACTCGTTCTGGAGCCCGTCGCGGGGGCCGACGTCGCAGAGCTTCAACTACTCGTCGAAGCCGGTCGCTTCGACGTGCTCGGGCCGGATCCGAACGTTGATCCGCGTCTCCTCCGGGTTGCGCCACGGGTACTCGTCCTGCCCGAGGTACTTCTTCGCGAGCTTGTCGATCTCGTCGTCGGCGCCCGTGGTGTCGAGCTCCGCCTTCCCGCTCACCGAGACCCAGCGGTAGGGGTTCTCGGGATCGACCACGATCAGCGAGATCCGCGGGTCGTTGCGCAGGTGCCGCTCCTTCGCGCGGCCGACTGCGGTGTTGAAGATCACCTCGTCGGTGTCGACGTCGACCCAGACGACTGTCGTGTGCGGGGAGCCGTCGTTGCGAAGGGTCGTGACCTCGCCCACGAAGGGCTGCTGCAAGAAGCTTCGAGCTTGCTCGGTTAGAGCTGCCATCGTCCTCCTTTCCGCCGTTAGGGTATTGCCGCGTGGGAGTTGCCGTCCTGGTCGGTACCCGCAAGGGGCTTTTCGTGCTCACGAGCGACGAAAACCGGCGCGACTGGAAGGTCGAGGGGCCGCACCTGACGGGCTGGGAGGTCTTCCACGCGATGCGCGATCCGCGCGACGGGACGCTGCACGCGGCGACGAACAACTGGGTCTACGGCGCGACGGCGCATCGCTCGAAGAACCTCGGCCAGACGTGGGAGCGCGCGGAGGGCATCGGGCTGCCGGAGGAGAGCGGCCTGACCTGGGAGAAGTCGTGGCATATCGAGCCGGGGCACGCCGACGAGCCCGAGACGCTGTGGCTCGGCGGGACTCCCGCGGCGCTGTTCAAGGCAATCGGCGCCGGCGAGACCTGGAAGCCGGTGCGCCGACCTCGAGACCCCGCTCGAGGCCGGCACCGAGATCCGCCTGGTCGCCGCAGTCGCCGGCGGCTAGCGACAAGCCGGGGCCGAATTGCGTTCGGCCCCGGCTTGAACACGACGGGTGGTGATCAGCGGCTGCCGCCGGTGTCCTGGTCACCCGCCAGCCTGACCCACAGGTTCTCCACCATCTGCCGCATCGGGAGCCGCCAGATCGACGTA
>VAXM01000078.1 GCA_005883335.1 Actinomycetota bacterium
GGTGAGAACGGCGAACTGGTTGTCCCTGACGCGCGCGCGTGGCGTGAGTGGCTCGGGCGCAACCACGCCGATTGGGCGGGCGTCATGCTCGTACTAGCGAAGAAGGACACGACCTCGCCGACGAGCCTCACCTACGGCCAGGCCCTCGAGGAGGCGATCTGTTTCGGGTGGATCGACGGTCAGGTTCGCCGCCGCGACGAGCGAACGTACTTTCAGCGTTTCACGCCGAGGCGGGCACGGAGCCGCTGGTCTAAGCGGAACACGACACTCGCCGAGCGGCTGATCAGCGACGGCAGGATGCAGGCTTCGGGAATCGCCGAGGTCGAGCGCGCAAAGGCCGACGGACGTTGGGAGGCTGCCTACGCTGGCTCCGCGACGGTCCGCGTGCCCGACGACTTGGAAGCTGCGCTTGCGGCTGAACCGAAGGCGAAGGCGATGTTCAGACGGCTCACCAGCCAGAATCGCTACGCGATTCTGTATCGCATCGAGGCGGTGAAGCGGCCCGAGACTCGTGCCCGCAAGATTGCGAAGTTCGTGGCAATGCTCGCGCGCGGCGAGACGGTACATCCGCAGACGCGGAGGAACAAAGACCAACCATGATTGGGGATCAGCGCGAGCGTTCTCAGAGGTCATTCCGGAACGCTGGCGCAGTCGATGGTTAGCTGACGGGGAAGGTCTTTGGGCCCTCAGTCTGGGAGCCTGACGATGCCAGGCGTGCCTGTTCTGTTCGGGGGCGGTGGGCGCATGAACTGGCAGTGGTGGACCTTCGATCAGACGGTCGAGTCGGGGACGAACTCGCGGACCTCTTGAGCACAGCGGCAGGCGACGGCGATCTTGGCGGCCCATTCCAGCGCCTCTTCGCGTAAGGGCACGTCGACGACCGCGAACCCGCCGATGTACGCCTTGCTCTCCGGGGACGGGCCGTCGGTGACCGTCCCGTCGGTGGCCACCACGCTCACCTCCTCGTGGGAATGCAGCCCGCCGCCGAACACCCACATGCCTGCGTCCTTGGCCTCCTCGACGACTGCATGCGCAGCCTCGGCCACGTCGGGCAGCTCCTCCTCAGGGAAGGTCATCGCGCCGTCATCGAACGAGATCAGGTACCGCGTCATCTCATGACTCCTTGTCCCGGCCGCCTGCTACGGCCGCATCTCACCCCTGCTACGGATTCGTACGCGGTAGAGACTGGCAGACCACCGAAAACTCATCGGCTTCGGCCAGATCTAGCCTCACGTGCTCAGGGGACATTCGTGATCGCTGGCGCAGCGAGCGGTGCTTACATCCAGCCCAACTGCTTCAGGCTGATGCCGTCGTTCCAGATCTTGGTCATGTGGCGGATTCGATCCCCGTCGAAATCCATCACGTACACGTAGTCCGCCTCCACCGCATTTCCGGTCGGGGAGACCGGCCCACCCTCGCCAGTGTGTGTGCCCCGGAAGACGCCGTAGGCAGCCACGTTCTGACGCGCATCGTCGACTGCGAATGAGCGAACTTCGTAGTGGCCGTCCGGCACCGGCGTCAACAAGCCCTTCATCCAGTCCCTGAAGGGTCTCAACGCCCTCGAGTGCTCCTGCTTGAGCCGAGAAGGTCGCATCCGCATGGCAGTAGGCCTGGCAGCCGTCCCAGCCTTTGCCGGTCTCGCAGGCATCGAAGAACTGCTCGGCCGTCTCTCTGATCGAACTCATCGCCGCTCCTCTCGAAGGTGGGCAGAGACGGCGACTCTCCCACGCCGGCGTTCCCCTCGTCAACGAACGCGATCGCGGCTGGCGAGAATTGCGCGATTGCAAGACCTGACCCTGCGTGTGACCTCGACTAAGCAGCCAGGTCGCTCGGCAGCACCCTCGCTGTGAGGAGCTCGCGAAAACGTTTCGCGTCGCCGCGGACCTCGGCGTCCACGAGGTCGTGTCCCTGCCAGTAGCAGTGCTGGTACACCGGCGAGGGGCTTCTGAGCTGGGAGTCGACCAACTTGTCCAGCCGATCGTCGGGCTGCAGCGACCAGGTGGCCGCATACTCGCGCGCCTCCTCTGGCGACGCGCCGCGGTCGTGAAGCAGCATCGCGACGTTCGCCGAGACAGGCCACAGCTGATGGCGCGCCTCGGTGACACGCGCGCCGGTCTCCGCGTCGTACGCAAAGCCGAGCCTCTCGAGAACTGCCGCAGCGAGCTCGTGCCCGTCGCCCGCCACGATCTTCGGGCCCACCGTGGCGATGCCCTCGGCGATCACGGCCGACGGCGACCAGAGCAGGGTGATCGTCCACTCGAGCTGGTTCAGGCCCCGCACGAGCTCGACCTCCTGCCAGACGTGGTGCGTGTGATGACCGCCGTAAATCTCGTGCGACGTCAGGTTGACCAGATCTGCCGCGAGAAAGGGCAAGTCCGTGTTCACCAAGATCTGCGTGCGCAGCCCGCCGAGATACTTCGCGTAGCCCAGCCACCGCTCGTCGGTCACGAGCTCGAGCTCGAAATCCTCGCCCTCGGGTAGCCCGATCGTCTCGCGAGCCAGACGCCGCAGCTCGGCTGCAACGTCTCGCAGCGCCTGCTCGAGGATGTCCGAGGGAACGGCAACCGCGTCGTACCAGCGCGCGAGGCGAGTCCGAAGATCGCCCGCGCCGGGCAATGCCTCCTCGAGCATTGCCGCGGCGCGCCTGAACGGCTCCTCGTCGTACCAGCGCGGCTCGATTCCGTAGACGAGCTCGCCCTCTTGCGCATAGGTCAGCTGCTCGCCAGAGAACCGGCGCGCATGGGTCCACAGCGCCCGCACGTGCGCCGCGAGCCATGGGTCTTCGCCGACCTCTTGCAGCAGCTGCTCCGCTTCCTGCGCGAGCGCAACCGGGTCGCGCGCCTCCTCGGCGCCGATGCCCCAATCCGGGCCGTAGTAGGAGTCGACGAGGTCGTCGTCATGCTTTCCGAGCCGCAGGCCGAGCTCGACGTACCGCCTCGCCGGGCTCAGCGTGCGAATAGCGCTGCCTGTCCTTGCCCGACGCCCACGCAGAGCGTGGCGAGCCCATAGCTGCCGCCGCGGCGACGGAGCTCGTGCAGCAGCGTGACGACCAGCCGGGCGCCGCTCATGCCGAGCGGATGGCCGAGCGCGATCGCGCCGCCGTTGACGTTCACGCGCTCGGGATCGAGCCCGAGCTCGCGGATCACGACCAGGCTCTGAGACGCGAACGCCTCGTTCAGCTCGACGAGGTCGATGTCCCCAACGTTCACCCCCACGCGATCGAGCAGCTTCCGAACCGCCGGCACGGGCCCGATTCCCATCACGCGAGGATCGACGCCCGCTACAGCCGAGCCAACGAACGCGCCCAGAGACTCGATGTCCAGCTCCCGCGCCCGTTCCTCGCTCGCGATCACGAGCGCGGCCGCGCCGTCGTTGATCCCGCTCGAGTTCCCGGCGGTGACGCTGCCGCCCTCGCGGAACGCGGGCTTCAGCGCGGCGAGCTTCTCCTCGCTCGTCTCGGGCCGCGGGTGCTCGTCGCGCTCCGCCTCGCCGACGGCGACGAGCTCGTCTTCGAAGCGTCCCGCCGCGTCCGCGTCGGCCCAGCGCCGCTGCGACCGCAGCGCGAACCCGTCCTGCTCCTCGCGCGAGACGCCGTAGCGCTCGGCGACGTTCTCGCCGGTCTCGCCCATCGACTCGAGCGGGTACATCGCCTCCAGCCGCGGGTTCGGGAAACGCCAGCCGAGGGTCGTGTCCCAAACGGTTCGGTTCCCGCGGGGGAACGGCGTCTCCGGCTTCGCCATCACGAGCGGCGCCCGCGACATCGACTCGACGCCGCCCGCCACGAAGAGGTCCCCGTCCCCGGCGACGACCGAATGGCAGGCCGCGACGACCGCTGAGAGCCCGGACGCGCAGAGGCGGTTCACCGTCACCCCCGCGACCGACTCCGGCAGGCCCGCGATGAGAGCCGCCATCCGCGCCACGTTGCGGTTGTCCTCGCCGGCCTGGTTGGCGGCGCCGAAGTAGACGTCCTCGATCGCCTCCGCAGGGACCCCGGCCCGCGAGACGGCCTCGCCGATCACCAGCGCCGCGAGATCGTCCGGCCGCTCGCCCGCGAGCACACCGCCGTATCGCCCGACCGGCGTGCGCACGGCGGAAAGAATTACGGCGCGGGCCACCGCGCCAACGCTAGCCGACGAACTCGACCCGAACGGGTTGCTCGTAGGCGCCGAGCTTCTCCGCCCGGCTCAGCAGCTCGCGCACCGCCTGGCGGCCTTCCTCGCCGTAGTCGCAGGTGAGCTCGTTCACGTACATGCCGACGAAGCGGTCGGCGAGCTCCGTGTCCAGGCCACGCCCGTACTGGAGCGCATGCTCCATCGCCTCCTCGCGGTTGTCGAGCCCGGCCTGGATCGACTCGCGCAGCACGTCCGAGACGTCGAACAGCGTGCTCGCCCCGAGGTCGCGACGCGCGACGTTAGCACCGAGCGGCAACGGCAGCCCGGTGTCCAGCAGCCACCACTCGCCGAGGTCGACGACCTTCTTGAGCCCCGCATCGGGGTAGGTCAGCTGGCCCTCGTGGATCAGCAGCCCCGCATCGGCGCGGCCGGAGACGACCTCGTCGATGATCTGGTCGAACGGCACCTCGCGGTAGCGGAAGCTGCCGACGCACATCCGCAAGACGAGGAAGGCCGTCGTCAGCTCGCCCGGCACGGCGATCTCGACGTCGCGCAGGTCCGAAGCGGACATTTCCTCGCGCGCCACCACGATCGGCCCGTACCCCGAGCCCATCGAAGCGCCGTGCGGCAGCAGCACATACTGCTCCTGGACGAGCGGGTACGCCGCGAGCGAGATCGCGGTCACCTCGAGCTTCCCGCGCAGCGCCCACTCGTTCAGCGTCTGGATGTCGCGCAGGACGTGCTCGAACTCGAACTGGCGCGGGTCGACCTCGCCCGAGGCGAGGCCCCAGAACATGAACGCGTCGTCCGGATCCGGGCTGTGTCCGAGCCTGATCAGCAAAGCCGCCGGAGGCTAACACCGCTCAATTGCGAACGCGCGCGCTAGCGCCTCGGCGAGGTCGGCGCCAAAGCAGACAGGGCCGTGGTCGCGGATCACGACTGCGTTTCCGCCGGCCGCCGCCTCGAGCACAGCTGCTCCCAGCTCGGGCGTGCCGGAGACGCCCTCCGCCACTGGGACCGGCGGCTCCGCCGTCGCGTGCGGCGAGTGCGTGTGCACGACCGCGCCGACGTCCGGCCGCGCTGCCAGCACCGCGAGATGCATCGGCAGCTCGACGCTCGGCTCCGGGCCCTCGAGGAGCTCGCCCTCGGGAGTGACCAGGCAGATGTCCTCCGCCCGCAGCGCGTCGTACGCCAGCCCGGTCGGCGAGATCGCGACGAGCTCGCCGGCCCGCGCGCTTGCGTTTCCATCGGTGCCGCGCACCAGCCCGCCCGCGGCCATGCGCCGGAGCGTCAGCACCAGCTCCTCGCGAACAGCTAGCGCCCGAAGAACCAACGCTCGAGCGGGCGGAGCAGCTCGTCGCGCACGAACGGCTTGATCTTCTCCTCGTGCCCGTCCTGCTCGGAGACGCGCGCATCGTCCTCGAGCGCGGAATTCGCGGCCTCCAAAGCGTCCGCGAGCTCATAGCCCTGGAAAACGTAGTCGTCGCGGCGCGCCTCGTCGCTGCGCCGGTACTGCGGGTTGACCGCGCGCCCGACTGCCCAGAGCGCACCCGGCAGCCGCTCGATCCAGATCACCACCCGTTCCAGCTCGCCCGCGTCGTCGACGCCGTGCACCTCGCGCTCCGCGAACCGGGCGGCGGACTGCTTCCTCACACCGCGATGCTAACTAGGATCAAAACGGTGGTCAGGCTCTCGACCTTCCTGCGGAATCCCTTCTCGTTCCTCTTCGCCCGCTCGGGCAAGGAGGAGCGGATCGCGGCCTACGTGATCCGCGAGCACGAGCGAGGGCGCACGCTCGCCGAGATCCTCGAGGACCCGTACATCCGCAACCGCTGCACGCCGCAGGAGCTTGCCCGCATGCTCGACAGCCCCGAGGTCATTCACGCCCTCGGCGAGGGCGTCGTCGCGACCGAGCGGGAACGCCGCCCCTGACCTAGAAGGGCACGCGATCAGAGCGACGCTGGCCCCACTTGCCGAGCGCGAGTTTCGGCTGCTCTTCCTCGGGCGAACGGTCTCGTTCATCGGGAACGCGTTTGCCACGACCGCACTCGCGTTCGCCGTTCTCGACGTGACCGGCTCGAAGGCCGACCTCGGCTACGTGCTCGCCGCGCGGTCGGTGCCACAGGTCGTCTTCCTGCTCGCGGGCGGGGTCTGGGCCGACCGCCTGCCCCGACACCACGTCATGGTGGGATCCAACCTCGCGAGCGGTGCAAGCCAGGCGGCCCTGGCCGGGTTGCTCCTGACCGGCTCCGCGCACTTCGGCGAGCTGATCGCGCTCGCAGCCGTGAACGGGACGAGCTCGGCCTTCTTCTTCCCCGCGTCGATTGGAATCATCCCGCAGACCGTCCCGGCTCCGATCCTCCAGTCGGCCAACGCACTGCTTCGACTCGGCCTGAACGCGAGCTGGATCGGCGGGGCGGCGCTCGGCGGGATCGTCGTCGCTGCCTCGAGCCCGGGCTGGGCGATCGCCGCCGACGCGGGCACGTTCTTCGTGGCGGCCGCGCTCGTCGCCGCGATGCACCTGCCGCCAGGGCTCCGGCTGCAGGGATCGAGCTTCATCGCGGAGCTCGGGCAGGGCTGGCGGGAGTTTCGGTCTCGGAGCTGGCTTTGGGCGATCGTCTTGCAGTTCTCGTTCGTCAACGCGGCGACGACCGGGTCCCGCGACGTCCTCGGTCCAGCCGTTGCGAAAGCACAGCTTGGCGGGCCTGCGAGCTGGGGAGCCGTGCTCGCAGCCGACGCGATCGGCCTCGTCTGCGGAGGCCTGGCGATGCTCCGCCTGCGGCCACGCCGCATCCTCCTGACGGCGACGTTTGGCATCTTCCTGCTTCCACTCACGCCGCTGGCGCTGGCGTTCCCGCTCTCGCTGCCGGCCGTGATCGGCGCGGCGTTCCTGGCCGGCGTCGGCACCGAGATTTTCGGCGTCCTCTGGGATACCACGGTGCAGCAGGAAATACCCGGCGAAAAGCTTTCGCGCGTCTCCTCTTACGACGCGCTGGGCTCTTTCGTGCTGATTCCGGTCGGCCTCTCGGCGGTCGGCGCAATTTCCGCCCTGGTTGGGACCCGCACGACGTTCTTCGGGGCGGCCGCGCTGATCGTTGCCGCGACTGCGCTCGTCCTCTTGATCCGCGACGTGCGCACGCTGGAACGGCGCTAGACGGACTTGCCGACGCCGTGCTCGCGCGCCCGCTCCAGCGCGACGGCGCCGATTGCGACGTCCCAGGCGGCGATCCCATTCGACTTGAAGAGCACGATGTCGTCGTCCGCCTGGCGGCCGGGGAGCTCGCCGGCGACGACCTCCTGCAGCTCGTGCACCTCGAGCCAGTCGAGCACGCCCGCCTCGACGGGCTCGATCAGGTCGCCTGACTCCAGCCGCGCCTGCTGGAGCGAGTCGCAGCAGACGAGCGCCGCGCGCTCGAGGACGACGTTGTCCAGCTCGCGGTGGCGGGGGTCGTTCGCGCCGATCGCGCAGACCAGAGCCCCCGCGCGGAGCCATTCGCCGCGGAGCACCGGATCGCGCGAGGTCGTGGCGGTCACGACGATGTCCTGGCCGGCGGCGTCGCGGTGGCTCTCGCCCGGCTCGGCGCCAACCTCGTGGCAGAACTCCTCCAGCCGGTCCTCGCTGCGGCAGTAGGCGACGACACGCTCGATCCCGGGCAGCGCTTCGCGGATGCAGGCGACCTGGCTCCGCGCCTGCCAGCCGCAGCCGATCACGCCGAGCGAGGCGGCGCCCTCGCGCGCGAGATGCTTCGCTGCCACCCCGCTGGCGGCGCCCGTGCGGAGCTGGCCCAGCTTGTCGGCCTCGATCACGGCGGCGAGCTCGGCCTTCTCGGTGTCGAACAGGACGACGACGAACGGCGTCCCGTTCTCGAGCCACGCGTACGACTTCAGCCCCGCGAGCCCGAGCTCGCGGTCGACCGCCGACATGACCGCGAACGCGCCGCCTTCGAGCCGTGCACGGGTACGCGGCGTGTTGTCGACGGCCCCCTCGGCGAGCCGCCGGAAGCAGCCCTCAACGGCCTCGAGCGCGTCCGCAGGGGTCAACAGCTCGCCGACCTCCGCCTCGGTCATGTAGAGCGGCACGCCGCGAGGCTACTGCTTCGGAATGAAGCTGATCGTCCCGCTCGGCTCGAAGATGGCCCACTGCACGTCTGCGATCGAGGCGAGCTCGTTCGTTCGGGCCTGCTCCGCCAGATCGTCGATCGTCAGCCGCTCCCGGCGGAGGTTCTTCTCGATCACCTTCCCATCCTCGACGAGCACGATGGGGTGGCCCTCGAGAACGCGCCGCATCCGGGGGAACCTGAAGGCGCCCCACGACGTGAGCACCTGCAGCGAGGCGATCGTGCCGACCGCGATCAAGGCGCCCGTGATCGAGTAGTCGTCCTGGGTCAGCCCCTGCTGAATGGTGTCTCCGAGCACGATGAGGAGGATGAGGTCGAACGGCTGCAACGACGACAGCTCGCGCCGCCCGATCACGCGCGTCAGCAGATAGATGAAGCCAAAGAGCGCGATGCCTCTGAGCGCGATATCCACTACGGAAAGATCGTTACGTCGCGGGAGAACGTGAGCAGGCGATCGGTGCCGTCGTTGAGCCAGACCGTCTGCTTCCGTCCGAGGGCGATGTTGGTCGGGTTGACCTGGAACTGCATGAAGAGGATGAAGCTCTTGCCCGCGCCGATGTGGCCGAGCTCAAGGGAGAGGCGGCCGCTGTTGCTCGCCTCGCTGACGGGGCTCGGCTCGATCGTGTTGATCGACATCCCCTCGGCCCAGCCGGGCCCGAGGACGAGGTACGCGTCCTTGATGTCCTGGCGCGCGGTGATGTGGAAGCGCCCCTCGAAGAGCAGGCCGCCGCGGAGGCGGTCGGGCGCATAGATGTTCAGCGAGGCGGCGGGCCCGACAAGCATGTGCGTCTCGGGCCGCTGGCCGAAGACGTTGAAGAGCGCGATCACGGGAACCGCCGCGACGAGGCTCATCAGCCCGCGCCGGATCCAGACGTCGTACTGGCGGCCTTCGAGGTCGCGGTCACGCTTCAGGACGATCGCGTCCGGGATCTCGGGCATCCGGCGCCGTTCGGGGGGCGTTGTGCGGTTCCTGCTAGCTGTGGGCCCAGACGAACAGGCCGCCGGCGGCTACGACGAGCGAGCCCAGGATCACGAGCGCGATCACGAGCGCGTTGCTTCCGCCGCCGTCTCTCGCCGGGGCCGCTATGTGTTGCGGGCCGTGCGCTGCGACCGTCTTGTACTCGTAGACGGCGCGGCTGTGTCCATCGGCGTCGGGATCGGCGAGGAATGTCTGGTACTGGTCGGTCCGGACGAGCCGGAACCGCGCGCCGATCAGCCGGCTGAGCAACTCCGCGCCGGGGATGGGCCGGCGCCCGATGGTGGCGGCCCACGTGCGGGCGCCGGGCGGCCGGAGGAGGTGGACGACCGGCGCCGGCGAGGCCGAGAGATCGAGATCCGGTTCCCCGCTGCCTTGCGCGTGGACCTCGAAGCTGAGCGGCTGCCCGTCCCCGAGGACGCGCGAGAAGGCGACGGGCTCCTGGCCCGGTAGGTCGAGCTCGCCCTGCACACGGAGCGGCGCCTCGATCTGTAGCGGCCGCTTGGGAACGCGCACCGTTCCGAGGAAGGTGGCGAACGCCGCCTTGACGCGCTCGCCCGCGAGCGACGAGCGGCGCGTCGCGTCCAGCAGCCGCGCGATCTCCGTCGGCCTGACGACGCCCTCGTAGGACATCACGGGCGTCGTCGTCGCATTGGTGACCCTCAGCGTGACTCCCCCGTCCTCGCGGGTCAGGTGAAGACGGAGCGGGAGGTAGGGCGCGGCCGGAGGAACGCGAAGCGCGATGTCGGCCGCGAGTTGCTTCGTCCCCGGCGAGAACCCGGCCCAGAGAAGCTGGTCGGCACGAAAGCCCGGCTCCGACTGAGAGCCTGGGCCGCGCCGCACGTCCTCGATCGGGCCGCTGACGGCGACCTGGTAATCGCCTTTGCCTTTGACCGTGAGCTGCTGCCGCACATGAATCGCGTTCGGCTTTCCGGTGCCGTCGACGTTCACGCGTACGCGCTCCGTGCTCGCGATGTGGAGCCCTGGTGCGATATACGCCGATGCCAACACGCCTCCGCCGACGAGCGGCGGGCTGTCGGTCGGGTAGGGGACCGGCCCGGGCAGCACGACCTGCTGCGGCCGCTGCGCAGCGGCCGCCGAAGCCGCCGCGAGCGCGGAGACCGCCACGAGTCCCCCGGTCAAGGCGAGCGCCCTCACGGCGTCTGCGGGATGACCGGCAACGTCGACGACAGCGGGTCGTCCTTGGCGGGCGCGTAGGTCATGTCGTGAAAGCGCGCGAAGTAGACGTCGTCGTCGACGACGCCGTCGTGGTTGTGCCGGTTGAATCCGCGCTCGTCGCCGTTCGCGCCCTGGGTCGTGACCTCGTTCAGGGCCGCGAGCACCTTGCCGGCATCTAGCGACCCCGCACGGGTCAGCGCCGCCACGAGCACGTGCGTGAAGTCGTACGCGTACATCGCTAGCTCGGGCGGCTCGATGACGGGACTCCCGTCGGAGGTCGGGACGCCCACCTTGTCGACGCCGTAGGCGCTCTCGTACTGCGACTCGAAGCTCTGGAACGGCCCGGTGCCGACCTCGGCGGTGAGGCGACCCGCGGCGAAGGTGAGCCCGTCGACCCAGCTCGGGTGGTCGGCGAGCTGCTGGCGGATGAACGGATCGGCCCCGGTCGGCGGCGCGTAGACCGGGACATCCCAGCCGATGCTGCGGGCGGCGGTCACGACCGCGGCGATCGTCGGCGGCTGCCCCCAGACCAGCAACGCGGTCGCGCCCGAACGGCGTGCGCGCAGGATCTGCGGGGAGAGATCGGTCGCGCCGAGCGGCAGCGTCATCCGGAGCGCGACCGAGCGCGGGTTGCCGGAGAACGCGCGACCGAGGTCGGCGGCGCCCTCCTGGCCGTACGCGCTGTCGTCGTGCAGCAGGCCGACCTTGAGCCCCTTCGGGATCAGGTACTCGGCAAAGCGGAACGCGATCCCGTGGTTCGTGGGCGCGATCCGGAAGACGTTGGGGCGCTTCGCAGCATCGACGAGCCCCGTGCCGCCGTCGTAGGTGATGCAGATCGGGACGTGGTCGCGGTCGGCGAGCTGCCAGGTCGCGTCGACCCCCGTGCCGTCAGTGACGATCGCGACCGCGCCGGCGTCCAGCGCACGGCGGGTGTCCTCGACGGCCTGCCGCGCCGAGAGGTGGTTGTCGTAGAGCTTCACCGCGAGGCGGTAGGTGTGCGTGCCGACGATGATCCCGCCACCGGAGTTCAGGCTGTTCGCCGCGAGGGCGACGCCGTTCCGGATGGTCTGAGCCACGTACGGGCTGCCCGTGACGGGGACGTCGACGGCGATGACGATCTTGCCGCCGCTCGCGCGCGAGCTCTTGCCGCACCCGGCCGCGAGCAGGGCGACGCAGGCTAGGAGCAGGATGGCGCGACGCACGGCGGCTGAGCCTACAGACGCTGCGTCCCGAGATACGCCCGGCGAACGACGTCGCTGTCGGCGACCTCGGCGACCGAGCCCTCGGCCACGGAGCGACCCGCAGCGAGCACCAGAACGCGGTCGGCTGCGAGGCGCACGAGTCGCAGGTTGTGCTCGACCAGCAGCACGGCGATCCCGCGGCCCCGGATCCGGCCGACGACCTCGGCGATGTACTCGAGCTCCTCGCTCCCCGCCCCGGCCGCGAGCTCGTCGACGAGCAGGACCTCCGGCTCGCCGGCGAGTGCCGCCGCTAGTGCGACCAGTCGCCGCTGCGAGGTCGTCAGCTCGGGAGTCGGAACGAACGCGACGTCGGCGAGCCCGACCAGGTCGAGCGCCTCGCGAGCCGCCGCTTCGCTTTGGGCTGCCTCCTCACGCGCGTTGGGCGTGACGAGTGCGGTCCGGATGGCTCCGCCGAAGTGCCGCCGCACGCTTCGGCCGACGAGCACGCTCTCGAGCGCGGTCAGCTCCGGGAAGTAGGCCGTCGCCTGCAGCGTGCGCGCGACCCCGAGGCGCACCCGGTCCGGAGTTCGCTCGCCCGTGAGCGCGCGGCCTCCGAAGAGAACGCGTCCGGAATCGGGGGGCTCGGCGCCCGAGATCAGGCGCAGCGCCGTCGTCTTCCCCGAGCCGTTCGGCCCGACCAGCGCAACCGTCTCGCCGCGGGCGAGCTCGAGCGAGAGCCCGTCGAGCGCGACCACCCCGCCAAACGCCTTGCGCAGCTCGAGCGCCTGCAGCACCGGCCCCGCTGAAGCTTGCGCTCGCTCCCGCCGCTCCGCGACGAGTCCCGCCCGCGCGGTGCGGCGCTGCAGCGGAAAGAACCTCCGCAGCCAGGGGACGATCCCACCGCCCCCGAGAGCCAGCACGAACACGAGCAGGATCGCCGCGACGGCGGTGTCGAAGCGCTCCAGCGGCAGCTGCAGCGCGCGTGCGAGCGGGTCCGAGACGAGGCCGATCAGCCCCAGCGCGGCGACTCCGGCAGCCGGGCCGAGAGTCGCGGCAGCGCCGCCCAGGAGCACGGCGACCAGCAGCTTGAAGGACAGGAACGGGTCGTAAGCCGCAGGGTCGGCCACGGCGGCGAGCTGGACGGAGAGAGCGCCCGCCAGCCCGGCCACGAACGCCGAGGCCACGAACGCTCCGAGCCGCCGCCGGCCGAGGGGGACGCCGAGCGACGTCGCGAGTCGCGGTGCCTGCCGGAGCGCAGAGAGCTCGAGCCCGGGCGCGCCGCGGCGAACGGCCGCGATCGCCAGCGCCGTCAGGGTGAGCATCACCAGCGCGACCTCGAAATGCACCGTCGGCGTCGCGTCCAGGCCAAGCAGCGTCTTCGGGGGGAGGATGAGCCCCTGCGAGCCGCCCGAGACCGACGGGAACGCGAGCAGGAACAGCCAGACAAGCCAGGCCAGCAACCAGGTCCCCGCGGCGACGAAAGCGCCGCGCAAGCGGACGATGCCGCCGGAGATCAGACCCGCGACGAGCGCCGCCGCGGCGCCGGCGAGCACGGCAGGCTCCAGCGGCCAGCCCGAGCGCGCGACGAGCAGCGCCGAGGTGAACGCCCCGATCGCCATGAACGCCCCGGCGCCGAGCGACGGCAACCCCGCGGCCCCGACGGTCAAGCCGAGCCCGGTCGCGGCGACGGCGAGGTAGACCGTGTCCGCGAGCGAGTCGAGCCGAACTCCCGGCAGGGAGAGAAACGGCACGAGCGGCGCCAGCGCGACGGCCGCCACCGTGATCCACGCGACGCGGCTCCAACCCGCCCGCGCCTCGTCGACCGCGCGCCGCAGTTCACCCGCGGTTTGCCCGAGCGCGGTCACTCTTGCTCCTCCAGGGCCTCACGCGAAGGCCAGATCGCGATCAGGAGCAGGACGAAGGCGAGCGGCAGCACCTCGCGGTACGACGGCCCGAGCTGCCAGGAGCCGAGGTGCACGTTCGCGATCGCCGACTCGACGACGCCCAGCAGGAGCCCGGCCCCGAAGGCCAGCAGGGGCGGCCCGAACCGCACCGCGAGCGCCGCGACGAGCCCCTTCAGGCCGAGCAGCGTCCCGGTGTTCGCGTTGACCGCCTGTCCCGGCGCGGCCGCGATCGCCGCGATCATCGCGAGCGCGCCGACGAGCCCGAACGCGAGCGCGACCAGCAGATCGACCGGAACACCGACGACCCGCGCTCCTTCTGCGTCGTCCGCAACCGCGCGCAGAGCCCGCCCGAACCGGCTCTTCTCGAGCAGCCAGGCCGACCCGAGCGCGAGGGCCAGAGCGAGCCCGATCACGAAGAAGGCCCGCGCCTGGACTTGCGCGCCGCCGATTCGGATGAACCCCGCGTGGCCGACGCGATGGAACGGCAGCGGGTCCGGGAAGACGTAGCTCGAGCGCTGGAAGGCCGCGCCGATCGCGGCCCGGATCGCGAAGGCGACGGCCGCGGTCCCCGCGACCCAGCCGATCGTCGACCCGCGCGCGAGGTACGGCTGAACGAGCCCGAAGTAGGTGAGGATCCCGGCCGAGACGCAGAACACGAGGCCTACGACCAGCGCCCCGAGGAAGCGCGGCTCGTGCGCTCCCGACTGCGTCACCGGTGCCGTCCCCGAGAGCACCAGCAGCGTCGCGAAGACACCGAGCCCGACGAGGTCGCCGAACGCGAAGTTGACCATCCCCGTCAGCCGGTAGATGAGCGTGTGCCCCGCTGCAAAGAGCCCGTAGACGCCGCCGGCCGCGAGGCCGGTCACGAACACTTGCAGCGCGATCGTCATCGGTGCCCCTCCAGGTGATGCTGTCTAGCTTCTGGGTCGCGAGCACCAAGCCAGGGGCCGCGCTCGTCCGCGGCCAAGGCTGGTTGCCTTGGCAAGGGCGAGGGTGGTTCCTGGCGCCGCGTGATCGCGGGCCAGAAGCGTGCGTGCATTGCCTGGAGGGGCACTAGTACGAACTCTTGCGCATCCTCCTCTGACGACGGCGCATGTCTTTGCGGGCCTCGGACTTGAGCCGCGCGTCCTTGCGGATCTCGAGCGCCCGGATCTCGCGCTGGAGCTTGCGGTAGCTCGCGAAGCGCTCGGCCGGAAGCGAGCCGTCTGCAAGCGCGGACTTCACCGCACAGCCGGGCTCGTGCTCGTGCGAGCAGTCCGAGAACCGGCATTCGCCCGCGAACTCGGCGATCTCGGCGAAGGTGCTGTCGAGCACCTCTTCGTCCGCCCAGAGCTGGAGCTCACGCATCCCGGGCGTGTCGATCAAAAGCGCGCCGGTTGGAAGGGGAACGAGCTCCCTATGGGTCGTCGTGTGCCGGCCGCGCCCGTCGGACCGGATCTCGGCGGTGACAAGCGCCTCCCGCCCCGCGAGCCGGTTCACCAGTGTCGACTTGCCGACGCCGGACGAGCCCAGCAGGGCGATCGTGCGGCCCGATGCAAGGTGCGGGTCGAGGCTCTCGAGACCCTCATCTGTGGTCGCGCTCACGGGGAGGACCGGCACGCCGAGCGCGACGGCCTCCACCTCGGCGAGCTCGGAGATCGGATCGTCTGCGAGGTCGGACTTGTTGGCAACGATCACCGGGTTCGATCCGCTGTCCCAGGCGGAGGTCAGGTACCGCTCGAGCCGCCGCGGGTTGAGGTCGCCCCCGAACGCCGTCACGAGGAAGACGGTGTCGACGTTGGCGGCGACGACCTGCGCGACCGTCCGCGACAACGCCTCCTTGCGCGTGAATGCCGAGCGCCGCGGCAGCACCGCCTCGATCACCGCCTTGCGCTCGCCGTCGAGCGGCCGCGCGGCGACCCAGTCGCCGACGGCGGGTTGTTCATCCTCTCCGAGACGTCCTGCGGGGACGCCGCCGAGGCGCCCGAGCTCGGTCAGCAGCTCGCACGGCCCGTGGTGGCGCGCCGCAACGCGCGCCGGAATCAGATTGTCGTTCTCGTAAGGCCGGAACGCGTCCGCAAAGAAGGCGTCCCAGCCGAGGTCTTGCAGGTTCAACGCAATCTCCTTCGACTCGGGGGAACGAAAAAGCGCCCGTTCGGGCGCGTGGTGAGCCTCAGGATTCGCGCTGCTAGTGCGCGCAGCCGGAGGCTCGGCGAGCGAAGATCTCAGTCATTTGTCGAACCTCCTTTCAGCGCGGGACGGACGAAGCATAGAGCGCCGCTATACCGGGAGCAAACTGCTCCTGAACAAGATTCGAACCATGAAGAAGCTTTTGGTCGTACTCGTCGTCGCCCTCGTCGGCTGCGGCGGGAGCGAAGCGACGACGCCGAAGAGGGCGCCGACCGCGGTGGCGCGAAGCTGCACCACCTCAGGTCTCGCCGTCTGGCTCGGCGTCGGCGAGGGCGGCGCCGCCGCGGGCTCGACGTATTACCCGCTCGAATTCACGAACACCTCGAACCATCGCTGCCGCCTCTTCGGCTTCCCCGGGGTCTCGGCCGTGGCCGGTCGCCAGCTCGGCTCGCCGGCCGAGCGAAATCGCGCACACCCCACGTACAGGGTGAGCCTCCAGCCGGGCGCGACCGCGCACACGATCGTCCAGATCGTCGACGTCGCGAATTTCCCGGCCGCGAAGTGCAAGCCGGCCGGAGCGAGCGGCCTCCGCGTCTACCCGCCGGGCCAGTTCGCAGCAGCGGAGATCCCGTTCAGCTTCCGAGCCTGCTCGGCCAAAGGCCCAGTGTTCCTCTCCGTTGAACCGATCCGGCCAGGAGTCGGAATCCCTGGCTCGGGCGGCTAAGAAGGGCCTCAGTGGATCACGAGCGGGGCCCAGGCCTGCTTGCTCTGGTTCCCTGCAGCGTCGGCCGATCGGACAGAGAACCGCAGACGCCCGTGGACGTTGCGCGGCACCCGCCAGTTCACGTGCGAGAGGAGGAAGGGATTCGAATCGGCGAGTGGTCTGCGAATCGTCTTCAAGAGTCGGGTGCGACGGTAGATCCGAACCGTCGTCGCAATCGTGCCACGGCCGTCCAGCACCCAGTAGCCGAGCCTCGCGACCTTGCCGTGGAGACCGCTCGAGGGATAGGCGAGGAGATGCGGCGCCCGAGTATCAGCGCCCAGGTTGGGAGGTGGCGTTTCGGGGACCTGTTGGTAGTTGAAGGTGCGGAGGTCCGGCGCCGTGTCCGTATGCGGCCCAACTGCGGCCGCAACCACGTTGAAGCCGGCATTCGGTGAAAGCCCGAGGTCCGAGTCGCTGGCGAAGAACTCCAGGAAGTTGTTCCCGAAGCCCCACCCCCAGCCGTCGGGTGGGCTTACGCGCCTGAAGTCCCACCCCTTCGAGCGGAGCAACACGGCTTCGGTTCTCCCGAACTGGTCGGCCTCGAATGCGATTTCGACTTCGGTTCCATAGAAGGCGCTTCCGGTATCCGGGTTCTGGTCTGTGTCCAGCGCGACAAGAGCTTCGGCCTGGTCGAGGTCCCAGTCGTGATTACCCGCAACCGTCACGCGGAAGGTGAGCCCTCCCCTGTCGTCCTTCGAGACGTCGAGCCCTGTGATGTCGAGCCCTGAGCCCGCGTCGCCCACCGGATCGTTGAAGGACGCCGAGCCGGAAGCGCCCGCCAGGCCGACGAGGAAAAGGGCGGCCACCGCGCAGCACAGCAAAGCCGTTAGTCGCCTCGCCCTGACGCCCCCAGAGGCTGGCATCGCATCTCCCATGATGGCGCCCCGGACTCGCCACGTCCAATAGTCAGCGCCTTGACTCGGAGTGCGCCCGGCGCCGTGTCTGACATCGCGCCTCCTTGGGCTAGGCCAAGGGCGATCTAAGAACGCCGCGGCGAGCGCTGTCAAGGAGCCACGTCCGCCGCGCGCGCCAGATTGAGGGCTGCGCGCGATGCCGGCCGCCAGGTGGAGAGGAAAATCCGCTCGTCCGCGCCGTCCGGCCACTGACCGGCCGACGGCGGCGGCTTCCGCGAGCATCTACGCGCTCGCCGCCTTCTTCCTGATCCTCGGAGCGGCATCGCTCATCGTCGGCGCGCACGATGCCGCCCTCGCGCAGCCGACGCTCGGCGTGACCGCGGCGGGTGCCCTCTTGCTCGTCGGCGGGATCCTCCTCGTCGGCGCCGCGGTCTCGCTGGACCACCTGGTTCGCCGTGCCGCGTGGAAGAACCGCACGCGCCCGCCGTGTCACCCGACCGTTCTGGTGGCGTGTCTCGTGACGATCGTCTTCGGCGCCTATGTGCTCTTTTCCGGGCTCGGGACCCCCGCGCGACAACGGTGGGTGGTCGTCGCCGTGGCCCTGGTGATCATCGGTGCGGCCGCCCTCGGCCTCGTGCTATTCGGCCGCGACGTCGAGCTCACGCTTCCGCGCGTCGGCACGGCCGTTGTGCTCACCCTGCTTGGCACGGCGATCGGCACGTGGGAATTCTGGTACCAGAACCAATACGTGCCGGCTCACGCGGGCGGCGCCGTCTCTCTCAAGGTCAATCTGACGCGGGCCGGCGAGCAGGGGCCCTTCGACGTCGTTCGAGCGACGGTCGACTACCAGGCGATCGGCGGGAAGAGCGTCTCTGCCGTCGGCTCCGTGTACTCGCTGACCGGCTCGCGGATCGTCCGCTGTCCTCGCAGCGCCACGGTGACGCAGGTCCAGGGTGCCTTCAAGGGCGCTCTCCTCGACCCGCAGCGAATCCGGTTCATGGCCGATGTCCTGGAGCAGCCGCCGTCGGTTCTCGCCGCGGGGAAGTTCGTCGCGGACGGAAAGCGGCTCGACCCGAACGTTCCAGCCGATCGCGAGTTCGTCTTCCTCGTGCCCAAGCACCGGTACCAGCTGCTCCGCTTCCGGGCCCAGCTCTTCGCGGTGCCTGCGTCAGTCCCGCTGTCGGACCGAATGCGGCCGAACTACGTGACCTTTCCCGGCGACAACGAGCTCTACGGCTACTGGCGCATCGACGACGACAGCTGGCTCCACGACCTGCTCACGGGCAGGGAGCGCTGGCTCGTGATGCGCTACGAACTCGTCGATCCCAACAGCAGAGCGAGCCGCCAGCCGGCGCAAGTGGCGCTTGTGAGCCAGGCGCTGCATGTCATCGCCCGCTTCCCGAATCCGACTTGGAGCGAAAGCCCGCCCTCGAGGACGGAGACGCAGCGGATGTTCAGCAAGGGGCGGACGATCAACAGCCTCGAGCTCGGCAGTGCGAGCGAGCCCTTCGCGGATTCGGAGCTACCGCTCGAAAGCCCGGTCGAGA
>VAXM01000133.1 GCA_005883335.1 Actinomycetota bacterium
GAAGCGGCTCCTCTTTCCGACCGACGACGGCGAGCTCGTGCTGCTGATCCATCTGATGTCCGCGGGCCGGTTGCGCTACCTCCGCGCGGGTGAGGCCGGGCCGAAGAGGCCAGCGTTCCGGCTCCTGTTCGAGGGCGGCGGCCAGCTCGTGCTGACCGAAGGCGGGCCGAAGAAGCGGGCCGGCGTCTGGCTGCTTTCGCCCGAAGCCGCGGCTGCGGAGCTCGAGCACCTCGGCCCGGAGGCGCTGGGTCTCGGAGCGGAACGGCTAGGAGAGATCCTGAGCGAGCAGCCGCGGCGCTTGCACTCGCTGCTCCGCGACCAGCGGGTGGTCGCCGGGATCGGCCGCGCGTGGGCGAACGAGATCCTCCACGCGGCACAGCTGTCCCCGTTCGCCAGGGCCCAGGGACTGTCCCCGGGACAGGTCCGGACGCTCGCCGAGTCGATCGACTCCGAGCTCGAGCGCGGCCTCGAGCTACGCGAGCGCGGCGCCAAGGACGCGAAGGTCTACCGCGTCCACAACAAGCTCGGCGAGCCCTGCTACGTCTGCGGCACGGCGATCGCCCGCGTCGACTTCGAGGAGCACACGATCTATTACTGCCCGGAGTGCCAGACCGGGGGCCGGATCCTGAAGGACCGAAGGCTTTCGAAGCTCCTTCGCTGATGACGGAACTCCTGGAAGCGCTCCACCGCGGTGACGACGAACGCGTCGCCGAGCTGCTGGCCCAGCGCACGGAGCTGAACGTCTTCGAGGCCGCGGCGCTCGGGAAAACCGAGCGGTTGCGCGAGCTCCTCGACCAGGATCCGGAGAGCGCCAACGCGTACGGCGACGACGGGTTCCAGCCACTCCCCCTCGCCTGCTTCTACGGACAGGTCGATGCGGCCCGCGTCCTGCTCGACCATGGCGCCGACCCGAACACGCTCGCGCGAAACGCGCACATCCGGACCAACGCGCTCCACGCGGCCGCTGCATCCGAGAACAAGAGGCCTGACACACGCTATGAGCTCTGCAAGCTGCTGCTCGACCGCGGAGCCGATCCGAACATCCGCCAAGGCATCGGCGGCTTCCGCGCGATCGACAGCGCGCGCCAGAACGGCGACGAGCACCTCGAACGCCTGCTGCTCGATCGCGATGCCGAGCCCTAAGCCGCTGTAGACATCGGGCGCTCTGGTTTCGAATCCCCCGCCGGCGTGGAAGAAACGGGCGTCACGGCGTCCGACGAATCGGGGGAATCATGAGGAAGGGAAGAATCGGCGCGCTGGCCGCGGCGGCGTTCTCGGCTGGGCTCATTCTCACGGCAATCGCCGGGGCGCGCGGCGGAGGCGGACCCGGCTTCCATGCGCCGGTGACGCTGCCGGACAGCGACGGCGGCAGCGAGCCGTCGGTCGCCGTCTCTCCGAGGGGCGTCCGCTACGCCACCTGGCAGTCGCCCGGCGAGTTCGCGAGCTCGCCCGACGGCGTGAACTTCGTCAACCTCGGCCAGCCGGACCCGAATGCGATCGGCGACACGGCGGTGGCCATTGACGCAGCCGGGGCGCTCTACAACTCCCAGATCTGTGGCGAGCCGACGATCCTTCACACGTGCGTCTATCGCAGCCTGGACGGCGGTCACACGTGGCCGCTGCAGACGCCTCTCGCGGACAACCACCCGGGAGCGTCGGACCGGCCGTGGATCGACGTCTACCCGCACGAGGCCCAGCAGGGCTGGAACCCCGACGCGACCACCGTCTACATCGAGTACCACACGTTTTCGCCCGAGGAGCTCGTGTACGTGACGGTCTCGCGCGACGGCGGCAGGACGTTCTCGCCGCCGACGTTCGTGACCGCTGGGACCAACGCGACCCTCGATTCGGGCTGCAACACGATTCCGGGCGGGGTCGTCGCCGATGAATCGACCGGCATCGTCTATGCGCTTTGGCTGTCCGGAAACGACGTCGCCTCGAACGTGGCGAGCGGGTGCAACTACTCGCAGCTCGGCCCGTTCGACAAGGCGTGGGTCTCGACGTCCTTCGACGGGGGCTTGACCTGGACGGCGCACCTCGCCTGGCAAGGTGATTTCGACCCGGTGACGAAGGTCGGCGACAACGCCGACAAGCTCTTCGGGACGATCTCCGTCGACCGCTCGGGACAGGTGCACGTGCTCCTGCCCGTCCGCCGCCACGACGATCCGAACGGCTACGTGCTGGATTGCGAGACGAACCCGGACTGCCAGGAGACGCCGCAGCCGACGAACCTCCTGCTCGTCACCTCGCCCGACCGGGGCAGTCACTGGACGGCTCCCTTCAGCGTCCGGACGGGCGGCTCGAGCTTCTTCCCGTGGATCGCGGCCGGCTCTTCCGGACGGATCGACGCCGATTACTACGCGTCGGGCACGCTGCGACCGAACGATCCGAGCTCGGTCTGGTCGATCGCCTTCTCCCAGATCACCGGCGCGACCGCCGCTCTCGGGCCGGACGGCGCCTATTACGCTCAGACGCCGAGCGTGACGACCACGCCGCTCGGCGCCGGCTCGGTACACAACGGCGGCATCTGCACGTTCGGGATCTTCTGCTCTGTCGTCCCGAACGCGAATCGCAGCCTGGCCGACTCGATCTCGATCGCGCTCGATCCGCAGGGAGGCGCCAACGCGGTCTGGACGAACGACGCCTCGCCTCCCAGGCACATCGACTTCGCCTGCCAGAAGTCAGGGCCGAGCGCGTTCGAGGAGGTGGGGAGGATCAGCGGCTGCTACCGGGCTACCGGAGCGCCCTAGACGCTCGGTTGTGATGCTCGCGCGCTAAGCCAGTCGAGGACGATCGCCCACTCCTCGTCGAGGAAGTGGCCGCCGCCCTCGAGCAGCTCGAAGCGGGCGTTCGGCAGGCGGCTCGCGACGTACTCGCCGTGGGCCCGCGGCGCGAGCACGTCCAGCTCGCCCTGCCAGAGCCTGACTTCGGCCTCGACCTGCTCCAGCTCGAAGCCCCACGGCTTGGCGAAGGCGAGGTCGTCGTCGGCCCAGCCTCGGACGCCCTGCCGCACCGCCTCGACGAACGACTCCTTCATGAGCGCGCGGTACTCCGGGCGGGAGACGAGTCTCCGGTCGACCTCCGGCAGCTCCGCGGCGATCTGGTCGATCACGACGTCCGGGTCGCGGAGCAGCTCGTCCACATAGACCTGAAGGTGCGCCTCGATCGCTCCGCGCCCCTCGAGCGCGGCGCCGAACTCCCTGACGTTGATGTCGGCGAGGTCGGTGAAGAAATCGAAGTCGGGAGAGTCGGACGGCGCGGGCGTGACCAGGGCGCCGACGCGCACGACGCGATCGCCGAGCAGGGCGCCGCAGGCCAGCGCGTGGGGTGCGCCGCCGGAGCCGCCGACGACCGCGAAGCGCTCGAGGCCGAGCTCGTCTGCGATCGCCGCGATGTCCGCGGCGGCGTCGGCAACCGAGCGGCCGAGATGCGGGTCGGATCGTCCATAGCCCGGGCGGTCGTACGGGACCATCCGCACGCCGTGGTGCTCGTACAGCGTGGGATCGGGGTGTCGCGTCAGGCGGCTGCCGGGAGTCCCGTGGCAGACGAGGACAGGCATCCCGTCGGGCGCGCCGCGCTCGACGAACGCCAGCGTCCTGCCGTCCCGGGTCTTTGCCTGGCCCTCGCGCTCCACGCCACGGATCATACGGACGGGCCTGCGGGCCGCACGTGCGTGCGCGTGACGTCGTCGGGCCGCGCGCAGCCGAGCAGCATGAGCCCGCTCGCGATCTCGTCGCGCAGGAGCGTCAGCACTTGAACGACACCCTCCTCGCCGCCCGCAGCGAGACCCCAGAGGACGGCGCGGCCGGCAAGGGCTGCGCGGGCGCCGAGTGCGAGCGCCTTGAGCACATCGGTGCCGCGGCGGATGCCGCCGTCGACGAGCACCTCCACGCGCTCGCCGACTGCTTCGGCGACCTCCGGCAGCACGTCCAGCGCCGCCGGCACGCCGTCGAGCTGGCGGCCGCCGTGGTTGGAGACGACGATCCCGGCGGCGCCGTGCTCCGCCGCCAGCAGCGCGTCCTCCGCGGTGAGCACGCCCTTGACGACGAGCGGGAGCGGGCTGATGGAGCGCAGCCACTCGAGGTCTCGCCACGTCAGCGTCGAGTCGACGATCGCGCTCAGCGCGGCGTGAAAGTCCTTCCGCGCCAGAACGACCGGGAGGTTCGGCGCGGGCAGATCGTCGGGGAGCGCGTACTCGGTGCGCAGGTCGCGCTCGCGCCGCCCCGCTACGGGTACGTCGACCGTGACGACGAGCGCCCGGAACCCCGCATCGCCGACTGCGCCGACGAGCTCCTTCGTGAAGCCGCGGTCGCGAGAGCAGTAGAGCTGGAACCACTGCGGCGCGCCGGGAGCCGCCGCCGCGAGCTCGGCGGGCGAGACGCTCGAGAGCGTCGAGAGGCACATCACGGTTCCGGCGGCTGCGGCTGCACGCGCAGTCGCGAGCTCGCCTTCGGGGTGCGCGAGCCGGTGGAACGCAGTCGGCGCGACGAGCAACGGCAGCTCCACGTGCGTCCCGAGGACCGTCGTCTCGGTCGAGACGTCGCTGACGTCCACGAGCACGCGCGGACGCAGCTCCCAGCGCGTGAAGGCGGCGCTGTTGGCTCGGAGGGTGTGCTCGTCTCCGGCGCCTCCCGCGTAGTACGCGTACGGGCCCGGCTCGAGCCGCTCGCGGGCCGCGGCCTCGAAGTCGTCGACGTTGAGCGGCTCGCTCACGCGAGGCGGATGCGAAGCGTCTCGCCGTCGAGCTCCAGCGAGCCTCCTTGCGCGCGCAGCTGGCGGACCGCGATCGCCGCGCCGAGGTCGCGCAGGTCCTCGCCGAGCAGAACGGGGGCCGCCGCGGTCGTCACGGGTGCGAGCTCGAGCTCCCGGCCGCGCGCGGTCAGCGTGACCTGCTCGAGGCCGCCGTGGCGGAGCGCACAGCGAGCGAGAGCGGCGACCGCCCGCTTGGTCGCCGCGACGTCGACCTCGACGCTTGCGCCTTCACCGTCCGCCGCGACTCTGTCCTCGCCAAGGTGCTCTGCGGCTGCGCGCGCGAGCTCGAGCGTGTCCAGCTGTTCGCGAACGGGCTCATAGCGGCCGGCCTCGATCCGGGCGCCGAGGGCCAGCTCGTCGACGAGCTCGCCGAGCTGACCCGAAGCCGCGCCGATCATCTCGAGGTAGCGCGAGGCCGGCTCCTCGAACTGGTCGAGCCGCGCGAGCGTCTGGGTGAAGCCGAGCACCGTCGCGAGCGGCGTCCGCAGGTCGTGACACGCGAGCATGACGAGGCGGGCGAACTCGGTGTCTTCGGTAGCGTTGCCGGCCATGCGGGACTCGCGCTCGCTTGTAACACAGGACCTCCAGGCCTCGCCGTCCGAGGTGCCGCTTGCGCTGTCGCGGGCCGGCGTGGGCGGCGTCCAGAAGGCGATCCGGATCCGCTACGGGGAGCAGGAGAAGCTGATCGCGGCCGAGATCGACTGCACGGTGGATCTCGAGGCGGCGCGCAAAGGCGTCCACATGTCGCGGTTCCCCGAGCTCTTCGAGGAGGCGATCGAGGAGGTCGTGATCGGCGAGGCGCTGCTCGTCGAGCAGCTGGCGGAGCACATCGCAGCGCACATTGTCGAGCGGCAAGCGGCTCTGCGTGCGGAGGTGCGGATCGCCGCGCGCTACCCGCTCGAGCGCGAGACTCCCGTGACCGGCCTGAGGACGCAGGAGATGGTCTCGCTGATCGGCCTCGCGGCGGCTTCATCTGCGGGGACGCGGCGGCTGGTCGGCGTCGAGGCGACCGGGATCAATGCCTGCCCGTGCGCGCAGGGGCTCGTCCGGGAGCGCGCCGCGGAGCGCCTCGGCGAGGCCGGGTTCGACGAGCTCGACGTCGAGCGGATCCTCGAGCTCGTGCCGCTCGCGACGCACAACCAGCGGGGGCGGGGGACGTTGTTCGTCGGCAGCGAGGCTTCCGTGAACGCGGAGCAGCTCGTGCGGATCGTCGAGGGGTCGATGAGCTCGCCCGTCTACGAGCTCCTGAAGCGGCCGGACGAGCTGTTCGTCGTCGAGCACGCGCACCTGCAGCCGCGGTTCGTCGAGGACTCGGTGCGGCTGGCGCTGCGGGACACGCTGGCGGCGTATCCGGATCTGAACGACGCCGACTTCTTGCTCTCGCGGCAGGTCAATCTGGAAACCATCCACTCGCACGACGTGATCGCGGAGCGCTACGGCACGGCCGGCGAGCTGCGCGGAGAGCTGGACGGCGGCGAGCCCGCGGCGCGCCACACCGAGCTCCGCGAGTGGCTAGGGAGCTGACGCCGGACGGCGGAACCTGAAGCGCGTCTCCGTCCCGTCGCGAAGGCGGGCGATGTTGGCGCGATGGAGAACGAGCACGGCGAGCGCGGCGCTCGCCGCGGCACGCTGCCCGCCAGGTACCCCGCGCGTGAAGGCGAGCGTGCTCATCGAGATGCCCCGGCGTGCTTGAGCAGACGCGCGAGCCTCGCCAGCAGCACGAGCGGCACGCCCACCGCGTAGGCGAGCAGCCAGTGGAACGCTTCGGCCGCGAGCGTCTGCACGCGTACGCGGAATCCAGGCGGGTCGCCCGGCGCGGCGATCCTCGGTCGCGCCCGGCGAAGGCCGTTCCAGCAGAGCTGCGCCACGCGCCCGGCGAAGGGGCCCGGATCGCTCCAGCGGAAGTACGCGTGCGTGACCCGGGCGCGCGGCCGGCAGATGCCGAGGAACTCCCGCAGCCGGCCTCGACGCAGCGCGAACAGCGCGTTGCGCGCCTCGGCGTCGTCGAATCGATAGCGGACGCCCGCGCGCGCAGCAGTCGTCGCCGCGCCGCCGTCCAGAAGGTGGTCGCACCAGATGGCAGCGAGATTCGCGCCGGCCGCCTCGGCGAGTGCCATCGAGCCGTAGATTCGCGGATTGAAGTCGATCGTGGCGAACTCCGAGTCGACCACGATGAGCTCGACCTCGAAGAGGCCCTCGTAGCCGAGCAACGACAGGAGCCGCTCGACGCGCGTGAGAAGTGACGGCGGGGCGTCGACCGTCTCCGAGAACGACGCCGAGCCGGCACGACGGGGCCACGTCCGCACATAGTGCGACACCGCCGATGCGAGCAGCCTGCCGCCGGCGAAGACGCCGCCGACGGAGTAGATCGTCGCCCCGGCCTCGCGCCGCTGCACGACGAGCGGCAGCCCGAAGCGTGCCACCGCGTCGGCGAGCGCTTCCGGCGACTCGATAACGACGCTGCTGGCGTGGGCACGGCTGGTCCCGAACCCGGTCAGGCTCCGGTGCGGCTTGACCATCGCGGGGAAGCCGAAGCGCGCCGCGGCCCGTTGGGCCTCCTCGGCGCTCTCGCACAGACTGCTTGGTGGGGCGTCCAGCCCGGCCGCGGCCGCGATCTCCAGCAGCTCACCTTTCTCCAGGCAGCGCTCGAGGACGTCGTGGGACGGAAGGCCGTGCCGGCACAGCCCTTCGACGCGGTCCCGCTGGGCCGAGACCGCGAGCGCGGCGGCTTCGGTCGCGCAGAGGAGCGCGTCATGCGGTTGCTTCCGAAGCTCGCGCTCGAGCGCCGCCACGAAGGCGGCCTCGTCCAAGCGCGGCTCGGGGAGCCGGACTCGGCGGCGGACGGCGCGCGACCAGGCTCCCGGCGAGGGACGGACGCTCACGCCCGCCGTCACGTCGAACCCGGCCGCGGCAAGGCCACGGCAGGCCGCCAGAGCGGAGCGCTCGTCGGAGTCGGTGACGAGGACGCGCCGGGCGGCCATCTAGAAGGAGCGCACGAACGGCGCCGGAGGCTTACCGAGCACGCCGCGGGTCACGGCTGGTGCCGCGAACCACGAGCCCGTGACGAATCGCATAACGGGCCCGAAGGTTCCCGCCGCCGCCGCGCCGACGAAGTGGAGCCCCGGGACCGACGACTCGAGCCCGGGGCCGAGCCGCGGGTAGCCGCCGGAGACCCGGAGGTTCGCGAGCAGCGCCGGAGACAGGAAGTGGTAGCGCGTGACGTCGACTCGGTAGCCGGTTGCGAGCAACACGTGATCGACCTCGCGCACGGACCCGTCGTCGAGCTCGACTCGCAGATGTCCGTTGCTCGTTGCAGCCGAGCGAATCGACCGCCGGGTTTGCAGCGGCACGCCCTCAAGGCGGCGAACGAGCCAGGCGGCGCCCATCGGCCGGAGGATGTCGTGCGCGATCCCGGCCCGGAAGCTCGGAGGCAACCGGCGAAAGGCGTCGGGAACGGCCGCCATCCAGGCGCTCCCGCGGGCGCCGACGTCGATCGGCGGTGCCAGGAGTGCATCGACAAGACGGCCGAGAGCAGTCCTGTTCGCCTTCGGCTCGGGAATCCACGTCACGAAACCCTTGCGCACGATGATTTCCACGTCGGCGCCCGCCTCAGCCAGCAGCGCCGCGGATTCGAGCGCGCTCTGGCCCGCGCCGACGACGAGGACGCGGCGGCCGCCGAAGACCGAGAGGTCGGGATGGTCGAACGGGTGCGAGGCAAGCTCGGACGGGAGCTCCGAGAGCTCCGGCGGCCGCCAAGCAAACGGCTCCATCCCAGCGGCGACCACCACCCGCCTCGAGGCGAGCTCCTCGCCCGCGTCCATACGTAGCCGGAATCCTCCCCGCACCGCGTCGATCGACTCGATCCGACCCTCTTCGACCTCCGGCACCTCCCGCCGCTGGTACCAGCGGCCGTAGTCGATGAAGCTCTCGATCGGAATCGGATCGGGCATCCCCGCGCCGCACTCGCGCTCGTAAGCCTCGATCATCGCCGTGCGCCGCGGGTCGGCGATGCTCGACGTCCGCTTCGATGAGCGCAGCAGCATCCCCCGGGGCATGTGGCGCGTCCAGAACGCCATCACCTCCCCGAAAACGCGCGGCTGCACTCCCGCGCGGCGAAGCCACGCCGCCACCGCCAGTCCCTGCGGCCCCGCGCCGACGATCACGGCGTCCTCCACGGCTACCGCAGTGTAGGCCGCGGACTATTACCCAATCCTGTACTGCTGCACCCAGTCGTTGACGGCGTCCCAGTCGAGGTTGTCGAAGAACGCGTCGATGTAGGACCCGCGGTCGGTCTGGTAGTCGATGAAGTAGGCGTGCTCGTAGACGTCGAGCGCCACCAGCGGCGTCGCGTTCCAGATCGGATAGGTGTTCTGCGCGTCGCCGACGTAGTTGAAGAGCCGCCCCTCGTCCCAGTCGTAGGCCGTCCACGCCCAGCCGCGCCCGGCCATCCCGGTCGCCTTCAGGTCTGCCCGCCACGCGCCCGCCGAGCCGAAGTCCCGCGCGATCAGCTTCCCGATCGCCCCGCCGGGGTCACCGCCGCCGCCGCCGAGGTGCTCGAAGTAGATCTCGTGGTTCTTGATCCCGCCGAGCGCGAAGCTGAGCTCAACCTTCAGCGCGCGCACCTCCGAGTAGGCCTGGTTCGCGGCCGCGAGATCGACCTCGGCGAGCTTCGCCATGATCTCGTTCCGCTTGTTGACGTAGCCCTCGTAGAGCTTGTAGTGCGCCTCCATCGTCTCCCGGGAGATGCCGTCGAGCTCGAGCAGCGCGGGCTTCAGCGCGCGGGCGACGATCTCCTCGTGGTTGAAGGCCATCGTGGCCACGGCAGCTCCTTTCGACGAGACGACGGCGGAGCATAGGGCAAAGGCGGTAGCCTCGGCGAGACAGCGCAGAAAGGAGCGCAGATGGCGTTCGAGGTACCACCTCTCCCTTATGACTACAACGCGCTCGAGCCGCACATCGACGAGGCGACGATGCGCGTCCACCACGACAAGCACCACCAGGCGTACGTGGACAACGCCAACGCGGCGCTCGAGGGAACGCCGCTGGCGGACAAGCCCGTCGAGCACGTGCTCGCGAACCTGGAGACGCTTCCGGACGACAAGCAGACCCCGGTCCGCAACAACGCCGGCGGCCACGTCAACCACTCACTGTTCTGGGAGATCATGGGCCCGGAGGGCGGCGGCGAGCCGTCAGGCGCGCTCGCCGAGGCGATCGACGACGTCTGGGGCGGCCTCGACGAGCTGAAGAAGGCGATCAACGAGAACGGCGTCAAGCGCTTCGGCTCCGGCTGGACCTGGCTTGTGCACGACGGCACCGGCCTCGCGATCTACTCGACAGCGAACCAGGACTCACCGATCCTGAAGGACGACTTCCCGATCCTCGGGATCGACGTCTGGGAGCACGCCTACTACCTCCAGTACCAGAACCGGCGGCCCGACTACCTGGGGGCCTGGTGGAACGTCGTCAACTGGGACGCCGTCGCGCAGCGCTTCGACCGCGCCGTCGCCGAGGTGGGAACGCCCGCTACTTAGGCGCGGACGCTGTTACTGGTCGCCGCGATGTAGCAGGGGGCAGCTTGCGCCTTGCTCAGCGCGGCGCGGACACGCAGCCCCTTCGCGACGTTCGCCTTGAAGGCGGCCGAGCTGACCATCGTCGGCTTCGTGCCCGGTGTCGTGGTCGCGAGCAGCACCCGCTTGACCTGCACCCAGCGCTTGCGGAGCTTCGAGTAGCGCTGGAAGAGGATCGCCTTGCCCTTGAAGTCGATCGCCGAGGTCACGCTCACGGCGTAAGAGCCGCGACGAACGCGCTGCAGCTTCACGACCGGGGTAACGGTGACGGCGACCGCCGGGCTCTTCGTGTTCTTCTGGGTCGCCTGGTACGTCGTGTTGGCGATCGGCGTCACGGCCATCGTGTAGGCGCCGGTCGCGTTCGTCTTCACGGTTCCGACGGTCTTGGACGAGGTCGTACCGCACTCGGTCGCGTCGACCTTCACGGTCTGATTCGCCTTATGGGTGGAGAGCACGCCGTTCAGCGTGGAGGCCTTCCCGTAGACGACGGCCGTGGGCGTCGCCGTCAGCGTGAGCGCCAGGACAGCGGCGGTAGCCGCCGCCACAAGGGCGGCCCCGACGGCAATTACGGCGAAAATCCGCATTGCCGAAAGATGACGCCTCTCCAGGACGGAAATTGCGCTCTGCTCTCGTGACCGGCGGAACCGGGCGGGTCGGCGGTGCGATCGCGGCACGACTCGAGGGCGAGGGTTGGTCGGTCGTCGCTGCGGGCCGCGCCGACGGCGACCTCGCGAAGGTGGACGAGGCGCGGGCGCTGGTCGAGCGCGCGGCCGCGGAGCTCGGCGGCCTCGACCTGCTCGTCAACGCCGCGGGCGAAGGCTTCGTCCCGAAACCGGCTGAAGAGCTGACCGAGGCCGACTGGGACGCGGCCTTCGGCGCGACCGCGAAAGGCAGCTTCTTCGTCACGCAGGCCGCCGCGCCCCACCTGCGCGCCTCAAGGGGATGCGTGGTCATGATCGAGGACGTCGCCGCCTACCAGCCGTGGCCGTCGTTCGCAGCGCACTGCGCGGCCAAGGCGGCCCAGGCGATGCTCACGCGCGTCCTGGCGCGGGCTCTGGCGCCGGACGTGCGGGTCTGCGGCCTCGCGCCGGGCCCCGTGGCCGTCGAGCCGGGACAAGAGGAGCGGCGCGCCGCCGAGACGTTGCTCGGGCGGGTCGGCACTCCGGACGACGTCGCAGCCGCCGTCGTCTACCTCGCCGGCGCGAGCTTCGTGACGGGCACGACTCTCGTCGTCGACGGCGGCAGGCTGGTGCAATCCACAACGCCCTCGAAACCGTAGGTACAGGGTGTGGCAATCGCCATCGAAACGCCATATCGGTTGCCCGCTGCCGCCGTAGCCGCGACCATGCGGAGGGTGTCGGCGAACGAGGTCACGGACGGAGAGCTGATCCTTCGCACCGGCGACGGCGACCGCGGAGCCTTCGAGGCTCTGTACCGGCGCTATGCCCGGCCCGTCTTCGGTCTGGCCTTGCGGCGGCTGGGCGACCGCGGACGCGCCGAGGACGCGGTGCAGGAGACGTTCACGTCGGTCTGGCGCGGTGCGCGCAGCTACCGGCCCGAGCGCGGGCCCGGCGGCCCGTGGATCTACGCGGTCGCGCGGAACGCGATCGTCGATCGCGCGCGCGCGCGGAGCGAGCCGGCGGTCGAGGCGCCCGAGCAGGAGTCGCACGAGGCGGGGCCACCGGAGCGGGCGGAGGCGAGCTGGACGTCGTGGCGCATCCACCGCGCGCTGGAGGAGTTGACGGAGAGCGAGCGCACGGTGATCGAGCTTGCCTACTGGAGCGGGCTGTCCCAGTCCGAGGTGGCGGAGTACCTTGGTATTCCGCTGGGGACGGTCAAGACACGGACACGGGCCGCGCTGGCGCGGCTCGCGGACCTGCTGGAGGAGGAAATGGATGGACCGGGAACGACCTGAGTTTCGAGAGCTTGTAGGGGACGACCTGACGCCGGAAGAGCGGGCGCGGCTCGAGCGCGTTCACGAGCTGCTGGTCACAGCGGGACCGCCGCCCGAGCTTCCGCCCGCACTGGCGGAGCCGCCGGGCGAGTCGCAGCCGTCGCCCATCGCTCTGCCGCGTAGGCGAGCCGGGGCGATTCTGGCGCTCGCGGCCGCGATCGCGCTCGTCGCTTTCCTCGGCGGCTTCGTCGCGGGCAAGCAGGGCGTCGGGCAGGGCGGCATCAACGCCTTCCAATCGGTGAACATGCACGGCACCGCGGTCGCCCAGAACGCCTCGGCGAAGATCGACATCGGCGAGCTCGACTCGAGCGGGAACTGGCCGCTGCGGGTCGTGATCCACGGCCTGCCGCGACTACCGAGCGGCGCCTACTACGAGATGTTCCTCACGAAGGACGGCAAGACGTTGGCGGCCTGCGGAATCTTCACGGTCGCGGGCAACACGTCGACGGTGCGCCTGACGATGCCGCCGACCCTCAAGCATTACAACGGCTGGATCGTCACGCGCGAGCGCCCGGGCACCAAGGCTCATCCGGTCGTTCTGACGACCTAGGGTCTCAGGGCGCGACGCGGCCGCTCGCGACGAAAGCGGCGTACGTGACCGGCATCAGCTCTTCGAGGAACCGCTCGCACGCCTCCGCGTAGCGGCGGATCTCGCGCTGCGCCGTCTCGGCGTTCCGGAGTGAGAGGAAGTTCATCAGCGAGCGCGCGTTGACCGTCCAGTAGAACTCGGTGTAGGCACCGACCGGCAGCGCGCAGCGGGCGAGCTCGCGCGCGACGCCGAGCTCGACGAGCTCCTGATAAGTCGCGTAGGCAGTCTCGTAGACCGCCTGCAGCTTCTCGCGCGTCTCCTCGGCGACCTCGTCGGAGACCGGCTCGAAGGAGTACGCCCCCGGCTTGCCGACCTGGCTGCGCACGTCCTCCACCGCCGGAACGTAGAAGTCGTCGGTCGCCTTCGCATACCGAAGGCTGAACTCGTTGAAAGACGAGACGCGGTGTCGCATCCACTCGCGTGCAACGAAGATCGGGCAGCGGATGTGGAACCGGAACGAGTTGTGCTCGAACGGTGTGCCGTGCCGGTCGCGCATCAGGAACCGGATCAGGCCCTCGTCGGACTCGTCCATCTCCTCGCTGCGCCGCGCGAAGCTGACCCTCGCGCCGTTGACGACGGAGAGGTCGTCGGCCATCACGTCGTCGAGCCTGACGAAGCCGTGATCGAGGACCGGGACGGTGTTGTCGGGTATCACTTCGGGCGTGACGGCCACGGCGGCGAGTGTACCGGGGCTATATGTCGGCACCTCGGGATTTTCGTACCCGTCGTGGCGCCCTGACTTCTACCCGGGCGGGACGAAGCCGGCGGAGTTCCTGCGCTTCTACGGCGAGCGTTTCCCGTCGGTCGAGCTGAACGCGAGCGCCTA
>VAXM01000079.1 GCA_005883335.1 Actinomycetota bacterium
CTTGACGCCGAGCATCTTGGGCGCCGAGTCGCGCCCGTTCCTTGATGAGCCGAGTCCCTTCTTGTGAGCCATCTACTTCTCCTCTTGCGATTCGAGCGCTGCGAGCGCACCTTTGCGCTTCGCGTGCGCGCGCTCGTACTCCAGCGCCGCCGCGACCTGCTCCGGCGACCAGCTTGGAGCCTTCTCGGCGATGTCCTTCACGGTCATATCGGGGTAACCACGCGGCAACTTCGCGGGCGCCTCGGCAGCCTCCTTCTTCGGAGCAGCGGCCTCCTTCTTCGGAGCCGCCGCGCGCTTGGCGCCGATCGTCTGGATCTCGATCTGCGAGAGCTTCGCGCGGAAGCCGGTCTTGCGACGGTACCCCTTCTTCGCCTTGTACTTGCCGATCCGGATCTTCTCGCCGAGCTGCGAGCCGACCACCTTCGCGGTCACCGGCGACCCCTTCGGCGCGAGCTCGAACGTTCCGTCCCCGCCGAGCATCAACACCTCCGGCTGGAAGGTCTTGCCCTCCTCGGTCGCGACGCGGTCCACGAGGATCCGCTCGCCCTCTCGGACGCGGTACTGCTTTCCGCCGAGTGAGATGATCGCGTAGCCAGCCATAGCACCGAAACGCGGGCGTAGCGCCCGCGAGGAAGCAGTGTAGCGGTGATCGCACGCCGGTCGCAAAGAGCGGGATTGCGCGAGATCTGGGTCGTCTGGGTGCTGTTCGGGCTCGCGACGGTCGCCGTCTTCGAGACCTACTGGCGCATCCCGCCGGGCGAGCTGTGGAAGGTGCACAACTCGGGTTTCGTCGGCGGGATCGGACGGGCCTTCGTCTTCGTCGGCTTCTCCCCCGCGGTCGCGGCTTTCGGCGTGCTCCCGATCGTGGCCGACCGTCTCGAGGATCGTCGCGCCGATCTGCTCGCGCTCCTCGCCGGAGCCCTGTGCGCCACGGTCGCGTTCGTGCAGACGCCGAGCCACCTCGACCCGAAGTGGTCGAATACCTGGCCGGTCGTCGGCGTCGGTCTGGCCGTGGCGCTCACGGCCTGGGCGGCGGCGCGCGGCAGGCCCGAGCGCGTGCGGACGAGCCGCGCCGGCGACCGCGCGAGACTCGTCCTCGGTGCGGTCGTGCTCTTCTTCGCCGCGCCGTACATCGCGGCCGAGCTGGGTTTCCACCTCGACGGCGTCCCGCTGCTGGGCTGGATCTTCCAGACGGGCAAGCTCGCTCCCGAGCCCGGGGCCGGGTACGTGCATGCGACCGTCCACTACGGGCACCACCACGCCCTCGACGGCCTCCTGCTCGCCGCGACCGCGCTGCTCCTCTCCCGTCTGCTCGGCGGGATCCGCCGCCCGGGCCTGCGAACGCTCACCGCCGCGCTCCTCTCGCTGATGCTCGTCTACGCCCTGACGAACCTCGTCAACGACCTCTGGATCGAGCAGGTCGTGAAGCGCGGCTGGACCGGCTGGCAGGTGCCGGACGTCCTGTTCCCGAAACTCTCGCTCGCCTGGGCCGCGATGCTCGTCGCGGCGGCCGCAATCTACGTCGTGTTCTTCGCGCGGAGGGCGCTACTCGGACGGCGTTGAGGCGGGCTTTGCCGCCCCGCTCTTGCGGCGGCGGCGCCCGCCACGGGAACCGCGGCGGGTCTTCTTCTTCGGCTTCGCGGCTTCGGCGCCATCCTCCGAGACCGTCTCGGGCCCGGGGGCCTGCGCCGGCTCCTCTTCCTCTTCGACCCGGCCGAGCTCCGGATCCGGGAGGTGGATCTTCGGGCCTTCGCCGTCCGTCGCGGCGGCTGTAGCCGCGGCGCCGGCCGGCTTCTTGCGCCGGCGGCCTCCCCGGGAGCCGCGCCGGGTCTTCTTCTTTGGCTTCACAGCCACCGGCTCGGCCTCGACCTCTGCCTCGGTCTCGACCTCTGCCTCGACCTCTGGCTCTTCCGGCTCAGGCTCTTCCTCGGCCACCGCCTCGGCCTCCGGTTCCTCCGCCACGGCGGCCTTGCCCCTTCGTGCAGGCGGCTTACGGGTCGGCTTCTCGGCCTCGCCCTCTGCGGTGATCGGAGCCACCGGCTCCTTGGCGCCGCCGACCAGCGTCGCGTAGGCCGTGCCGTCGAGGACGCGCTCGATCCGCACCTTCGCCTTCTTGCCGACGAGCGAAGCGCCGCCGCCGACGCAGACGGCGAGCCCGTCGAGCTTGCCGACCCCCGCGTTCACGTCGTGGAGGCCGACCTCGACGAGCTTCAGCTCGATCTGCTTGCCTTCGCGGGTCGCGCCTTCTGGCGCGAGGCTCTCGTAGGTGCCTTTGCCGAGCACCTCGAAGTGGTTGGTCGCCACGCCCTCGCGCGACTCGATCAGGAACCGACGCTTCGTCTCCTCCTCGATCTCGGCGAGACGCGAGGCGCCCGGCCCGATCAGGATGCTCGCGACCTTTGCGTTGAGCTCGAGCTTGAATGCCTTCGTCCTAGGCGCGCTCGCCGCCAGCGTGCGCAAGTGCCGTTCCGCGTCGACCGCGGCCGACGCCTCCGAGAGGACGACGCCGTCGCCGCCGCAGATCGTGCACTTGCGCGTGAGGATCTCGCGCGGCCCGTCGGTGACGTTCTGGCGCGTCATCTCGACGAGGCCGAGCGGCGAGATCTCGACCACGTAGGTCTTCGTCCGGTCGCGCTCGAGCTCGTTCTTGAGCGCCTCCTCGACCGTGGCGCGGTTCTTGGGATTCGCCATGTCGATGAAGTCGATGACGATGATCCCGCCGATGTCGCGCAGCCGCAGCTGGCGGACGACCTCCTTGACCGCCTCGAGGTTGTTCTTCGTGATCGTGTCTTCGAGCCGGCCGCCGGACGACTTGCCGCGCGAGCCGACAAAGCGGCCTGTGTTGACGTCGATGACGGTGAACGCCTCGGCGTAGTCGAAGATCAGGTAGCCGCCGGAGGGCAGGTCGACGCGGCGCGAGAGCGTCGAGCGGATCTCGGCGTCGACGCCGTAGGCCTCCATCAGCGGCGTCTTCTCGCGGTGGCGCTGGACGCGATCGACCATGTGGGGAGAGGTCTTCTTCAGGTAGCCGACGATGCGCTTGTACGTGCGCTCGTGATCGACGACCGCGCGCTCGAAATCGTCGGTGAAGAGATCGCGGACGACGCGCAGCGGCAGCTCGGCCTCCTGGTAGGCGAGCGTCGGTGCCTTCGCACCTTTGGCGCGCGCCTCGATCGTCTTCCAGAGCCGCTGCAGGAAGACAAGGTCGCGCTCGATGTCCTCGGCGGAGGCGCCCTCGGCCGCGGTGCGGACGATCACGCCGCCCTGCTTGACGTCGAGGCCCTTGAGGATGTCGCGCAGGCGGATGCGCTCCGCGTCCTCGAGCCGGCGCGAGACACCGAGGCCCTCGCCGCTCGGGACGAAGACGACGAACCGGCCCGGGAGCGAGATCTCGGTCGTGAGCCGCGCGCCCTTCGACTTCATCGGGTCCTTGACCGCCTGGACGAGCACCTGCTGTCCGCGGCTCAGCAGGTCCTGGATCTTGCGGCCGTGCGAGCGGCCCTCGAGCTCGGGGACGACGACCTCGTCGACGTAGAGGAAGCCGTTCTTCTCGAGGCCGATCTCGATGAACGCGGCCTCCATCCCCGGCAGGACGTTGTCGACGACGCCGAGGTAGATGTTGCCCGCGATCGAGCGGCGCTCCGGCCGCTCGAGGTAGGCCTCGGCGACCCGGGAGTCCTCGAGCACCGCGACGCGCTGCTCGCCGACGTCGAGGGAGATCAGGAGCTCGCGCTTCGCCGGCGGGAGCGGCGGGCGGCGCGGAGGCGCCTTGCGGCGCGGGGCGCGCTGCTTGCGCTCGGTGGGCTTTCGCTCGGGCTTGTCTCTGGCCTGCGTCTTCGTCTTGGGCTTGGTCTCGGCCTCTTTGGCCTGCGCCTGGGGTGTGCCCGTGCCCGCGCTCGTGCTCGTGCTCGGCCGCTTGCGGCCGCGGCCGCCGCGACTTCCGCGTCGGCGACGCTTACGTGCTGGCGAGGTCTCGGTTGCGCCCGCTTCGGCGGGCGTGGCGGCTACGGGCTCGGGAGGGCTGGTCGGCGCAGTCCGCTGTGCGGCGCGCTCGTCGGCTGACGGCTTACGCCGTCGGAACAATCGAAGCAAGTGGAATCTCCTTGGTTGCTAGCGCGCGCGCTGCGGTCATCCGTTGTGAGGGGATGGAGCGCGCGCAGCAGGTTGAGAGCAAAATCGGTCACACCCACAGGCTAGCAGTGGGTGGTGCCGACACGGTTTACGCGGCAGCGGCAGGACGCAGCTTTGCGCGCTTGGCTCTTACCGCTCGCAGCCGCTGACCGAGACGCGCCCACGCCCAGGGCTCGACCTCGCCGTACCGAAGCGCGGTCTGGCCGCGCGTCGCCTCGAGGTACTCGAACCAGGCGTCGGCTTCCTCGATCAGCAGCAGCTCCTCGGCTTCTCGTCTGGCGACCATGACGGAAGCGTAGGACCGCCTTCGGACAGACCGAGGGGCCGGCGCGGGGCCGGCCCCTCGGGAAGATCGCTCCCGCGCTACGGCGAGTGCGTGACGGCGCTCAAGGCGTTTACCTGGCCGGCGCCGTACCAGCCGTTGTTGCCGCTACCGCCCTGGCACGTCTGCGGCGCGCCGTTGCTGACGGAGGGGAACGGAGCGTAGAGGGCAAGGGTTGCCGCATCCGGACACCCGACAGCGTCGGCGGTCTGGCCGAGCATGGCGCTGACACGCCCGGGCGACATGCCGTCGGAGCTGAATTCGCTCTCGATCAGCGCCGTCACCCCGGTCACGTGCGGGGCCGCCATCGACGTCCCCTGCAGGTAGCAGTAGTGCGCAGTGCCGTCGACGAGCTGGCGGGAACACGGGAGGTACGACGGCCAGGTCGAAAGAACGCGGCCGTGGCCGAGGTCCGCCGTCGGCTGCAGGACACTGTCGCCGCCGGGCGCAGCCACCTGCGTCACGCCGATCCCGTAGTTCGAGTAGAACGACTTCAGGCCGAGCGAGCCGGTCGCGGTCACGCCGATCACGCCAGGAATCTCGGTCGGGATGACGACGCAGGAGTTCCGGATCTCCCGCACCTCACCGGGCCCGGTATCGGGGCTGATGACGTCCTGGGTAGGGTGGGCGAGGTCGTCCGAGAAGTTGCCCTCGGCGGCCACTACCGCAACGCCGTTCGACATCGCGAAGCGGATTGCCCGCTGCTCCGCCTTCCAGATCGCGCGCTGGGTCGGGTCGTTGTGGCAGTTGAAGAGCCACGGGTCGGCGAAGTAGCTGTTGTTCGTGACGTCGACGCCGTGCGTGCCGGCCCACATGAACGCGCACACGACCATCTCCGGGAAGAAGAAGCCGTCGTCGTTCGACGACTTGATCCCGGCGATCCTGACGTTCGGCGCGACACCGACGATGCCGATTCCGTTCGACGCGGCCGCGATCGTGCCCGCGGTGTGCGTGCCATGCCCGGCCTGGTCGTTGCCGGGCAGCAGCGGCGTCGGTGCTCCGCTCGAGCAGTCCGTGCTGTCCGCCGCGTCGTAGTTCGGTGCCAGGTCCGGGTGCGTGAAGTCGAGCCCTGTGTCGAGGTCGGCGGCGAGGATCGACGGGCTGCCCCCCGTGATCGCGTGCGCCTCCGGCGTGTGGATCTGCCTCATGTCCCACTGCAGCGGCGAGAAGGTGTCGGCGTCGCTCGCCGGCACATTCGTGGGATCGGCCGGCCCGTCGACGGCGGTGTCGGGCACGTGCGTCGCGTATGCGGCCGTGCCGCTGACGTTCCCGACCCCGTTCTCACCGAGCATGCTCGTGCGGAACGTCGCGCTGTCGGAGCGCGCGATCGCTACGCCGATCTGCCTGTAGCGATATACGAGCGTCCCGCCGGCTGCCGCGATCGTCTGCGCGGCGTTCGCGGGGACGGCCTGGTTCTTGTAGAGCACGATGTAGTTCTGCGCGCCTGCCGTAGAGGCAAAGGCGGCGGCGGTCACGACAAGAGCAACCGCCACGCACAGGCGCAGGGTGCGTCGTCCATTCACCTGTCTCTCCCCTCGTTTTGTCCTGCCAGACGCAGCGACTATATGACTCAGCCCAGGCGCCGTCTATGCCGCCCGACCACCCCGCGGGCGTGGATCGCCTCCAGCACGCCGATCGCGAGCAGGTTCGCGATCATCGCCGAGCCGCCGACGCTCACGAACGGGAGCGGGATTCCGGTCACCGGTGCGATCCCGATCGACATGCCGACGTTGACGAAGATCTGGAACAGGAACCCGACCACGATCCCGCCGGCGGCGATGGCTGAGAAGGCGTCGCGCGCGACCGAGACGATCTTCAGCCCGCGCCAGACGACGAGCAGGTAGAGCAGCAGCAGGATCGAGACGCCGACGAAGCCGCGCTCCTCGGCAAGCGAAGCGAAGGCGAAGTCGGTCGCGTGCTCGGGCAGGAAGTGGTAATTCGTCTGCGTGGCGCCAGCCACGCCGCGGCCGCGAAAACGACCTGCGCCCACGGCGTTGATCGACTCGCGCACGTTGTAGGTGGACGCCGACGGGTCGGAGCTCGGGTTCGTGAAGTGCGTCAGGCGCGCTTGCTGGTACGGCTTCAGCACGTGCACGCCGGCGGAGGGGAGGAGCCAGAGCACGGCCAGGATCAGCACCAATGCTCCCGACGCCAGCGCCGCGAGGTGCGTCCAGCGCGTCCCGGCCACGAAGAGCACTCCGGCGAGAGCGACCGCGTAGACCATCGCCGTGCCGACGTCCGGCTGCACGAACACGAGCAGGATCGGGCCGGCCGCAAAGCCGATCGCCTGCAGCACGACGCTGCTCTCGCCCAGGCGCTTAGCGCGGTCGGCCAGGAAGCCGGCCAGGAAGAGGACGAACAGCAGCTTCCCGAACTCTGACGGCTGGAAGCGGAAGAAGCCGAGATCGAGCCAGCGCTTCGAGTGGCGGGAGACGGTGCCGGCCAGCAGCACGAGCAGCATCACGCTGAAGGTGCCTCCGTAGATAACGCGCTTGAAGCGGCGGTAGTAGTCGGGGTCGATCGCGACCGCGAGCACGAGGCCGAGCAGCCCGACCGCCGCGTAGACACCCTGGCGCACGACGTAGTAGTTCGGGTTGCCCGCGATGTCGTGTTCTGTGATCCCCGAGATCGCCCAGAGCCCGTAACCGAGCAACGCCCCGACCGCGGCGAGCAGGACCCAATCGAGCCGGCGGACGAACGCAGCGATCTCGATCCGGTCGGCCCTGACCGGCCGGAGCCCCTTGGCCCGGGTGTCGACGGCCTCGATCATCCGCCCGTGTTCCCCTGCTCCTTGAAGAACTGCTGGAAGACCTTGAGCGCGGCGGGTGCGGCCGCGTCGGCGCCGAAGCCTCCGTTCTCGATCAGCGCGCAGACGACCAGCGAGGGCGGCTCCGTCGAGTTGTAAGGCCCGTAGCCGCACCACCAGGACTGGTCCTGCTCACCTGTGTACCCCGGCATGCTGATGATCTTCTGCGCCGTTCCCGTCTTGCCGGCGATCGCGACGGGGTAGTTCCCGAAGACCCTTTGCGAGGTTCCGTAGCTCGCGTGCGTCGCCTGGTAGAGCCCGTCCTGCACGACCGCGAGGTTGGTCGGGTCGAGCCCGACCGAGATCGGGGCCGGCGCCGTGAAGCGGTGGACGACGCGGTCGCCTTCCTGAACGTCCTGGACCATGTGCGGCTTGACGAGCTTGCCGCCGTTCGCGATCAGCGCGTAGAAGCGGGCCATCTGCAACGGCGTCACGAGGAGGTCTTTCTGGCCGATCGCAAGCTGGATCGAGTCGCCGGGCTTCCAGAGCCGGTCGACCTGCCAGTTCTGCGGATCCGTCTTCGCGGTGAACGCGCGATGGCGCCACTCGGGCGTCGGCAGGAGTCCGGCGTTCTCGGGGCCTACGTCGAGGCCGGTCTTGTGGCCGATGCCGAAGCGTGCTGCCCACGCCTGGAGCGGATGGCCCATGCTCGGCGGCGCCTTGTAGAAGTCGTAGCCGACCTGGTAGAACCACGTATCGCATGAGGCGCCGATTGCGGTCGGCAGCGTCATCGCCTCGAAGACCCCGGGATCGACGTTGTGGAAGACCTGCGCGACGGTCCCGTCGCTCTTGTAGACGGTGTACGAGCCGGTGCACTCGAGCACGGTCGACGGTGAGATGAGGTGCGTCTGCAGCGCGGCGAGCGCGGTGACCGGCTTGAACGTCGAGCCCGCCGGATAGAGGCCGCTGATCGCTCGGTTCAGCGACGGGTAGCTGTGCGCCTCGGCGGTCGACGGCGTTAGGCCGTAGCCGGCCAGACGTCTTGTTGTGACCCGCCCGGTATAGACCGCGGGGTTGTAGCTCGGGTACGACGCCATCGCCAGGACCGAGCCGTCGTTCGGATTCATCGCGACGATCGCGCCTGCATTGGCCGCCCAGTGGTGGTTCTTCTGCGCGAGGTCGATCCCGTACAGGATCGACTGCTGAGCGACGCGTTGCAGCTTGACGTCGATGGTCGTGCGGATCGACTCGCCCGGGCCCGGGTCGCGCTTGACGACGAGCTGGCTCCGCGGACGGCCGAGCGAGTCGACACGAAGCTGCGCCAGCCCCGGCCGCCCGCGCAGGTACGAGTCGTAGGTGGCCTCGAGCCCGCCCTGGCCGATCTTGTCGCCGGGCTGGTAGCCCTTGCGTTGGAGCTGCTTGAGCTGTGCGGGCGAGACCTCGGAGACGTAACCGAGCAGCTGGGCTGCCAACGTCCCCTGCGGGTAGCTGCGCAGGTACGTGTTCACGACTTGCACCCCGGGGAATTGCTCCGCGTGCTCGATCAGGTAGAGGATCGGCGCGTCGCGGCTGACGGACTCTCGGACGACGAACGGTGTCACCGGGTCGTTCTTGCGTTCCTTGATCCCGGCCCAGATCTGGCCCATCGGCACCTTCAGCACCTGCGAGAGGCTGCGCACCTCCACGACCTCCGCCGAGTACGTCTTCGGCAGGTCGGAGGGCCAGAGCTGGACAGCCGTGCCGGGCACCGTCGCGACCAGCGGGAAACCGTTGCGGTCGAGGATCTCGCCGCGCTGGGCCTCGAGTCGGACCGAGCGAACCTGGTTGTCGAGCGCCGCCTGCAGGTACTGCGGCCCCGAGAGCACCTGCAGCGCCCAGAGCCGGAAGAACAGGATCCCGAAGGCGACCAACGCGACCGCGCCGAGGATCCCGATCCTCAGCGCGAGCTGGGGCGTGAAGCGGTACGGCCCCTCGACCCGGGGGTCGGGCGGCAGGAAACGGTTCGACCCCGGGCGGCGAGCGCGTGCACCGGTACTAGCCAAGGAGCTGCACCTCCGTCGCGCCCTCCGGCTCGGTCGCCCACGCGAGGACGCGCCGCACGAGCGCGTACACCGGCAGCGTCAAGAGCAGGTTGAGCGCGACCTTCGGGAAGAGCGCGTCCAGCAGCGCGACGCGCGCCGAAACCGGGTCGCCGAGCATGTAATGGAGGAACAGGGCCCCGAACTGGACGAGGATGGTCGCCACCGCAACCGACACGAACGGCGCGTGCCCCCGGTCGCGCCCGGTCGTCTCGCCGTAGCGCCCGATCCAGTAGCCGGCGATCGTCAGCAGCAGCGACGTCACGCCCAGCGTCTCGAGGTTCGCGGTGTCGACGAGCAGTCCGGCCGCGAAGCCCGCAGCCGCCCCGAAGATCGAGCCCCGTAGGAGCGCGATCGCCATCAGCGTCAGCAGGACGACATCGGGAGTCCCGCCCAGGATGTCGACCGACGAGAAGATCGTCACCTGCAGGATCGCGGCGACGAAGATCAGCGCGCCGACCTTCACCGGCTCGAGCAGCAGCCGGGTCACCGCTGGCGGGTCTTCGGGACGAGCACGAGCACGTTCTGGAGCGAGCCGAAGTCGACGCGCGGGCGAAGCTGGATGTCCCAGTAGAGACTGAGGTCAGTCAGCGAGGCGCCCGTGACGACGCCGATCGGGATCCCCTTCGGGTAGAGCGACTTCAGGCCCTCCGACTTCCAGCCCGCGGTCACCATCCACTCTCCTGAGCGGACGGTCTGCGACTTGAGGACCCTGTCGAGGATTAGCGTTCCCGGGCCCTGGCCATGGGCGACGACCCCAGTTGCCTTCGTCGTCAGATCCAGCGCGGGGACCTTCAGGGTGGGATCGGTGAGCAGCGTCACCTGCGCCGTGTCGTGCGCGACCTGCGTGACGAGGCCGACGAGCCCGTCCTTGTTGACGACGACATCGTTCTTGCGGATGCCTTTGGTGAGGCCGGCGGCGATGTCGACCTGCTGCTGAAACTCGCTGGGCGGCCGGGCGATGACGGGTGTAGCGACGTAGTCGTAGCCTGACGGGAACGCGGTAGTGCCCACGTAGTGGAGCTGGCGTTTGAGATCGGCGTTCTCCCGGGCGGCGGTCTGGTTCGCGATCACCTGCTGGCTTAGCCGGTCGACCTCGCCGCGCAGCCTCGCGTTCTCGGACTTCGCGTGGACGAGCCCGGCGAACCAGCCGTACGCGTCCCGGAACGGGCGCGCGACGCGCTCGGCGCCGACCTCGAACGGCCGCAGCACCGCAGCGCCGCCGCTCTGGATGCCGTGCAGGCTGCCGCCCGAAGGCTCGCGGAAGTAGATCGTGATCAACACGATCGAGACGAAGACGAGCACCCCTGCCACGATGCGCCGCCGGAGAGCGGTAGCGCTGCGGGAGGAGTACCCGGCAGGCCTGGAGCGAGGTACGGGGGACCCCAGGACCGCAAGTCGTGCGTCGCGGTTCCTTGGCACGAGACGACCTAGTGTAGGAAACCCTGCGGCGAACCGCGAGCAGGGTCCGCTACGGGCGGTGGTTGTTCCTCCGCTTGGCTGCCTGGCTTCGGTGGATCGCCTCGAATTCCTCCAGGCTGCGGCCGGAACCCACGGCCACGCAGGTGAGCGGGCTCTCGGCGAGGTGGACCGGCATCTGGGTCTCGTGGCGCAGCCGCTCGTCGAGCCCGTTCAGGAGCGCGCCGCCGCCGGCGAGGACGATGCCGCGGTCCATGATGTCCGCAGCGAGCTCAGGCGGTGTCTTGTCGAGGGTCGACTTGATCGCGTCGATGATCTGCGTGACCGGACCGTCGAGCGCGCGGCGGATCTCCTCGGAGGAGAGGACCACCGTCTTCGGCAGGCCGGTCAGCATGTCGCGGCCCCGCACCTCGGCCTGGACCTCGTCACTGAGGTCGAAGGCGGAGCCGACCTCGAGCTTGATCTCCTCGGCCGTCTGCTGGCCGATCAGCAGCTTGTACTCGCTCTTGATGTGGCTGATGATCGCCTCGTCCATCTCGTCGCCGCCGACGCGCAGCGACTGCGAGACGACGATCCCGCCGAGGCTGATGACCGCGACCTCGGTCGTGCCGCCGCCGACGTCGACGATCATGTTCCCGGTCGGCTCGGCCACAGGCAGCCCGGCCCCGATCGCGGCGGCCATCGGCTCCTCGATCAGATAGGCCTGGCGCGCGCCTGCGGAGAGCGTCGCCTCCTCGACGGCGCGCTTCTCGACCCCGGTCACGCCCGACGGGACGCAGACGACGACGCGAGGGTGCGCGAAGCGGTGCTGGTGCACCTTCTGGATGAAGTGCCGCAGCATCTGCTCGGTAACGTCGAAGTCGGCGATGACGCCGTCCTTGAGCGGCCGGATCGCGGAGATCGTCCCAGGCGTGCGCCCGAGCATCCGCTTGGCCTCGACGCCGACGGCGTGGACCTCCCCGCTGCGCTGGTCGATCGCGACCACGCTCGGCTCGGAGAGCACGATTCCGCGCCCCCGCACGTAGACGAGCGTGTTCGCCGTCCCGAGGTCGACGGCCATGTCGCGGCCGCCGAAGCCGTTGAAGTAGCCCAATAGACCCATCCCTCCCAGCGAGTCTAGCTTGGAAAAGGCGCCGGCCCTACTCCTGACGACCATGGCGGAGCGCCGGTGTCTAGGGGCGGCGTCGAACGGCCTCGACCTCGGCCCGGACGAAGCAACCGGCGAGGTGGTCGTTCACGACGCCGACGGCCTGCATCGTCGAGTAGACGGTCGTCGGGCCGATGAACGCGAAGCCGCGGCGCTTGAGCTCCTTCGCCAGCGCCTTCGACTCAGGGGTGAACGAGACCATCTCGCCGTAGTTGCGCGGCGCTCGCCTCGGGCGGCGGCGAAAGCTCCAGATCAGCTCCGGCAGCGGCGTCTCGCCGCGCATGGCGATGGTCGCCTTCGCGTTCTGGACGATCGCCTCGAGCTTGGTGCGGTTCCGGATCACGCGCGCGTCCTCGAGCAGCCGCCTCACGTCGAGGCCGGCCACGACCTCCGGCTCGAAGCCGGCGAACGCCTCCCGCAGGCCCTCCCGCTTGCGCAGGATCAGCGCCCACGAGAGCCCGCTCTGCAGAAGCTCTAAACAGAGCCGCTCGTAGAGCCCCTGCTCGTCGACGATCGGCCGGCCCCACTCGGTGTCGTGATAGAGGCGGTAGCGGTCGTCACTGTCGCCCCAGCGGCAGCGGCGCTTCCCGTCCGGGCCGCGAACGACGTCACTAGCCACCTTCGCCGGCCTCCAGCGCCGCGGGGATGATCTCCTCGGGAGGCAGCTTCGCACCCAGCTCTGTTTCCTCCGCGAGCTCGGCCTCGCTCAGCTGCTCGCCGAGGAGCGCGATCGTCTCGTCGTCTTCATTGGCTCGCCAGCTCGGCGCGCCGCCGATCTCCTCGAAGAGCGCCTTGCCGCTCGCGAGCAGCCTGGCCGCAGGACGCGCCTCACCGAGGGATGCCAGGGCGCCCGCGAGGCGGCACGCGTCGATCGCGATCCGCCAGCGGTCCCCCAAGTCCACGTTCAGGCGAAAGGATTCCGCGAGCAGTGAAATGGCGTCCGCCGGCCGACCTTCGCTGATCGCAAGTTGCGCCAGCGCGCTCAGCGACAAGGACTGCAGGTTGGTGGAACCGGCTGCGCGGGCCCGTCGAAGAGCCTCTTCGTAGAGCTCTCGGCCGCGTCGGAGGTCGCCGAGGCCGCGGTGAGCCCAGCCGAGCTGCCACGTCGCCTGAATCGCGTGGGTCGAGCTCGGGTCGGACGCCTTCGCGGCTTCCTCGGCGAGATCGCGGGCACGCTCGAAGTCGTACCGATCGGCCGCAGCGTGCGCCATCAGAAGCAGCGACTCGACGGCTGCCCGGTCGTTCCCGTTGGCCAGGTGAAGGGGGAGCGCCTCCCCCGCGAGCTCGTCGACCCGCTCGTCGTCGCCCTGTCCCAACGCGAGATCGGCCGCTGCCGTTAGCGCCTTCGCCCGAGCGGGGGTCGGCCGGTCTTCGACACCAAGCGCGGCTTCGAGCCGTCGCCGCCCTTCGTTCATCGAGCCCCTGATCCCCCACAGCGGTGAGAACGCCGCGGCGAGCCGAAGGAGCTCCTCACGCCGGCCCGTCGCCTCGAAGTGATCGAGAGCCACGCGCAGGTTGGGGATTTCCTGCCCGACTCGGTCGAGCCAGCTTGCCTCGTACTCGTAGATGTGCGGCTCGGCTTCCTCGGCCAGGGCGAGAAAGTACTCGGCTTGGCGGCTCCGCAGCTCGTTCGCCTCACCAGAGGCCTCGAGCTGCTCGAGCGCGTACTCGCGGATCGTCTCGAGCATCCAGACGCGATTCGCCTCGCGGATGCGGACGAGGCTCTTGTCGACGAGCGACTGAAGCGTGTCGAGGTCGGCATCGCAGATCGCTTCGGCAGCCTCGAGCGTGCAGCCGCCGGCGAAGACCCCGAGGCGGGCGAAGAGGCGCTGCTCGTCCGCGTCCAGAAGCTCGTGCGACCACCCGATGGCAGCCCTCAGCGTCTCCTGACGAGGATCTACGCCGCGGCCGGCCCTGAGCAGGTCGAGGCGGCCGGAGAGCCTCTCGAGAAGCCGGGCCGGGGAGAGCAGCCGAACGCGCGCGGCGGCGAGCTCGAGTGCGAGCGGCAGCTGTTCCAGCCGCGCGCAGAGCTCGGGCACGGCCTCGTCCGGCTCGAAGCTCGGGTCGGCCTCCCGGGCACGCGCCAGGAAGAACTGCATTCCATCGTCGGCCTCGAGCGGCGGCACGGGGTAAGCCTGCTCGCCCGGCAGGCGTAGGAGCTCCCGGCTGGTGACCAGCAGCTGCAGGTTCGGGCACGACGCCGTGAGTTGGGCGAAGTCGGTCGCCGCCTCGATCAGGTGCTCGACGTTGTCGAGCAGAAGCAGCAGGCGCTTGTCGCCCACATGCTCGGCCAACCCGTTTCTCGATCCGACGGCCTGCGCCGCCTGCTCGAGCACGAGCCGAGGATCGCGGAGCGGCGCCAGCGGCACCCAGAAGACGCCGTCGGGGAATCGTTCCGAGCTCTCGGCCGCTGCCTGCAACGCGAGCCTCGTCTTGCCCGTTCCGCCGGGCCCGGTGAGAGTCAGCAGCCGTGTCCCGGCGAGCAGCCCCACGACCTGCGCCAGCTCGCGCTCGCGACCGACGAAGGGCGTCGCGGGTACCGGCAGGTTCGTCCGGTAGAGCGTCTTGAGCGCAGGGAAGTCCGCGTCGCCGAGCTGGTAGATCCGCTCCGGAGCGCTCAGGTCCTTAAGCCGGTGCTCCGCGAGGTCAAGTACCAAGTTGCTACTCGGATCGAGCAGTGCCTGGGTGGAGGCCGAGATGAGCACCTGCCCCCCGTGGCCGGCCGCGGCGATGCGGGCGGCCCGGTGAACGTCCCTACCGACGTAGCCCTCGTTGGCCAGAAGCGGCGTCCCCGTGTGGAGGCCCATCCGCACCGGGATCTCCAGACCGTCCTGGGCTTCCCGCGCCGCGGCGACAGCTCCCGGAGCGGTCGGAAACGCGATGAAGAAGGCGTCCCCCTGCGTATCTACCTCGACCCCGCCGTGGCGGGCGCAGGCCTCGCGCAGCACGCGCCGATGCTCTGTCAGCGCCTCCGCATAGCGCTCCGCCCCGAGCTCGTGCAGCAGCTTCGTCGACCCCTCCACGTCGGTGAAGAGGAACGTAACGGTGCCGGCCGGAAGCTCGCGCTCCACGGCTCAGGGCCGAGGCGCGCCCTTGCTCTCCCAGTACCCGGTGGTTGTCGCAGCGACGGTCGCCATTGCGCCGATGATCCCACGGGGCCGAGTCGGCGTCTAGCCGAAGCCGTAGACCCCGGGGAACCGCGAGACCAGGAGGCGGACGAGCGCCGCCCCCGGCAGGCCGACCACGTTTAGGTAGTCCCCTTCGATCCGCTCGACCAGCGAGGCGCCGAGCCCCTGGATTGCGTAGGCGCCCGCACGGCCCTCCCACTCGCCGCTTGCGAGGTAGCGCGCCAGGTCGCGCGCGTCCAGCGGCCGAAAGGTGACCCGCGTCACTTCGCGGTGCACCTCCTCCCAGGCCGGGGTGATCAGTGCCAGCCCCGAGACGACCTCGTGCGTCTTGCCGGCCAGGCTCTCGAGCATCGCCTCCGCGTCTTCCTCGTTCTCGGGCTTGCCGTAGACGCGCCCGCCGCAGATCACCTCCGTGTCGCAGCCGAGCACGGGCCGGTCGTCGAACGCCCCGACCGACCGCGCCTTCCCGAGCGCGTGCTCGACGGGATCGCCCTGCGCCTCCTCGTACTGCGGAACCACGACGTCGAACGGGATCCGCAGCTGCTCCAGGATCTCCCGCCGCCGCGGCGACGTCGACGCGAGGATCAGTGGGGGCGCAGGCGGAGCCGCCAAATCTCCTCGTCGGGCCAGCGTTTCGCCCACGAGGCCGGAACCGTGTCGTAGTACTCATGGTCGCGGGCGTCCTCGGGCGCATAGAGCTCGCGGAAGTCGAGCAGCTCGAACCCGTTTTCGCGCAGGATCCGGAACATCTCCGAGATCCCCGGATGGAACTCGACGCCCGGATCGTCGTCGTACCACTCGAGCTTGTAAAGGCTCTTCTGCGGACGGACGAGGCGCTCACCGATCTGCCCGGTATCGGGCATGCAAAGCAACGACAGCGTCGATCCGCGCAGGAAGAAGAGCTCGCCGCCCGGCCGGAGCAACCGCGCCGCTTCGGCGATCCAGAGCGCCGGGTCGCACCAGATCGATGCGCCGTACTCGGAGAAGACGAGGTCGAACGACTCGTCCGGGAGCGGGACGTCTTCGGCGTTGGCCTCGATCAGCTCGAGGCCGAGGCCGTACTCCTCGTCCATCTGCCGCGCCGTCTCGAGCTGCGCGGGAGTTACGTCCACTCCGACCACGCGGCGCGCGCCCGCGCGTTTGATCCAGGCGCCGAAGTAGGCGGTTCCGCAACCGAGCTCGATCACCTGCTTGTCCTTCACGTCCGGCAGGACGCGGAGCTCGCGCTCGGGGATCGACCACTTGCCGTAGGTGATCTCTTCCTGCGCCCATGAATCCCGCGCGGTCCGGTCCGTGTACTCCGCGTTCGCCTTCGTCCAGCCCTCGCGGTTGAGGGCCACGTAGTCCTTCTCAGTCACCGAACCAGAGCTCGAGCTCTCGCTGCGCCGACTCCGGCGAGTCCGAGCCGTGGACGAGGTTGTCCGGCATGGCCAGGGCCAGGTCGCCCCGGATCGTCCCGGGCGCCGAGTCGGTGGGATTGGTCGCGCCCATCGTCGTCCGCACGACGGAGATCGCCGACTCGCCCTCCAGCGCGAGCGCGAGCGTCGGCCCCGAGGTGATGAACTCGACGAGCTCGCCGTAGAACGGTTTCTCCGCGTGCTCGGCGTAGTGCGTCTCGGCCAGCTCCCGTTCGACGTTGACCAGCCTCGCGTCCTGCACGGTGAGCCCGCGCCGCTCGAACCGCGCGAGGATCTCCCCTGCGAGCGCGCGCGCCATCGCGTCAGGCTTGATCAGGACCAAAGTCCGCTCCACAGCCATGAGCGATGAGTCTAGGCGTGCCGCTCGCGCCGGGGCGGCGCCAGGGCCTGCGTCTCGCCGAGCTCGACGGCCACGGGCTCGACCGGCGTCTCGCAGTACGGGCAGACCTGC
>VAXM01000130.1 GCA_005883335.1 Actinomycetota bacterium
GCCGCGGGAGATCGAGGAGCAGTTCGAGCGCGAGGGCCAGGCAGTCGCGCGGTGCGTCGAGGAGCTCGAGCGCCTGGGGGTCGTCGTCAAGGACCTCGACCGCGGCCTCGTCGACTTCCCAGCCCTTCGCGGCGACGAGGAGGTGCTCCTCTGTTGGGAGGTCGGCGAGGACGAAATCGCCTACTGGCACGGCGTCGACGAGGGTTTCGCCGGCAGGAAACCGCTGCCGCTCGACTAAAACGAGAACCAATGCCCTGGTGGCATCGCCTGGCCGTGCTCGGCGGGGTCCTGCTCGTGACCCTGGTCGTCGCGCGCCTCGTCGACCGGCGTATGGCCCGCCGCGACCTCCCGGCCGCCGCGGTCACCCGCTACCGCATCCTGCGCCGCAGCGTCATCACGGCAATCATCTTCGTCGGCCTCCTCTCCGCGCTGCTCGTGATCCCGCAGGTGCGCGCCGTCGCCACGGGGATCCTGGCCTCTTCTGCGGTGATCGGAATCGTCGTCGGCTTCGCGGCTCAAAAGACGATCGGGAACTTCATCGCCGGCCTGCTGATCGCGTTCTCCCAGCCCATCCGGCTCGGCGACCACGTCGAGATCGAAGGCCAGATGGGGGTGGTCGAGGAGATCGGCCTCACCTACACCTTCATCCGCGTCGGGGACAACGACCGCCTCGTGATCCCAAATGAGCGGATCGCCTCGGATACCATCCGCAACTCCTCTATCCGCGGACGAAGGAAGCTCGCACAGGTGACCGTCCAGGTGCCTCTCGATTCTGATCTCGATGTTGTCAGCGGGCTGCTTCGTGAAGCGGCCGAGGACGAGCGCGCCGACGTTTTCGTGGCCGCGCTCGCGGACAAGGCCGAGCTGATGGTCAGCGTCTGGGCCGACGACGAGCCCGCCGCCGAGCGCCTCGAGAGCGAGCTCCGCCTGCGCGCCCACAAGCGCCTGCGCGAGGCCGGGGTGTTCGCATGACGCCTCCGCCTCCGGGCCGCGGGCGCCGCGCCGACGACGATTTCGAGAACGTGCTCCGCCGGACGCGCCGGCGCCGCAGCAGCGGCAAGAACCGCCGTAAGCGCCGGCTCAAGATCGTCTTCGTCTGCCTCCTCGTCGTCGTGCTCGCGGTCATCGCGGGCGGCGTGGGCGCAGTGGCGAAGTTCCGGTCGAGCTGCGACCTCACGAAGCTGAAGCCGGTCGAGAACGGCCAGAACTCGTTCGTCTATGCCGCCGACGGCTCGCTCCTGGGCTCGATCCCGGCCGAGAAGAACCGTACGCGCGTCGGCTTGCACGGGGTCAGCATCTGGGAGCGCCGGGCGACGGTCGCGATCGAGGACCACCGCTTCTACCAGCACGGCGGAGTCGACTACCAGGGCATCGTCCGCGCCGCCTGGAGCGACCTGCGCGCCGGTCACGTCGTCCAGGGCGGCTCCACCATCGCCCAGCAGCTCGTGCGCAACCTCTACATCTCGAAGGAGCGGACTTTCAAGCGGAAGATCAAGGAAGCCTGCCTCGCGATCAAGCTCAGCAGGCGCTGGTCGAAAGACCGAATCCTCGCCGAGTACATGAACCAGGTGTATTACGGCAACCACGCGTACGGGATCGAGGCCGCGGCGCAGACCTACTTCTCCAAGCATGCGCGGAACCTCTGGCTCGCCCAGGCCGCCATGCTGGCCGGGCTGCCGCAGGCGCCTTCCGTCTACGACCCGTTCCACCGCCCGGCCGCGGCGCTCGCACGGCGCGACGAGGTCCTGCGCGCGATGCTGCAGTACGGCGCGATCACGCCTGCCCAGTATCGCGAGGCGGTTGCGCAGCGAAACCTCCACCTCAGGGCCGGCAGGCTTTACACGCAAATCAAGGAGCCGTACTTCTTCAGCTACGTCCGCGACCAGCTGATCGCCGAGTACGGGGCCAACACGGTGCGGACCGGCGGGTTGCGCGTCTATACGACCATCGACCCGCGTCTCCAGCGCGCGGCGGTGCGGGCTGTGAAGGAGACGCTCAATCTGCACGACGACCCGGCGTCGGCGGTGGTCTCGATCGCCCCGGCGACCGGCGCGATCCGCGCGATGACAGCGGTGACCCCGGGCCGAACCGGAAACCAGTTCAACCTCGTCGCGCAGGCGCGGCGACAGCCCGGCTCCACGTTCAAGGTGTTCGTCCTGACGGCCGCGATCGCCGAGGGCATGAACCCCGACTCGACCTACTACACCTCGGCGCCGTTCCACTACCAACCCGACCCGTACACGTCCGCGTGGGATGTCCAGACCTATGACCACACGTACGCGGGGTCGATCTCGGTCACGAGCGCCACCCTTCGGTCAGACAACACCGTCTACGCGCAGCTGACGCTGGACGTCGGCCCGGACAAGGTCGCGGCGATGGCGCACCGCCTCGGAGTCAAGTCGCACCTCGACGTCGTCCCGGCGATGGGTCTCGGTGCCGACGCGATCTCGCCGCTCGAAGAGGCGTCCGCCTACGCGACGCTGGCCGCCGGCGGCATCTACTCGAAGCCGATGGCGATCACGAAGGTCGTGCTCGCCGGCGGGAAAGTGGACACGGACGTGGGCTGGGGGAACCCGCAGCGCAAGCGCGTGATCTCGGACGGCGTTGCCGCCGAGGTGACGAGGATCCTCCAGATGAACATCCAGGAAGGCACGGGTGTCGGCGCCTACTTCGGGCGGCCCTCGGCCGGCAAGACCGGGACGACGGACAACCACGCGGACGCCTGGTTCTCCGGCTACACGCCGCAGCTCGAGACGACGGTCTGGGTCGGCTACCCCGGCGGCGAGATCCCGATGGAGAGCGTGCACGGAATCGCCGTTGCGGGCGGCACCTTCCCGGCCTCGATCTGGCGGCTCTTCATGGAGTCGGCGCTCTGGAAGTCGCCGGTGCTGAACTGGCTGCAGCCGCGGAACCCGGTCACGTGGAGGTCGTTCACGCAGGGCCAGTACGGGTCGAGCCTCGGGTCGTCGGGCTCCTACTACTATTCGCCGCCCCCGCCGCCGGCAGGTTCGACGCGGACGACACCGACGCACCCGGGCACGACGACGAACACCGCGACGACCGTGGCGCCTCCGCCCCCGCCGCCGCCGGTCGAGCCTCCGCCCCCGCCGCCGCCGGTCGAGCCGCCGCCTCCTCCACCGCCGGTTCCCTAGGCATGAAGCGTCTCGGGCCGGCCGGCGTGCGCGACGCACTGCTCGCCTGGCTCGTCTCAGTGCCGGTCTTCCTGGCGGCCTGCGCAGTCCCGGACGGCGGGTTGTTCCGCGCGGCCCGCTTCCGCGACGTCCACATCTACCAGGGCTACGCCGAGCGCTTCCTGCACGGGCACCTGCCCTACCGCGACGTGTTCGTCGAGTACCCGCCGGGCGCGTTCGCGGTCTTCATGCCGCCGACGGCGTTCGGGGTTTCGCATTACAACGCGGCCTTCAAGTCGCTGATGGCGCTGTGCGGGGTGGCGGCGATCCTACTCGCGGCGCTCGTGCTCGTCGAGCTCGGGGTCACGCGCGGACGGCTGTTCGTGGCGGCCGGGCTGATGGCGCTGGCGCCGGTCGCCCTGGGCCCGATCTCGCTCAACACGTACGACGCGTGGCCCGCACTGCTGACGGCGCTCGCGTTGTTCCTGTTCCTGCGTGGGCGCGACCTGCTCGGCGCCGGGGTGCTCGGGCTGGCGGTCTCGGCGAAGGTCTATCCGCTCGTCCTCCTGCCGTTGGCCGGGATCTACGTCTGGCGGCGAGCAGGAGCGCGACGGGTTCTGGCCGCGCTCGCCGTCTCCGTCGTCGTCGCGGCGGCCGTCGTCGTCCCGTTCGCCGCGTACGACGTGCACGGGGTCGCGTCGAGCTTCCGCTCACAGGCGGAGCGCGGCCTTCAGATCGAGAGCCTCGGCGCGTCGGTGCTCCTGGCGGCAGACCGGCTCGGGCTCTACGACGCCAAGGTCGTCGAGACGACGGGCGTCGCCGGGCGCAATCTGAGCGGCTCGCTGCCCGACGCCGTTGCCGTCCTGACCCTCGTGCTCGAAGCGGTGGCGGTTGTGGCGGTCTGGCTCTTGTACGCGCGGGCGCGAGACGCACGTGCTCGCCTGCCGGTTGCCTTCGCCGCCGCGGTCGCCGGCTTTCTCGCGTTCACGAAGGTCTTTTCGCCGCAGTACCTCGTCTGGCTGGTGCCTCTGGTCGTGCTCGCGGGAAGCTGGGTCGCCGTGTCGCTGACGGCCTTCTCGCTCGTTCTCGCGCAGGCGTGGTTCTTCCACTACCACGCGCTGTTCCGGCTTGCCTGGCCGACGTGGCTCCTGCTCGTGCGAGACCTGCTCGTGCTCGGCGCGTTCCTCGTGCTGGCGGGCGGCCTCGCGCGCGGTCAGCCGGACCGGTGGAAGATCAGGATCCCGTCCCGCTCGAAGACGAGCCGCCACTCCGGATTGCGTCTCAACCAGGAGAGCTGGACCGCGGTCGGCAGGGGCGCCAACCGGTCTGCGTAGCCGGGCGAGGTCTCGTCCGCGGCGATCCACGCTGCGTCCTGGATGATCGGAAAGCTAAGCACGCGGCGGCGGGCGGAGAGATGGCCGCCGAGCGTGTTCGTGGCGCTCACGACGGCGCTTTGCGGGATCAGGCGGAGCGCGCGGGCGGCGATCCGGTCGTGGCGCGTGACGTCCGCCGCGTGAGCCTCTGCCTGCTGCCCGCCGGGGAGATAGCGCCAGAGCGGGATCGCGCCCAGCGCGTAGTTCGAGACGAGCGCCAGGACGAGCGCTCCGGTCGCGAGCGGTGCGGCCCGGTACGGGCGGGAGCGGGCGAGACGCGCGGCGCCCAAGATCGTCGCGGCGATGAGCACCGGGATCAGGCCGGCGGTGTAGTGGAAGTGGATC
>VAXM01000080.1 GCA_005883335.1 Actinomycetota bacterium
CGCGTACTACACGGGCTGCCTCGCGGCACTTTCGGCGAAGGAGCTCAACACCTCGACCAAGGCGTTGGCGCCGAAGGTCGGGCTCGAGCTCGTCGAGCTGGAGTCGGTCACGTGCTGCGGCGCCGGCGACATCCACGAGGCCGAGCCGGACTACTACCTGCACCTGAACGCGCGGATCCTGGCCTACGCGGAGGAGACCGGCTGCGACACGCTAATGACGATCTGCAACGTCTGCACGCTCAACCTGCGACAGGCGAACTGGCAGCTCAAGAACGACCCCGACCTGCTTGCGCGCGTGAGCACGAACCTCGAGTCGGTCGGCGCGCCGCCGTACACGGGCGGAGTCGAGGTCAAGCACCTGCTCTGGCTGATCGCCGAGGGCGACGGCTACGAGCGGCTCAAGCAGGCCGCGCACAAGGGGCTCAAGGGCCTTCGGGTCGCGCCGTTCTACGGCTGCCAGATCCTGCGGCCCTCGAAGATCCTCGGCTTCGAGGATCCCGACCGGCCGTGGTCGCTCGAGGCGATCATCGAGGCCTGCGGGGGCGAGCCGGTCGACTACCCGGCGAAGATCAAGTGCTGCGGCTTCCCGATCATCCAGGCGCGCGAGGAGGTCGCGCTCGGCGAGCTGATCCAGCCGATCGAACAGGCGACCGAGGCTGGAGCCGACGCGATGGTGACGCCGTGCCCCCTGTGCCACCTCTCGCTCGACGCCTGGCAGCTGAAGCTGCGCGAGGCGACGGGTCGCGACTTTGCAATGCCGATCCTCCACCTCTCGCAGCTGATCGGAGTGGCGGCCGGGCTGGAGGAGTCAGAGCTGCAGTTCAAGCGCCACGTGGTGCCTGTGCAGCCGGTGGTCGAGAAGCTCGAAGCTTAGAACCGATCTCGCGGATCGTCTCGAGGACGAGCTCGGCGTCTTGCTTCGTCGAGCGCCAGTTGACGAAGGCGGGGCGGAAGCCGATGACGCCGTTCCAGCGCGTGGTGCCGACGTAGACGCGGCCGTCTTTCAGGATCTCCTGCTCGATCCGGAGATTGAGCTCGTCCAGTTCGTCCTCGCTCGCGTCCGCAGGCCGGTAGCGGAAGAAGACGATGTTGAGCGGCGCGGGCAGCAGCAGCTCGGCGTCGTCGGCTTCCTCGACGAGTCGCGCGAGGTGGGCGGCGTTGTCGAGGCAGCGCTCGACCATCGCGCGGTAGCCGTCGCGTCCGTAGGCGCGCAGCGTCGCCCAGACGGCGAGCGAGCGGGCGCGGCGCGAGAGCTCCGGGCCCATGAAGCCGAAGACCGGCCGATCGTCCTGTGCCTCGGGGAGGTAGGCGGCGCCGGCGGCGAAGACGCGGTAGAGATAGGCGGGATCGCGGACGAACGCGAAGCCGCAGTCGTAGGGGACGTTCAGCCACTTGTGGCCGTCCGAGATGGCGGAGTCGGCCAGCTCGACGCCGTCCGCGAGCGCGGCGGTGCGGGGCGAGAGGCGGGCGAAGAGGCCGAAGGCCCCGTCCGCGTGCACCCAGGCGTCGTGTGCGCGCGCCGTCTCCGCGACCTCGCGGATCGGGTCGAAGTGGCCCGCGTTCACCTCGCCGGCGTTGGCGATGACGACTGCCGGCCCGGCCTTCTTCAGCTCCCGCTCGAGGGCGGCAGGGTCGAAGCTGCCGTCCGGCCTCGAGCAGTCCGTGACGCGGCCGCGCCCGATTCCGAGCATCGCCAGTGCCTTGAGCGCCGAGACGTGGATGAAGCCGCTGCTCAGGACGGGCATCTGCGGGAGGCCGCCCAGGCCTGCCTCCGAGACGTCCACGCCGTGCTGCTTGCCCCACCACTGGCGCGCCGCCGCGAGGCCGGTGAAGTTCGCGGTCGTCGCTCCGGTCGTGAGGACGCCGCCCCAATGGGCCGGAAGCCCGAAGAGGTCGAGCAGCCACGCGACCGAGACCTGCTCGAGCCGAGCGCCGAGCGGTGTCGCGTCCCAGCCGCCGGCGTTCTGGTCGAGCAGGGACGTCACCCAGTCGGCGGCGAGCGCGGCCGGCGTCGAGCCGCCGATCACCCAGTGGAAGAAGCGCGGGCCGGCGGAGCGAACGTGCGCATCGATGCCGTCGGCGAGCAGTTCCTCGATCGCGGCCAGCGTGCCGGCTCCTTCGTCGGGAAGCGGGCCGCCGAACCGCTCGGCCGCCTCGTCCGAGCCCGCGGCACGGACCGGCGCGTCCGTGAGCTCGGCTAGGTAGCCCTGCGCTTGCGCCGCTACCCGCTCGAGCGCCGCGAGCGACTCGTCGGGAACCGTGAGCGGGTCCACGCCGCAACTCTAGTCTTCGGACCGTGAAGCTCCGCAGTCTCGGGATCGCCGCCTCCGCCGCCGGCCTCGCCTGGGGTCACTTCGAGGCGGGCTGGCCTCGGCTCGAGCAGCTTCGGTGTCCTCTCCCGGGGCTTCCGGAGGAGCTCGACGGCTTGCGGATCGCCCACCTCTCCGACTTCCACCTCGGCGTTCCTTCACGCGGAGCCGAGGCCGTGGAACGCGCTGTCGACTGGGTCGAGGAGCGGCGGCCCGACCTGACGCTCATCAGCGGCGACCTCCTCTCGCGGCGCTCGGGCGAGGGACTGCTGCGCTTGCTGCTGGCGCGCCTGCCGGGCTGCTATGCGGTGCTCGGCAACCATGACCTCGCGTTGAGCCGAGACCCGTTCTCGGAAGCCGTCGAGCTGTGGGACCTCGAGCCTGCGACGCTGCTCCGCGACGAGTCGCGGCTGATCGAGCTTCGCGGCCGCAGCGTCCAGATCGTCGGCGTCGACCCGCGCTCGTACCGCCGTGGGCTGGCGCGGCCGGCGCGCCTGGCCGATCCTGACGCCGACCTGCGCATCCTGCTTTGCCACTTCCCGGACGTCGTGAACCGGCTCCCGGAAGGCGCCTTCCAGCTCGTGCTTTCGGGGCACCTGCACGCGGGGCAGATCTGTGTTCCCTGGCCGGGCGGCCGGCTGCCCCTCGCGCACATTCGCTGGACGTACGTGCGCGGCCTCTACCCGATTCCGGGCGGGGCGCTCCACGTCTCGGCCGGGCTCGGGACGACCTTCGTCCCGTTCCGCTTCATGGCGCGTCCGGAAGCAACGGAGCTCGTCCTAGAATCGGGGTAATGGCCACACGGCTCGCCGGGCTGACCGGCGCCACGCTCGAGAACGTCGCCACGGTCTGCCACGAGTGCGTCTGGTGGCAGTCGCGCAGCGGCGGGCGCCGGGTCGACAAGCGGCGCTGGATCGAGAAGGCCGAAACGGAGTTCGGTGCCTGGGGCACGGTGTACTACGACGACGACGGGCGGGTGCTGGGCTCGATGCAGTACGGCCCGTCGCGGCTCTTCCCGCGAGCGGCCGAGCTTCCGGCCGGACCGCCATCCGACGACGCGGTGATCGTCACCTGCGCCTATCTGATCGACCGCACGAGCCCCTGGGTGCTGCAGTCCCTCTTCCTGGCGGCGATCGGGGAGGCGAAGGACAAGGGCGCCGCGGCGCTCGAGACGTTTGCGTATCGCTATCCCGAGGGCGAGTCCGACTACGAGCGGTTCCTCGTGCACCGGACCGTCTTTCCGCGGGACTTCCTTTCGGACTTCGGCTTCACGACCGTGCGCTCGTCCGGCCAGGTCGAGCTGGTGCGGCTGGAGCTCGGCGGCCTCGTGCCCGTGCTCGAGGGCAAGCGTGCGAGGGTGCTGCGGGCGCTACGCGAGGCGTTCCTGCCGGAACCGGTGCCGGAGCCTCGGCGGCCGTAGTTAGTTGTAGGCCGTCGACCAGGCGGCGCGGAGCGCCGAGGGGGTCGTCACGAGCAGCCGCACCTCGCGGCCGCCGAGTGCGAGCTTGAGCTGGGGCAGCAGGGTTTCGTCCGTCGGATCGGCGACCGCGACCGAAACCGTGTCATCGGGATGGAGCCGCACCGGGATCGCGTGCATGCGGACGGCATCACGCTTGCGCAGGAGCTGGACGGCCCGCCGGTCGACGGACGTGACGTCGATGTCGGCGAAGTCGACCTGCGCCTGCTCGCCGAGCACTCGCGCGATGTCGGCCTCGAAGCAGATCCGGAGGCGAACGAGCGCCTCGCCGAGCAGCTCGCCTTGCTCACGCTCCTCGAGCGCCTGGTCGAGCTCTTCGTTCGTGAGCAGTCCCTTGCGCAGCAAGAGCGCGCCGAGCTGCGAGCGGGGCTCGTTGTCGAAGAACTGGTGGTCGAGGCGTGCAGGCCGCATCGCAAGCAGGTATCGGGATTCTCGACCCCTAACTTGAGGGAAAAGCGGAATCCGACCTTTTGGCACGTTGTGCCGCCTGCTATGCGGCGACCGAGCGGGATGCGAGGACAAGCTCTGCGACCTGGATGCCGTTCAGGGCCGCGCCCTTGCGGAGGTTGTCGCACGCGAGGTGGAGCGAGAGGCCGTTCTCGGCGGCAGGGTCGCGACGGATGCGGCCGACAAGGGCGTCGTCACGGCCGGCGGCCTTACCGGGAGTGGGGAAGTCCTCCAGCCGCACCGAAGGCGCCTTCCGCAACACGTCGCGCGCGCGCGCGGGCGCGAGAGGCTCTTGCGTCTCGATCCAGACCGACTCGGCGTGCCCGACCGGCACCGGCACGCGCACGCACGTCGCGCTGACCGCCAGCTCCGGAAGCTCGAGGATCTTGCGCGTCTCCTCGCGGATCTTCATCTCCTCGTCGAACTCCTCGCCGTCGTAGTCCCAGTCGACGGACAGGTCATGCTCGGCTTGCGGCTCGTCGAGCAGCTGCTGCAGCCGCTGCGCGCCTTTCCCGGAGACCGACTGGTACGTGGCGACGCGCACCGACCTCAGCCCGGCCTCCTCGTGGAGCGGCTTGAGCACAAGCGTCAGCGGAATGGTCGAGCAGTTCGGATTCGCAATCAGGCCGTCGTGCTCGAGCGCCCGCCCGCCGTTCACCTCCGGCACGACAAGCGGCACGCCCGGCTCGAGCCTGAACGCCTCGGACTTGTCCACGCAGAGCGCTCCGGCGCGAACGGCGCGCGGAACGAGCTCTCGGCTCGCGCGTGAGCCGACGGAGAAGAAGCAGACGTCGAATCCCGCCAGCGCGTCGGGCGTCGCCTCCTCGACCCGCAACCCGCCAACCTGCGTCCCGGCCGAGCGCGCCGACGCGAACGCGTGCACGTCGTCGAAGCCGCGCTCGAGCAGCAGGTCGATCATGACGCGCCCGACCGCGCCCGTCGCGCCCACGACGGCGATCCTAGGCATGCTGGCGCTCGGCCTCCGGGGCGTCGAGCTCGAACGCGCGGTGCAACACGGCGACGGCCTTGTCGACCTCGTCGCTGCGCACGTGGCAGGCGATCTTGATCGGCGACGTCGTCACCACGGCAGGCTCGATGTCCGCGTCGGCCAGCGTCTCGAACGCCTTGGCCGCGACACCTGGATGGCTCTTCATGCCCGCTCCGATGACGCTGACCTTGCCGAGGTCGTCCCGCGCGCTCCACTCGACGCTGAGCCCGTCGAGCACCTGCGAAGCCGCCTCCCGGTCGTCGGCAGGAGCCGAGAAGACGATCTCCGGGCCGGTGCGCACGATCGTGTCGACGTTCACCCCGGCCGCCGCGAGCGCCGCGAACAGCCGCGCAGGCGTCGTCCCGTCGACGCGATAGAGGGTCTCCTCGAGCGTGTGCGTCACCCCGGAGATCAGCGCCTTCTCGAGCATCCGTTCGTCCTCCTCGCGGATCCAGGTGCCGTCCGCGGCCGAGAACGTCGAGCGGACGTGCAGCTTGACGCCGTGGTTGCGGGCGACCTCGACCGAGCGTACCTGCAGCACCTTCGCGCCCGACGCGGCCATTTCGAGCATCTCCTCGTGGCTGACCGCGTGCAGCTTGCGCGCCTCGGGCATCAGGCGAGGGTCGGCCGTGAAGACGCCCTCGACGTCGGTGTAGATCTCGCAGACTTCCGCACCGAGGGCCGCGGCGAGCGCCACGGCGGTGGTGTCGGAGCCGCCTCGCCCGAGCGTCGTGATGTCGAAGTCGGTAGAGACACCCTGGAATCCCGCGACGAGCACGATCCGGTCCTGGTCGAGCGCCTCGTGGATGCGCCGCGCGCGAACGTCCACGATCTTGGCGCGGCCGTGGACGGTGTCGGTGACGATCCCCGCCTGCGAGCCGGTGAGCGAGATCGCCTCCGCGCCGAGGTCATGGATCGCCATCGCCGCGAGCGCGCACGAGATCCGCTCGCCGACCGAAATCAGCATGTCGAGCTCGCGCGGTTTCGGCTTGCGCGAGACCTCGTACGCGAGGCGGACGAGGTCGTCAGTCGTGTCGCCCATCGCCGAGAGCACAGCGACGACCCGGTTGCCGGCCTCGCGCGCTGCGACGATCCGGCGCGCCACGTCCTTGATCTTCTGCGGGTCCGCGACGGACGTGCCTCCGAACTTCATCACCAGCGTCCCGGTCCGCGGCTCGGCGCGCTCGACCGCCGGAAGTGCCTCGTAATCGGTCGTCGCCATCGCGGAAGGCTTACATTTCGCGCCGGCCCGAGAGCGCCCTGCCCAGGGTGACCTCGTCGGCGTACTCGAGGTCGGCGCCGACGGGAAGGCCGCTGGCCAGGCGGGTCACACGCACGCGGCCGCGGAGCCGGTCCGCGAGGTAGGCGGCGGTCGCCTCTCCGGTCATGTTCGGGTTCGTTGCGAGCACGACCTCCTCGATCCCGTTGCGGTCGACCCGGCCGAACAGCTCGTCGATCCGCAGGTGCTCTGGCTCGACGCCGTCGAGCGGCGAGAGCGACCCTCCGAGGACGTGGTAGAGCCCGCGGTACTCGTGCGTGCGCTCGAGCGAGATCAGGTCGGCGGGCTGCTCGACCACGCAGACGATCGCGCGGTCGCGGCGCGCGTCGCGGCAGATCTCGCAGGTCTCGTCTTCGGTGAGGTTTCCGCAGTCGCGGCAGAAGCGGACGCGCTCCTTGACTTCCTCCAGCGCGTGCGCCAGCGCGAGCGCCTCGTCCTTGGGGACCCTGAGGAGATGGAACGCGAGCCGCTGCGCAGTCCGCTGGCCGACTCCAGGCAGGCGCGTCAGCTGCGCGACGAGGTTGTCCACGGACGGGCTGAACACGCGCCCATTGTGCCTGCGAGGATCGGACTAGGCCGGCGGCTCCGGCCGCCCGAGAGTGCTGATCGACATTGAGCAGTTCTCGGTGATCGAGACGTTCTTGCCGCGGACCCGGCCGCCCTGCGGAAGCGTGAACACGAGGTTGGTGTAGCGAGCGATCACGAACGGGCGGACGGGGCAGTCGGTGTGGTTCGCCGTGCCGAAGTCGAGGAAACCGTGCTCGCCCGGCTGCAGAACTGCGGGGACGAGCCGGCCAAAGTACGTCCCGCCTCGCATCACATGGACGACACGACGGCCTGCGGGCGTCTCGGCAGTGATCGTCGGGTAACCGCGGAGCAGGCATGGCTTGGTGCCGACGTTCGTGAAGACCACTTCCTCGAGCCGGTTTCCGAGGCCCACGGCGGTCCGTCCCTGACTGACCCGCAGCTGCGAGGCCTCGCACCGCGGCACCGCTACGCGTCGAGAGCCGCAGCCGTTAACCATGGAGAGCAGCAGGAGGAGCAGGACAACCTTCACCACACCGTTGGCTTTACGCCGTCCCGCTTTCGGATGGGTAAAGAGCTAGTCGAGCCGCGTCAGCGCGGTCTCGAGCAGCGTCGCCGCGATATCCGGGTGCTCGCGGACGAGGTTCTCGAAGCCGGCGCGGTCGAAGGCGACGCAGCGAACGTCCGTCTTCGCCCGCACGCGCGCGGTGCGGGTGCCGTCCTCGGTCAGCAACGCGAGCTCGCCGAAGAAGTTGCCCGGGCCGAGCTCACGCCACGACTCACGGGCCTCGACCTCGACGGCGCCCTCGACGACGAAGAACATCCCGCTGCTCCACCTCGCTCGCCGCGCCGGCGAGCTGCGCCAGTGCTGCGGGCTCGAGGTGCGCGAAGAGCGGGATGCTCTGCAGGTCCTCGACGCGAGCGGCCATCAGAGGCCGGGCAGGCCGAGCCCGGAGAGGCCGCCGAGCGCCGGGCCCAGCTTCGCCTCGACGAGCGCGTGTGCCGACCGAATCGCCTCGTTCACTGCTGCAACCACCATGTCCTCGAGCATCTCGGGGTCGTCGGGGTCGATCGCCTTCGGGTCGATCTTGATCTGCTGAATCTCGCCGTCCCCGGTCGCGGTGACGGTGACCATGCCGCCGCCGGCCGTCGCCTGGACGGTCTCGTTCTTGAGCTCCTCCTGGGCCTTCTGCATCTGGCCCTGCATCTGCTGCACCTGCTCGAGCATCTTGTTCATGTCGAAGCTCACTCGGGTTCCACCTCCCGGGCGTCCAGGGTTCCTCTCATTAGCTCGATGATCTCCTCCTCGCTCACGGGCTCCTCGAGCTCCGGTTCGCTCTCGCCGCCGTTCTCGCCGACCTCGAACGCGAGCTCGAGGTGCCGGCCGGTCACCTCGTAGAGCGCCTCGGCCAGGAGGGTCGCGTTCTTCGGCTCCTCGGCGAGCTGGCGGTGGAACGACGCCGCTTGCGGGAACTCGACCGTGAGCCGGTCGCCGGCGAGGCCCTTCGGGTGCGCCTCGCGCAGCACGGACGCGGTCGGGATCGACTTCTCCTCGACGGCCGGGAGGATCGTCCGTTGCCACGCCTCCTGTAGCTGCTCCAGCTCGAGCGACGGCGTCTCCTCGGGGGGACCTGTCTCTTCAGGACGCGGCCGAGGGACTGTCTCTGGGACATGGCCGGAATGGACACCCCGCTCCAGAAGCTCCAGGCGATGGGCGACGGACTCGCGCGAGAGATCCGCTGCGGGACGCGTCACCTTCACGAGCGCCAGCTCGAGCGGGAGGCGCGGATCGCCCCCTTGGCGCTGGTCCTCCACGGCAACCGCGAGGAGATCGCAGAGCCGCAGCACCGTCGCCTCCGGGAGCTGGTTCGCCTGCTCCCGCAGCCGGTCGCGTGTCTCTTCGGTCACCGGCAGCGACTCGGGCACCTCGCCGAGATGCTGGACGAGCAGCAGGTGGCGCAGGTGCTCGAGCAGGTCGGTCACGAGCCGCCCGAGATCCTGCCCCTGCTCCGAGAGCTCCTCCACGAAGGTCAGCGCGCCGGCCGTGTCGCGGTCGACGATCAGGTCGCAGAGCCGGAAGAGCGCCTCTTCCTCGACCGCGCCGAGCAGCTGCAGCACCGCCTGGACGGAAACCTGCTTCTCGGTCGCCGCGGCGAGCTGGTCGAGTGTCGATTCGGCGTCTCGGTAGGAGCCGCGAGCCGACCGGGCGACGAGGGAGAGCGCCGCGTCGGGCACCTCGATTCCCTCGCCCTCGGCGAGCCGGCGCAGCTTGCGGACGAGGTCGGCCAGCCGCGGCCGCGAGAACGAGAACGTCTGGCAGCGCGAGCGGACCGTCGGGAGCATCTTCGAGAGGTCGGTCGTGCAGAAGATGAAGACGAGGTGGGGCGGAGGCTCCTCGATCAGCTTCAGCAGCGCGTTGAAGGCGGCGTCCGTGAGCTGGTGCGCCTCGTCGAGGATGTAGACCTTGTAGCGGCCCTCGACCGGCTGCAGCACCACGCGCTCGCGGATCTCGCGCACGTCGTCGATCCCGCGCTGCGAGGCCGCATCCATTTCGACGACGTCGAGCGAGGTGCCCTCGGCGATCGCGCGGCAGGCGTGGCAGGTCTTGTCCGGCTTCGGCGTCGGCCCCTGCTCGCAGTTCAGCGCCTTGGCGAGGATGCGCGCGAGGGATGTCTTGCCGGTCCCGCGCGGGCCCGCGAAGAGGTACGCCTGGCGGATCTGCCCGTGCGAGATCGCGTTGGTCAGCGTGCGGACGACACCTTCCTGCCCGACGACCTCGTCGAAGTCCTGAGGTCGGTACTTGCGGTACAGGGCGGCCACGGGTTCGAGCTTAGCGCTTCAAGGGCCGGGCGCACCGCGCGCCTGAGAGGGATTGCTTAGCGCTGCTTCCTCCCGGATCTGACGCGGTTCGCAAGCTCTCACCGCACGGGGCCCGACCCAGCGGCGATCGTAGCAACCGGCTCAAGTCTGTTTAGACTCCGGAGCAATGGCCGTCGCCGACGTCATGGCCTTCCGGGTCGTGAAGGTCTCTCCCGAAGATCCGGTTCGGGTGGCGATCGCCCGGATGCTCGAGGAGAACGTCGGCTCGGTGGCCGTGTGCGACGGCGAGCGGCTGGCGGGGATCTTCACGGAGCGCGACGTGCTCCGACTCACCGCCGAGGGGCCCGACTTCGACGAGGTTCGCGTCGGCGACGTGATGACGACGCAGCTCGTCACGCTTTCGCCTCACGACGACATCCTCGACGCCGCCCGCCTGATGGGCGAGCGCAAGATCCGCCACCTCCCGGTGCTCGAGGGCGAGAACCTGCTGGGCATGGTCGGCATCCGCGAGGTCGTCCGCGTCCTGGTCGAGCGCCTATGGCGCACGCACGATCCCGAAGCTCGAGAGCGGGCCCGAGAGCTGCTCGACCGCCAGAACGCCTAGCTATCCTCCTGTAGCCCCAGGGCGCGTAGCTCAGCGGGAGAGCGCCCGCTTCACACGCGGGAGGTCGCTGGTTCAATCCCAGCCGCGCCCATTTTGAGGCTCGCCGCGAGTGTTCCACCGTCCGGCTGCATCTGTTCTACAGCCATGCAGACCGAGGACGTCTTCCGCAGCGCCAACGATCGCATCGCCGAGAAGGGGCGGCAGCTCGGCTGGACCTTGCCGGGCCCCTTCCTGTGCGAATGCAGTGACGTGCGGTGCTGTGCACGCCTCGAGTTGACCCTCGAGGCCTACGAGGAGCTGCGGTCGCGGCGGCACCGCTACCTGACCGCGCCCGGGCACGAGGTTGAGGGGGCGATCGAGATCCGGCGGACGCAGGGCTTCGCGCTCGTCGAGAAGCTCTCTCGCGCCGCGCGTACGGGCTGACCCTCCCTAGACCGGCGCGGTCCGCGCCGTCTCGTCAGTAGACGACGCCTCGAGCAGATCTTCGAGGGGGGCGAGGTTCGTCTCGAGCTCCCTCCCCGCGATACAGGCGTCGTCGGCCCCGAGGCGATTCGGTTTCGTTCGCTCGGATGATGCGTGGTTCGTCCTTGCGGACGAGGCGGTTTGCCGGGGGCTGGAGTACCTTCAAGACGGTGAAGAAGCAGAACCTCTTCTCGCTTGCGCGCCGGTACTGGTTCGACGCGCTCATCCTGGTGGGAGTGGGCTTCGGCCTCGCCGAGGTCGTCGTCAACCAGGGCCACAAGAACGGGCCGGAGGGCCCTGTCTGGTTCGACGTGCTGGCGATGCTCGCGATCACGCTGCCGCTGTTCTTCCGCCGGCGGTTCCCGTTCGGAGCGCCCGTGGCTGTCGGCGCCGCGATCGCCGCGAGCTCGTTCGTCGACGGACACTTGATACCGAGCGGGCTGATCACCAACCTGGCCGCGATCTCCGCCTTCGTGCTGATGGGCATGCTCCGCGACCGTACCCAGGCGATCGCCGGTCTCGCCTATGGGCTCGGCGTAGCGGCGATCGTGATCCACAACGATCCGAATGCAGGCGTCAGCAACTTCGTCTTCATCTGCCTCGTAGACGCCATCGCGTGGACGATCGGGCTCATGGTCGGCCACAAGTTCCACGAGGCCGACCTGGCGCGAGGGCGGGCGCTCAAGGCCGAGCGGGACCGCGAGGAGCGCGCTCGCCTCGCGGTTTCAGACGAGCGAGCGCGGATCGCCCGCGAGCTGCACGACGTCGTCGGGCACAGCGTGAGCGTGATGACCGTCCAGGCTTCGGCGGCGCGGCGGTTGCTCCGACCGCATCAGGAGAAGGAGCGCGAGGCACTGCTCGTCGTCGAGCAGACCGGGCGCGAGGCGCTCGCCGAGATGCGGCGCGTGGTGGGCGTGCTCCGCCGACCCGAGGAGTCGCCGGCCCTCGCGCCGCAGCCCACCCTCGACCAGATCGAGCGGCTGGTCGAGAACACGCGTGAAGCGGGACTGCCCGTCGACCTGCGGATCGAGGGAGAGCCGGTCCAGCTTCCGGCCGGTCTCGACCTGACCGCCTACCGGCTCGTCCAGGAAGGCCTTACGAACACGCTCAAGCACGCTCGGGCGCAGCGGGCCGAAGTCGTCGTGTGCTACGAGGACGGATACGTCGAGCTGACGGTCAGCGACGACGGCCGGGGCGGGGGCAACGGCGGCGGAGGCGGTCACGGCCTCGTCGGCATGCGCGAGCGCGTCTCGGTCTACGGGGGCGAGCTCGAAGCAGGCCGGCGCGCAGGAGGCGGCTTTCGCCTCCGTGCCAGACTTCCTGTGTGATGAAGCTGAGTCGCGTCTGGGAGCTCGCGCGCGAGTACTGGTTCGACGCGTTGGTCGTCGGGGCCCTGGCGTGGTGGCTCGCGGACGCGGCCGTCCACCTCCATCAGCGCGGGTCTGCGCAGGGACCGATGTGGTTCGACGCTCTGGCCGTGCTCGCGGCCACGATGCCGCTCCTCGCTCGCCGGCGCTACCCGGTCGCGGTGCTCGTGGTGTGCGCCCTTGGCGTCGCTCTGGCCTCATTCGTGGATTCCGGCCTCGTCAAAGGCCCCTTCGTCTCGTTCCTCATCGGGCTCACGATCTGCTTCCGCTTCGGGATGCGGCCCTGGCGTCTCCAGTCGGTCGCCGGGCTCGCATTCGTGATGGGGATCGCTGCGCTCGTGGAGCTCAACGCTCCGCAAGGCAAGGTCGGCGACTTCATCTGGGACGCGATCACCTTCACCGTTGCCTGGGTCGTCGGGTTCGCGGTCGGCGAGAAATACCGTGAGGTCGACGAGGCGAAGGAGCGCGCCACGGCGGCCGAGCGCGAGCGAGAGGAGCGGGCGCGCCGAGCGGTTGCGGACGAGCGGGCCCGGATCGCGCGCGAGCTCCACGATGTCGTCGGCCACAGCGTCAGCGTGATGACGGTGCAGGCATCGGCGGTGCGGCGGCTGCTCGAGCAAGACCAGGAACGGGTGAGCGAGGCTCTCCAGGTCGTCGAGCAGACCGGGCGCGAGGCTCTGGCGGAGATGCGGCGCATGGTCGGCGTGCTTCGCCATGCGGAGGACGGGCCCGCGCTCGCCCCGCAGCCGAGCCTCGAGCAGATCGAGAGGCTCGTCGAGCACACGCGCAACGCGGGCCTGCCCGTCGATCTGCGCGTCGAAGGCGATCCCGTCCAGCTTCCCACCGGGGTCGACCTGACCGCCTACCGCCTCGTCCAGGAGGGGCTCACGAATGCGATCAAACATGCCGGCGCCAATCGAGCCGAGGTGCTCGTCCGCTACGCGGGCGGCCACGTGGAGGTGACGGTGAGCGACGACGGCGACGGCGACGGCGGCGGAGAAGGCGGCGGGCACGGCCTCGTCGGGATGCGCGAGCGCGTCTCGGTCTACGGCGGCAAGCTCGAGGCAGGATCCCGGCCGGAGGGCGGCTTTCGCCTCCGCGCCACGCTCCCGGTTGTCTGATGATGGACGAGACGTCCACCGCAACAGTCACGTTCCTCTTCTCGGACGTCGAGGGCTCGACCGCGCTCCTGCGCAAGCTTCGCGACGGCTACAGCGCCGTCATGGGGAAGCACGAGGAGCTGATGCGCGCGGCCTGGGCGGGCTCAGGCCGGGAGCTCGACGCGGACGGCGACTCGTTCTTCGTCGCCTTTGGCCGCCCGAAGCAGGCCGTGGACGCGGCCGTGGCAGCTCAGCGCGCGCTGGCCGAGCACGACTGGCCGGACGGCGTCGATCTGCGCGTTCGTATCGGGATCCACACGGGCGAGGCGTCGCTGGTCGGCGATCAGTACGTCGGGCTCGCGGTTCACCGTGCCGCCCGCATCTGCGACGCCGGCCACGGCGGGCAGATCCTGCTCTCGGAGACGACGCGTTCGCTGCTCGTGGACGAGGAGCAAGAGTTCGAGCACTTCGAGCTGTACGACCTCGGCCCGCAGGTACTGAAGGACTTCGACCGCCCTGTGCGGATCTACCAGCTCACGATCGACGGCCTACCCGGCGAGTTTCCAGACCTGCGCACTGCGGGCCATGGAGCGACGACCCTCGCCGACCGGCAGGACGAGCTGACGGCGGCCGAAGAGGGCGGAGGTGTGCGCGTCATGATCGTCGACGACCAGGCGCTCGTCCGAGCCGGCTTCCGGATGATCCTGGAAGCCGAGGTCGACATCGAGGTCGTCGGGGAGGCCTCGGACGGCGGTCAGGCGGTCGACGAGTGTGGACGGCTGAAGCCGGACGTCGTGCTGATGGACGTCCGCATGCCCGAGATGGACGGGATCGAGGCAACCCGCCGGCTGCTCGGAAAGGACAAGGGCGAAACGAAGGTCGTGATGCTCACGACCTTCGACATGGACGAGTACGTCTACGACGCGCTCAGGGCCGGCGCGAGCGGGTTCATGCTCAAGGATGTCCCGCCCGAGCAGCTCGTCGACGGGATTCGCGCGGTCGCGAGCGGCGACGCGCTCCTCGCGCCTTCCGTGACCCGGCGGGTGATCGAGGAGTTCGTCCGGCGCCCACCCGCCTCCGTGCGGACGCTGCCGGCGAAGCTCGAGGACCTGACCGCGCGCGAGCTCGAGGTGCTGAAGCTGGTCGCTCGCGGCCTCTCGAACGCGGAGATCGCGACCGAATTGTTCGTTAGCGAGACGACCGTCAAGACGCACGTGGCGCACGTGCTGATGAAGCTCGACATCCGCGACCGCGTACAGGCAGTCGTGCTCGCGTACGAGTCGGGCCTCATCCAGCCGGGCGAGGAGTAGTCCTCCGCGCGGCGGAGCCGCGCCTCGCACAGGATCAGCCGCAGAGACGAGCCGGAATCGCGCTTGCGGCCGACGATTTTCGGGCCCCCGGAGCCGAGCATGTGTGTGTCAGCAACGGCACCGGAAGGAGCCCCAGATGATCCGCACAGGCGACACCATCCACAACCCGGTCACCGGCGAGCGTGTCACCTTCCTCGCAACCTCGGCCGACACCGACGGCGAGGCGGTCGTGATCGAGACCGTCGTCCAGCCCGACGGCTGCGTCGCAGCCGCGCACGTGCACCCGGCCCAGAGCGAGCGCTTCGCCGTCAAGTCCGGGGCGCTAGGCCTGAAGACCGGCCGGAAGAAGCAGACCCTCGGCCCGGGCCGGTTCGTCACGGTCGAGCCCGGCACCGCGCACCGGTTCTGGAACGCGGGCGACGAGCCGGTCACGTTCATCTGCGAGATCCGGCCCGCGCTGCAGTTCGAGTCGCTGCTCGAGACGATGTTCGCGCTCGCCGCCGACGGCAAGACGAACCGGAAGGGCATGCCCAATCTGCTGCGGCTCGCCGTGATCGCGAACGCGCATTTCGACACGGTGCGCCTGCCGTTCCCGCCGGCGTGGATGCAGAAGGTGGGGCTCGCGCTCGGCGCTCCGGTCGGACGCCTCCTGGGCTACGCGCCGACGTACGCAGGGGAGCCCGGCGTTCCGGCCCCGGCGGTGTGACGATGAGGCGGCGCTTCTACTTCGTGCTGCTAGTCCTGGCGCTGATCCTGCTCGCACTCCCGGGATTCGCCGCCAAGGCGGCCAGGAGAGTCACGGACCGCGCGTTACTTCGTCCCGCGACCGCCTAGTTCGACCGGCGCCCGCCCATCCAGGCGGGCGCCGCCGTTCCCGGGACCCTGGAATAGCCGCCCGTCTAGCGGTATCCCACACCGCCGCCGTTAAGCATCGGTGTACGGGCTGACGCTCATGTACTTGAAGCCGGTGTCGACGGCGAGCGTCACGATCACAGCGTCCGGGCCCAGGCGATCCGCGAGGCGATGCGCGCCCACGACGTTCGCGCCGCTCGAGATCCCGGCGAAGATGCCTTCCTCCCGAGCGAGGCGCGCGGTCATCTCGACCGCCTCCTCGTCGCCGATCGGCTCGACGTGGTCGACGCGCGCCGGGTCCCAGTGCGGCATCACCATCCCCGTCCAGCCCTGGATCAGGAACGCGCCGGGCTCGCCGCCGGTGATCGCCGCCGACGACGCGGGCTCGTGGCCCTGGATGAACACGCCGTGTGGCCTCAACGCATCCGAGACGCCCATGAGCGAGCTTGCGGTGCCCATGCCGTGGCAGAACGCGGTGACTCGCGCGGAGGTCTGCTCCCAGATCTCGCGGCCGAGGCGGTCGCGGTGGTCGGGGATGATGTACGGGTTGTTGAACTGGTCGGTCGCGTAATGGCTCGGCCGCGCAGCGAGCTCGGCGGCGCGGTCGACCATGTTCTGGATGTCCTGCGCCGTCACCTTCGGCCGGCCCTCGACCGACGGAATGACGTCGAGTTCGGCGCCTAGCGCCTGCATCAGCTGGATGCGCTCCTCGGTGAAGCAGTCTGCGATCACGATCAGAGCTCGGTAACCCTTCGCGCCGCAGACCAGGGTGAGCGCCGGGCCGGTGCTGCCACCCGTGTACTCGACGACCCTGTCGCCGGGCGAGATGAGTCCGTCCCGTTCCGCTCCCTCGATCATCGCGAGCGCCATGCGGTCCTTCATCGAGCCGCTCGGGTTGCGGTACTCGAGCTTGACCCAGAGCTCGGCGCCGTTCGCGGGTGCGCAGCGCCTCAGCCTTACGAGCGGGGTGTTCCCGATCGCCTCGAGGATCGACTCCACGTCGAGCTTGAACTACTAATCGGTGGTGTTCTTTGCCTTGGCCTTCTTTGGGGCCGGCTGTTCCTCCAGGACGGCGGTTGCCTCTGCCTCCGGCTCGGGCCACGCGTCCTCGGAGCCCACGCGCGCGAGACGACCTGCGGCCTCGCGCGCCGCTTCGTGCAGCCGGTCCGCCATCCGGTCGATGTCTCCGAGCAGCTCGTGTCGGCGGTCCCAAAGGGTGGCAGTGTCCGCTTCGAGCTCCTTCATTTTGGCCTCGGCCTCCGAGCGCAATTTGGCGAGCTCCTCCTCGACCTCACGTCGGTGCTGGTCCGCGTTGGCCTTCCCCTCGGCGACGATGCGCTCCGCCTGGGCCTTCGCCTGAGCTATGCGCTCGTCTGACTCCGCCCTGATGCGGTCGGATTCCGTGCTTGAGGCGACGACGAGGTCGGCGGACTTCGCCTTCGCCTGCGCGATGATCTCGTCCGCCTCCGACTGGGCGGTACCGGTGATCTTCTCTGCGGAGGCTCTCGCCTCCTCGAGGATCGACCTGGTCTGCTCCTCGACCCGCTCGACCGCGTGGCGGACTGCGGCCTGCGGCGATCGCGTGACCTCGAGCTCCGCGATCACGCGGTTCACCTTCCGCACGTAGGTCTCGACGGCCTTCTTCTCGTAACCGCGGACGCCGAGGGGGAACGACACGTTGCGGATCTCAGCAGGGACGTGAGCCTGGTATTTCGCCTCCGGCCCTGGTGGTTCGGGCGGTGCGTGTTTCTCTTCTTTCTGCGGCTTGGTATGTGAGTTGGCGGCCATGGACCCGATTATCCCTGACCAGGCGCGCCTCACCAACCGGGTCCCTCTGCTGTTGTCAGGCGTTTAGTCGTCCGGCACGCGCCAGTCGCTTGCCCAGATGGGCGGTGAATACGGCTCGCCCGGCCGGCCGCCGACGATCAGCAGCATCGTCGGGGAGTCCAGGGCGATCGCCTGGCGCTCGACGCCCGGGCGCGCGAAGAGAACGTCGCCCGTCCCGAGCTCGACCTCTTCGCCGTCGCACGTGAACTGCGCCCGCCCTTCGACGACGAGATAGAGCTCTTCCTGCCGCTCGCCCTCGCCGAGCTCGTCGTGCGGAACGATCAACAGCTCGCCTTCGTGCCCCTGAAAGGCGTTGACGCCGAACGACTCGACGCCCAGGAAGCCCCGCACGTCGTGCGTCTTGCGATGCTCGTGCTCGAACGTTTCGCCCGCCTTCGCCCACCGCTCGAGGATGTGCGGCGCGCGCTCGGCCATCGCCTCGCGGTACTCCTCGGCCGAGAAGCCCGGCAGCTCGGAGCGCGGTGGAATCTCGCTCAGCTTCGCCACTCTCCAGCCGGCGTCGCTCACGCCAAGAGCGTACTCCTCGGTTTCCACAGGCGGGGAGACGGGTAGCGCGTTTACCGGTTCAAAGCGACAGGCGCCTGAAAGGAGAACCATGAAGTCCAGGTTGTGGGGCCTTCTCTTGCTGGCCCTCGCGCTCGCGGCCGCGCTCGGGGGATCTTCGAACGCTCGCGCGGCCGGAGTATCGATCCGGCCGGTCTGTAGCGCTGTGCCAGCCGGTTACGCTCGCTGCTTCTCGCTGGTGGCGGGTAATGCAGTGCCGCTGGCGGGTAGTCCGTCGGGCTACGGCCCCGCGGACCTCCAGGCGGCATATGCCCTTCCGTCGTCGACCGCCGGGAGCGGCCAGACCGTCGGGATCGTCGACGCCTTCGACGACCCGACCGCCGAGCAGGATCTCGCCCAGTACCGATCGTTCTACGGTCTGCCGCCGTGCACAACGGCCAACGGCTGTTTCCGCAAGGTCAATCAGACGGGCGGCACGCTGCCGATGCCTCCGCCCAGCCCTGACTGGGCGCTGGAGATCTCGCTCGACCTCGACATGGTCAGCGCGGTCTGCCCGAACTGCCACATCCTGCTCGTCGAGTCGAACACGAACCTCGACAGCGACCTCTACACCGCCGAGGACACAGCAGCGCGCCTGGGCGCGAACGCCATCAGCAACAGCTGGGGCGGCAGCGAGTACAGCGGCGAGACCGCCGACGACTCGCACTTCAACCATCCGGGCGCCGCGATCACGGCGAGCTCGGGTGACAGCGGCTACGGCGTCTCCTACCCGGCTGCCTCGCGCTACCTGACCGCGGTCGGCGGGACCTCGCTGACGCGCGGCGGGGGGACGCGCGGCTGGACGGAGTCGGTCTGGAGCGGCGCGGGCAGCGGCTGCAGCGCCTACGAGTCGAAGCCATCCTGGCAGACCGATTCCGGTTGCTCGCGGCGGACGGTCTCCGACGTCTCCGCGGTTGCCGACCCGAACACCGGCGTGGCCGTGCTCTATGCCGGCCTCTGGTTCACCGTCGGTGGCACGAGCGCTTCGTCGCCGATCATCGCGAGCGTCTACGCGCTCGCCGGGAACGCCGGCAGCGTCAACGCGGGCTCGTATCCGTATTCGCACACAAGCGGGCTGTTCGACGTCACGACGGGCAGCAACGGGAGCTGCAACCCGGCCTACCTGTGCAACGGGCAGGCGGGCTACGACGGCCCGACCGGCCTCGGCACGCCGAACGGCACTTCGGGGTTCTAGGCCTCTAGTAGGAGTGGAGGGGCCCGCCTGAACGGGCTCCTCGACTCCACACTTGAAGCGCTAACTGCCTCGTTCACCAACCGTTAGCGTGAGAACCTCACCAATGCGATCGCGCTCGCGTTGCCGGCCGGATCCAGGGCGCGGACGCGGAGCAGGTGCCTTCCCGGGCGAACGGCCCGGGTGAAGCGCGTCGGGCAGTGGCGCAGCCGCGATCGGTCGAGCGCACAGACGAACTTCAGCGCTCGCGCCGGGTCGTCGCGGTCGCGAGCGCTGAGGGCAACCCGCATGCGGTTGCCGACCAGCCGGAGGACGATTTTCGGCTTTCGCGGTCTGGTCAGGTCCACGCGCCAGCGGTACTCGGCCGGACTTGGATTGACGTTGCCGAGCTCGTCAACGGCGCGCGCCGCTAGGCGGTGCACTCCTCCCGACACTCTCAGAGTCTGCGAACAGGGCGCATAGGCAGATCCGTCGAGGCTGCAGGAGAAGCTGAGCTGGTCGGGTGGAGTCAGGTTGTCGCTGCCCGAGAACTCGAACACGGCAGTGGTGCTGCGCGTCAGCACGGGCGGCCCGTCCGAGATCTCCGTCTCCGGCGGAATCGTGTCCGGGGCGACGACGAGGTCGGCGTAGCCGGTCGCCAATTCGCCGTTGAAGGATTGGTCCGGGAAGTTCGTCAAGGTCTGGCACTCGGGGCCGAAGTTGCAGCTCGGCGTCTCGCTGAAGAGGTTCATCAGGATCGAGAAGCCCACGGCCTGCCCAGGCGAGAGGCTCCAATCGTGTGTGTTGTCCGCGTCGTCGAGGGGATGCGACATCTCAAGCACGGTCGTGGTTCCATTGGCGGACGCCGCCGCCATCCCGTCGTTCGTGCCTCCGTAAGTGGTATCGGCGCTGGGGCAAGTAGGCGGTCCGCCTGGAGAGCAACCCGTCCAGAAACCATCGAAGAAGTTGACCGGCGAGAAGGTGCCGACGTCGACGGCGAAATGCTCGTCCCCTTCGGCGATCGTGCCATCGTGATCGTTGTCGAAGTAGAGGAGCGCCTGTGTCAGACCGTAGGTGCCGCGGCCGACCTCGAAGGAGACGTAGACGTTCGCGCCGTCGTTCATCTCTCTGACCGTCACCGGCATCGTGCCGGCCCCGTCATATGGCGGCCGTGCCGCCTGGAATGTCAGCGCTCGAGCGTTCTGCCATTCGCCCGACCCGAGGATGCCGTCGACCGTTGCCGTGCCAGACCCGTAGAGGATCGCTTCCGACGCCCGTGCGGAGGTGCCAACCGCGAGGAACAGGGCAACGGCCGCGACCGCAGCCGCCGAGACCAGCAGAGTTGTCCGGGTGTTCATCCCTGGCTCCTTCCCACCAGCAGCGGCCAGCGACGAGCCCCGGGCCAGGAGGGCAGCGCGAGCACCCGCACGCCCCTCCTGGCCCGCCGGCGCTTCGACGCGCTTGCCGCGTCTCGCGCGAGCGCGCACCGTCGAGCCTCGCGGAGAATGTCGGCCTGCCTCAGGCGGCCGAGCTCCTCGTGGATTGTTGGAATGGTGCTGGTCATTGCTCCTCCCTTCGGTACTTGTTGCTTTGCGGCATCGAGACTGCAGAGGCCGAGTAATGGGGGCATAACGCCGCCCTAATTCACGGCGAGATGCTCAAGAGGAGCGGGGGCTGTTCGCGCGGGTCCGTCGGTGGTACAAACGGCTTGTGATCGACTTCCGCGTCCTCGGGCCCCTCGAGGTGTGGGATAGCGAACGGCCGCTCGAGTTGCGCGCCTCCAAACAGCGGGCGTTGCTCGCGATTCTCGTGTTCCGTCGAGGAGAAGTGCTCTCCGTCGATGTGCTCGTAGACGCGTTGTGGGGCGAGGAACCGCCACGAACAGCGATACCTGCGTTGCGAAACTACGTCTCCCAGCTCCGCAGTCTGCTCGGGCCGGACCTCCTGCTCTCGCGCGGGGGCGGCTACGTCCTCGAGGTGGCGGAGGAACAGGTCGACCTCGGCCGCTTTCAACGCCTGACAGGTGAGGGCCGCGCCGCCAGTGGCGAAGAGCGAGCCGCGAAGCTGCGGGAGGCGCTCGAGCTCTGGCGCGGCCCGCCGCTTGCGGACCTTGCCTTCGAGCCGTTCGCCCCTCCCGTGATCGGGAGCCTGGAGGAGCTGCGTACCGCCGCGCTTGAGGACTTGATGGACGCGGAGCTGGCTCTCGGCGCGGGCGCCGAGCTCGTTCGTGAGCTCGAGCTGTTGATCGCAAAGGATCCCCTCCGCGAGCGCCTCCGTGGCCAGTTGATGCTCGCCCTCTACCGCGGCGGGCGGCAAGTTGAAGCGCTGGACGCATACCAGGAGGCACGCCGCGCCTTGGTAGAGGAGCTGGGGATCGAGCCGAGTGCGGCGCTTCGCGAGCTCGAGCAGGCGATTCTCCGCCAGGATCCGGAGCTCTTCCGGGATGCAGCTCCCGATGGCGCCGCCCTTCGAGAATCGCGAGAACGGCAGACGACCGCGACGGTGCTCTTCTCAGAGATCACATCGGTGTCTGCCGGCGGCGTAGGTGGTGGCGATCCCGACGAGCTCCATAGGGTGAGCCTTCGCGCATCCCACGAGCTTCGGGCGGCCGTCGAGTATCACGGCGGCACCGTCGAACGGCTCACGGGCGACGAGCTGATGGCCGTCTTCGGGATCCCGACCGGACATGAGGACGACGTTGTCCGCGCAGCACGGACCGCCCTACAGCTGCACCGGGCGCTCGCCTCCTTGAACGAGGCCCTCGACGGGGAGTTCCGGATCGAAACCCGCTCGGCAATCGCGACGGGGCCGGTGACGGTCATGGGCGAGGCCGGTAGGGCTCACTTCACCGGCTCCGTCATCGCCCTGGCCAGACGTCTTGCCGAGACGGCGGCGCTCGGAGAGATTCTGCTCGACGAAGCGACGCTGAGCCGAGGCAGGAGCTCGCTGAGGGCCCAACCCGTCGAAGACCGGTCGCTTCGTGGGAGGCTCGAGCCGGTTGGGGTCTTTCTGCTGCTCGATGTTCTCGACGAGCCGCCTCCCGAGCGCGGGCGGAGCGCGAAGCTGGTGGGGCGCAGGAGAGAGCTGCGCCAGCTGAAAGACGACTTCGAGCGCGCGAGAAGCGAGCAACGCTGCGTCGTCGCGACGGTGTTGGGTGAGGCCGGCATCGGCAAGTCGAAGCTCGCGCGAGAATTCACTTCTCTGATTGCCGAGACAGCGTCAGTCTTCATCGGACGCTGCATCTCCTACGGCGAGGGCGCGACGTACCTTCCACTGGCCGAGATCGTGGCGCAGGCAACAGAGGGTCGACCGATCGAGCAGGTCGAGACCCTTCTAGCCGGAGAAGAAGACGCAGGGATCATCGCCGAACGCTTGGTCGATCTCGTCCGCGCCGGCGGGGGCGAAAGCGCGACCGGCGAAGCGTTCTGGGCCGTTCGGCGCTTCCTCGAGCGACTCGCGCATGAGCAGCCGGTGGTGTTGCTCTTCGAAGACATTCACTGGGCCGAGCCGACGCTCCTCGATCTCGTCGAATACCTCGGCCAATGGAGTCGGGGAGCGGCGCTCTTCCTGCTCTGCCTAGCCCGGCCGGAGCTGCGAGAGGAGCGACCTTCCTGGGGCGCAGATGCAACGGCAATCCGCCTAGAGCCGCTCTCGGAGGAAGAGATGCTCGAGCTCGTCGAGCAGGTCGGTGAGAACGTTCCAGCCGAGCAGCAAGCACATGTCGCCGAGCTGGCCGGCGGAAATCCGCTCTTCGCCCAGCAGCTCGTCGCGTACGCCGACGGCGAGGAGCTCGCGCAGCTCGAGACCGTGCCGCCGTCTCTCGAGGCGCTCCTCTCGAGTCGGCTGGACCTCTTGGACGAGGCAGAGCGAGCAGTGCTCCAGCGCGCGGCTGTCGTGGGCCGCGAGTTCTGGCACGGAGCGATCCTCCACCTGTCGCCGCCGCTCGACGTGCCCTCGGTTGGCCGCCACTTGTTCGAGTTGAGGCGGAAGGGTCTCGTCGAGCCTGCCCGCTCCGTGTTTCCCCGCCACGACGGGTTTCGATTCCACCACGTCCTCATTCGAGACGTCGCCTACAACTCGATCCCCAACGAGCTGTGTTCCGAGTTGCACGAACGAGTCGCCGACTGGCTCGATCTCCAGGGCGCCGGCCAGGACGAGCTTGCGGGCTATCACCTCGAGCACGCGTACCGTTGCCGACTGGGCGCCGGTCCGCCCGACAGGCGCGCCCGCCGCCTCGCCGCGGACGCCGGCGATCGGCTCGCTTCGGCGGGTCTTCGCGCAGCGAAGGGCGGTGACACGCACGCTGCGTCGAATCTGCTCACCCGGGCCTCCTCGCTTCTCGACAGGGCTGACGTCGTCAGGCGCGATCTCCTGACCGAGCTTGCGCTCGTCCTCTGGAGAAGTAGCGACGTCGACGGTGCCGAGCGCTTGCTGCAGGAGGCGCTCGACCTGGCCAGGGCGCAACCCGACCTGCGCGCCGAGCTGCGGGCAAGGGTCGAGCTCGCAAATCTTCGCCTCTTTCGCGCTCCCGAAGGCGGTGCCGACGAGCTTCTCGCGTTCTCCCGGGAGGCGATTCCGATCCTCGACCGGCTCGGCGATGCCCGGGCGCTGGGCCGAATCTCGTACGCGCAGGCGTTCGTTCTCGGTGGTCTCCATTGCCGCTACCGCGACTCAGAGGAGGCCGCGGAACGGGCACTCGGCTACTTCCGCCGCTCTGGCTGGCCGGTCACGCCGTGCGTTCAGGAGCTTGCCGCCAGCCTTTACTACGGGCCGACTGACGTCCAAGCCGGCATCCAGCGCTGCCAGGCCCTGGTCGAGGAGGCCGACCGCGGCGGCGAGGCACACCTCCTTGCGTTTCTCGGCGGCTTCGAAGCCATGGCGGGGCGCTTCGACTCGGCTCGGGAATCGGCGTTGCGCGCGAAGAAGATCTACGAGGAGCTCGCCTGGACGATCAACGTCTCGACGAACTACGCGTCACTCGCGGCTGACATCGAGCTGCTCGCCGACAACCACCACGAGGCGGAACGCCTCCTTGATGAGAGCTGCAAGCGACTGGAGGCATGGGGTGAGCAGGCCCACCTGGCGACCCAGGCGACACAAGCCGGTGAGGCCGTCTATGAGCAGGGTCGCTACGGGGACGCTCTCCGCTGGTCGGAGATCGCCGAAGGCTGTGCGGCCAGCGATGACGTGGGGGCGCAGTTCTCCTGGCGCGCTCTTCGGGCGAAGGCGCTCGCGCACAGGAGTGTGTGCCGCGAGGCCGAGACTCTCGCGCACGAGGCAGTGGAGCTCGCGGCGGCCACAGACGCAGTGAATCAACACGCCAACGTCCTTCTGAGTTACGCCGAGGTCTTGCGTCTCGGCAATCGCCCTGAAATTGCCGCCGGAGCCGTCGCGGACGCCGTCCGTCTCCTGGAGCAAAAGGACAACCGGGTCGCGATCACGAAAGCACGCTCGCTCCTCGTCGAGCTCGCAAGCGTCTGAGTGGCGTTTGCGCAACACGGAAAACCCTTTCGGGCTCTCCGTGTCTGGTGGAGCACGTGAAGGACCGGGTCTACCCAATCGAAACAGGCCCACCCCCGACATTCGCCGAGAGGCCTGCCGCAGGCGTCGCCGCGGCCAGGGCTCCAAGGACGAGGCCGACCGCAAGCAGCCGGCGCATGCGCGTCTTGGAAAGCATCTTCTTCACCTCCTTCCCTCGGTGGATCACGCACCGAGGGTCGAAGGCGCCGGTAACCGATCTACCGGGCCCTGGGCCTCGCCCTCCGCCACACTGCCCGGGTGATCCTGCGCCCGGCTCGCGCGGACGAGGCCGACACGCTGCTCGTCATCCAGCGGGAGGCGGCCGTTGCTGCGTTCGCTCACGTCTATCCGCCTGAGCGCTATCCGTTCCCGGACGAGGCGATCCGGGAGGTCTGGGCCGAGGCGCTGGCCGACGCTGACGTTGAGGTCTACGTCGCGGAGCTGGACGGCGCGGTGGTCGGCGCGGTTTCGGTGGGGCGCGGGTTCCTGAGCACGCTGTACGTGCTGCCTGCGTACCAGGGGCGCGGCGTCGGGTCGGCGCTCCACGACCTCGCGCTCGAGCGGCTTCGCGCGCTGGGTTTCGAGCAGGCTCGGCTCTGGACGCTTGACGGGAACGCGTCGGGGCGGCGCTTCTACGAGC
>VAXM01000131.1 GCA_005883335.1 Actinomycetota bacterium
ACCCTCCGGATGATCCACGTCAACGACGAGGGCGAGCTGGACCTCTCCGACCTCGACGAGATCGGCAAGGGCGGCTCGGTGAAGGTGGTCGCGACGAACCTCGTCTCGAACGCGCTCGGCACGATCAACCCCGTCGAGAAGCTCACCGAGTGGGCCCACTCGCAGGGCGCGATCATGGTCGTCGACGGCGCGCAGGCTGCGCCGCACCACCCCATCGACGTCCAGGCATTGGGCTGCGACTTCCTGGCGCTCTCGGCGCACAAGATGTGCGGCCCGACAGGCGTCGGTGCCCTTTGGGGCCGGGGCGAGCTGCTTGAGGCGATGGAGCCGTTCAATCTCGGCGGCCACATGATCAGCAAGGTCCGCTTCGAGGAGACGACGTGGGGGGAGATCCCGCACAAGTTCGAGGCGGGCACCTCGCCGATCGCGGAGGCGGTCGGGCTCGGAGCTGCGATCGACTACCTGAACGACATCGGGATCGAGGCGATCGAGGCGCACGAGCAGGAGCTCGCCGCCGCCGCGCTCGAGCGCCTGGGCGAGATCCCGGGCGTGCTGCTCTACGGCCCGCCTGCCGAGCGGCGCGCGGGGATTGTGTCCTTCAACGTCGAGGGCATTCACCCGCACGACGTGGCGCAGGTGCTCGACTCCGAGGGAGTCGCGATTCGCGCCGGACACCATTGCTGCCAGCCGCTGATGACGCGGCTCGGCGTCGCGGCCACAAACCGCGCGAGCTTCTACCTCTACACCGTGCCCGAGGAGATCGACCGGCTGGTCGACGGCATCCACAAGGCGCGCCGTATCCTCGGGTAGGGCACATGGCTGAAGATCTGTACCGGGAGGTCATTCTCGACCACTACAAGAACCCGCGCGGGCACGGGGTGATCGAGGACCCGGACGCCCAGGCGGAGGGCGTCAATCCGCTCTGCGGCGACGAGGTCTCGATCTACGTCCAGTTCGGCGAGGACGGCGAGACGGTGGACGAGGTGAAGTTCTCGGGACGTGGCTGCGCGATCAGCCAGGCCTCGACGTCGATGCTGATGGAGATGGTCAAGGGCAAGACGGCTCGCGAGATCGCCGAGCTGCCGAAGGAGCAGCTGCTCGAGGAGGTCGGGATCCCGCTGACGCCGATCCGTCTCAAGTGCGCGCTGCTCGGCCTCGGCGTCCTCAAGGTCGCGCTGCACCGGGCCAAGGGCACGCCGCTCCCGCAGGAGTGGGCCGGGCTCGACGAGCTCGAGCTTTCGTAGAGGGTGGCCGAGGTCGTCGTGTGCCCGGTGGAGGACCTGCCGCCGGGGACGGTGAAGCTCGTCCATGCGGGGCAGATCACGGTCGGGGTCTACAACCTCGGCGGCAAGTACTGCGCGATCGAGGATCGCTGTTCCCACGACGACGGCCCGCTCTGCGAGGGGGAGTTCGACGCGGAGGAGGGCTACGCGATCTGCCCGCGCCACGGCGCGCACATCGACATCTGCTCGGGCCGGCCGCTGACGCTGCCGGCGGTGCTCCCCGTCGAGACGTTTCCCGTGCGGGTTGACGAGGGACTCGTCAAGGTCGACCTGTCGTAGGCTCCGCGCGTGCTCGACGATCGCGTCCGCGCCGTGCTCGCGCGCCTAGAGGAGGAGGACGCGCGGGAGCGCGAGGAGGGAGTCGCGCGAGAGCAACGCGCCCGCCAGGTCGCCCGCACCACCGGGCAGTTCCTCTTCTCACTCGTCGCCCCGCAGACCGACTGCGAGGTGCTCGAGATCGGCGGCTCGCGCGGGTACTCCACGATCTGGCTCGCCGCCGGCGTGCGGTACCTCGGCGGCCGCGTCCTCTCGCTCGAGCACGATCCGGCCAAGGTCGACGCCTGGCAGCGCAACATCGCAGACGCCGGCCTCGACCAGTGGGCCGAGCTCGTTCCGGGCGACGCTTTCGAGACGCTGCCCGCGATCGACGACGTCTTCGACGTGGTCTTCCTCGACGCGGAGAAGGAGCAGTACGAGGAGCTCTTCCAGCTCGCGCGCGGCAAGCTCGAGCCCGCGGCGCTGATCGTCGCCGACAACGTTCTCTCGCACGCGGATCCGCTCGCCGGGTACTCGCGCGCCCGCCAGGCCGATCGGACCCTGGAGAGCGTCACCGTCCCGCTCGACCGCGGGCTCGAGCTCTCGGTCGTCCTCCGCGATTCCGCCTGAGCGTCGGCTACAGTGTGCTCAACCGCGGAAAGGAGGTGGTCCGAGAGTGAAGTATTCAAGTACGGGCAGTGGAGGTACCAGCGGGTAGAGGTGCGTCCCCGGGACCTACGGGGAATCGCCTAGCCAGCGTAGGGGGCTCGCGAACTCGCGCCGCCGGTTGCTTCAGAAGCCGGCCGGAAGCGCCTCTACCACTTCAACGCTGGTAACCGGAACAAGGGGCCGCCTCGTGCGGCCCCTTTTCTTTTCTCAGATCGCTCTGCGCAGCTGCTCGTCCAGCGGCGCCAGCGGCAGGCCGAACGTCTGCACCGCGTTGTCGTTCGAGACCGTGTTGTCGCCGTGCTCGAGCATCGTCAGCAGATCTCGCGTGAGGGGGACGTCCCCCGGCAGACGCTCGGTGATCAGCGCGTTCGCTCGCATCAGGCCGAACGGGACGTGGATGCTCGGACGGCGGACCCCAAGCGCGCGCTTCAGGCGCTGCCAGAGCTCGTTCCAGGTGACCGCGTCGGGCCCGCCGAGCTCGAAGATCCGGCCTGTCACGTCGGGGCGCTGGACTCCCTCGGCGAAGTAGGCCGCGACGTCATCGACCCAGATCGGCTGCAGTCGCTGGGTGCCCGAGCCGATGATCGGCGTCACCGGCGCGAGGCGGGCGAGTCGCTTGAAGGTCGGCAGGATCCCGCCGTCGCGGCCGAAGATGAAGCTGGGCCGGAAGATCACGTGCTCGAGCCCCGAGCCGGCAACCGTCTGCTCCATCTCCCACTTCGCGTGGTAGTAGGGCACGAGGTCCTGCGTCTGCTCGCTCGTGCCGAGAGCGCTCATCAGGACGAAGCGCCGCGCCCCCGCCTCCTTCGCCGCCGCGACGAGGTCGCGGGTCGCCTGTTCCATCACCTGCTCAAACTTTTCCTGGGAGCCCTGCCGGATCGCGACGAGATGGACGACGGTGTCGCACCCCTCGACCCCTCGTCGGAGGCTCTGGGCGTCGGTGACGTCACCCTGGACGAGCTCGCAGCCCCACGCGGTGAGCGACTGCGCAGGGCTCGACGACGGCTTTCGAACAAGGCAGCGGACCGGTAGTTCGCGCTCGCGGAGCGCGTGAATGACCTTTGGGCCGACGAAGCCGGTCCCGCCCGTGACCAGAATCACGACTCGATTCTAGGCTCATGCTCGTATACGTTCTGCGGGAGGGAACTGCGGCATGGGCAGGTGGATCATCGTGGCGGTAGCGACGGCGGCTCTGATCGTTGTGGCTTCGGCGACCGCACACGTCGTGGTCGGACGGACGGTTTTCCGTGCCGCCGATCTTCCGGTCGGCGCGACCAAGGCGCTTTCCGTCTCCTGCCCAAAGGGCTATTTCGCGCTGAGCGCGGGGACATCCAGGGCCGGCGAGGGGATCAGCCAGCTCGAGGCGCGGCCGCTCAGCGCGCGCAGGTTCGCGTTCAGGCTCGCGAATGCGGGCGACCTCGACCAGCGCGTGACCGTGGCCGCCGCGTGCCGGCGAGTCCGCGCGACGAGGGGCAAGGCTCCGTACCTGAAGCTGACCGCACGGCGCCACGTAACGATCCGCGTTGCGCCGGCCGGCCTGCGGCAGGCGCGCTTCACCTGTCCGAGCGGCACGATTCCGGTGGCGGCGGGCTTCGACCTCGGCCGCAGCAAGCTGAGCGTTCGGCAGGAGACGCAGGACCTCCATGTCCTCAGCTTCGGGGTGTTCAACAGCGGCCCAGCGACCCGGGCGGCCTCGTTCTACGGCAGCTGCCTGACCGTCGTCCGCCCCGCCAGGGCAAGCGGGGCGCAGCTCCAGGTCAGCCTCGCGACGGACACCGTCCCGATCCACACGGGGACGCAGGTCGTGACGCGGGTTTGCCCCACAGGCTGGTTGTCACTCGCCGCTGGGTACTCGTTGGCTGCCGGCGTCGAGCTGAACGGCGCGGCTGCGGTCGGACGAACGGGCCGCTGGTCGCTGACGAATCCGGAGCAGAAGCCCGTGCTGACGGACCTCCAGCTCGCCTGCGCGCGCCTGAGCTAGCTCTCGAAGTTCTGCCAGTAGCGGCTCGGCGTCGGACCGCGCTGGCCCTGGTACTTCGACCCGAGCGCATCCGAGCCGTACGGCCGCTCCGCGGGCTCGGTCAGCTGCACGAACGAGAGCTGACCGATCTTCATCGCGTAGTAGATCGTGATCGGCAGGTTCGCGACGTTGGAGAGCTCGAGCGTCACGTGCCCGTCCCAGCCGGGGTCGACGAACCCGGCGGTCGAGTGGATCAGGAGGCCGAGCCTCCCTAAACTCGACTTCCCCTCTAGCCTCGAGACTAGGTCGTTCGGCAGCTGGATCCGCTCCAGCGTCGAGCCGAGCACGAACTCGCCTGGATGCAAAATGAACGGCTCCTCATCGGCGATCTCGACGAGCTCCGTGAGGTCTTCCTGCGGTTGTTTGACGTCGATGAAGGGGTAGCGCGCGTTGTGGAAGACGCGGAAGAAGCGGTCGACGCGCACGTCGACGCTCGACGGCTGCAGCAGCGTCTCGTCGTAGGGGTCGATGACGATCCGCCCTTCCCCGAGCAGCCGCCTGATCGTCCGGTCTGAGAGGACCACGCGCAGAGTCTAAGGACGCCATATGCTTGTGCGGCTTTCGGTGGGAGAGGCCGATCTCAATGCGCGCTACCGCGAGCGCCGCCGTCGGCGCCGGCGCCAGATCCGCATCAGGCGCGCAGTGGCGCTCGGAGTCCTGCTCGCGCTCGGAGCCGGGATCGCGCTCGGGGCGCGTGCGGTCGGCGGGGGCAACAACAAGACCGAACCGTCGGCCCGCCACACGCCGCGAGCCGCAGCCCACGAGCCGGCCGCGCGTGTCGTCCCCGACGAGATCCGCGGCGTCCACGTCACGGTGGCGCTCGCCTCGCTGCCGGGCCGACTGCAGCAGTACCTCGCCATCCCGGGCCTGAACGCGATCGAGCTCGACGTCAAGGACGAGAACGGCCACGTCGGCCCGGGCACGTACTACAAGTCGAGTCGGGTGGCGCGCGTCGTCCATGCGCACGGCATCTACCTGATCGGCCGCGTCGTCACGTTCGAGGACCCGGTGCTCTCCGAGAAGCGGCCGGCCCTTGCGATCCGCAACAGCGACGGCACCCTCTGGCACAACAACGCGGGCCTCGGCTGGACGAACCCCTACGACCGCCGCGTCTGGGCCTACAACGTCAACGTGGCCGTGGCAGCCGCAAAGGCAGGCTTCGACGAGATCCAGTTCGATTACGTCCGCTTCCCGAGCGACGGTGACCTCACGCAGATCCGCTACCCCGGACCGCATCCACAGGCGATGCGCTGGACGATCCCGGCCTTCGTCCAGTACGCGGCCCAGCGCTTGCACCCGCTCGGCGTCAGGGTCTCGGTCGACGTGTTCGGGCTCTCAGCGACCCGTGACCTGGGAATCGGCCAGCTCCCGCGCAGGGTCTCGACCTACGCCGACGCGGTCTACCCGATGGTCTACCCGTCGCACTACAACTCCGGCGAGTACGGGATCGACGAGCCTGACGACCGCCCGGGTCTCGTCGTCTCCCGCTCGCTGGCCGACTTCCGGCGCGCGCTCGAGGGGCGCAAGACGAGGCTGACGCCGTGGCTCCAGGACTTCTCTCTCGGACGTCCCTACACGCTCGAGGACCTGCAGCTCCAGATCGCGGCGGCGAAGGCGCACCAAGCGAACGGCTTCCTGCTCTGGAACCCCGAAGGGGTCTACACCACCGCGGCGCTCGCGCACTAGCTGTATGGCGTTTATGCAGCTATGCATCCCGCCGCGCCCTGCGCTAATGTCAGAGCCATGGCGGTGACGCGGTCGATCGAGCTGCGGACGGAGATTCCCGGTCCGCGGTCGCGCGAGATTCTCGAGCGGAAGGAGCGCGTCGTCGCCGACCCGCTCTCCGTGTTTCTGCCGGTGGTCGTCGATGAGGCGCGGGGGGCGACGCTGACCGACGTCGACGGGAACACGTTCATCGACTTCACCGGCGGCGTGGGCTGCCTCAACGTGGGGCACTCGCACCCGCAGGTCGTGGCCGCGGCGCAGGAGCAGCTCGCGCGCTTCTCGCACACGGACTTCACGATCGTCCCGTACGAGGTCTACGTGACCCTCGCCGAGCGCCTTTGCGAGCTCGCGCCGGTGCAGAACGCCAAGGCGGCGTTCTTCAACGCGGGCGCGGAGGCGATCGAGAATGCGGTCAAGTTCTCCCGCGCCTACACGAAGCGCCCCGCGGTGATCGGATTCGAGGGCGGCTTCCACGGCCGTACGCTGCTGGCGGTCAGCCTCACCTCGAAGACGCATCCCTACAAGGCCGGGCTGGGGCCGTTTGCGCCCGAGGTCTATCGCGTGCCCTTCCCGAACGCGTACCGCGGCCCGAGCGCGGACGAGGCGCTCGCGGCGCTCGAGCGCGCGCTCGTCACGCAGGTCGCGGCCGAGACGGTGGCGGCGATCGTGATCGAGCCGGTTCAGGGCGAGGGAGGCTTCATCGTCGCGCCGCCGGAGTTCCTGCAGGGTGTCCGCCGGCTCTGCGACGAGCACGGGATCGTCCTCGTCGCCGACGAGGTCCAGACGGGCTTCGGTCGCACGGGGCGGACCTGGGGAATCGAACACTCGGGAGTCGAGCCCGACCTCGTCACGATCGCGAAGTCGATCGCAGCCGGCCTGCCGCTTTCCGCGGTGGTCGGCAAGGCGGAGATCATGGACGCGCCCGGCGACTCGGCGATCGGCGGGACGTACGTCGGTAACCCCGTCGCGCAGGCCGCGGCGCTGGCCGTCCTCGACGTGTTCGAGGAGGAGGACATCAACGCCCGTGCCGCGGCCATCGGCGAGACGATTCAGGCGCGGATGCTCGCCTGGCAGGAGCGCTGGGACGCGATCGGCGACGTGCGCGGCCTCGGCGCCATGCTGGCGATCGAGCTCGTCGAGGACCGCGAGACGAAGGAACCTGCGGCAAATGTTGCGAGCGCGGTCGTCGAGGCCGCTGCGGAGCGCGGATTGCTCTTGCTCAAGTGCGGGATCTACTCGAACTGCATCCGGGTGCTGACGCCGCTGGTGATCTCGGACGCCGAGCTCGACGAGGCGCTCGAGGCCTGGGAACAGGCGCTCGACGCTTCGCTCGGTTAGCCCCGTCCAACGCACCGTCTTTGAGAATCAGGCGTTTGACCGTTCCGGCCGGTTAGCCTCAGGTACTACGGGCACAATCCAGCCGTGGTCGGCCAGTTGATTGCGGACCGCTACGAGCTGAAAGAGCTCGTCGGCACCGGCGGCATGTCCAGCGTCTACCGGGCGCAGGACTCGCTCCTCGAGCGCCACGTGGCGCTGAAGGTCATGCACGAGCAGCTGCTCAGCGAGGGCGACCACGTGGAGCGCTTCCGCCGCGAGGCGCGCCTGGCCGCGCAGCTCTCGCACCCGAATATCGTCACGGTCATCGACCGCGGCGAGCAGGAGAGCCGCCAGTTCATCGTCTTCGAGTACGTCGAGGGCGAGAACCTGAAGGCGCTGATCGAGCGCGAGGCGCCTCTTCCCGAGAACGCCGCGATCGAGCTGGCGCTTCAGATCGCGGACGGGCTCGCGTTCGCGCACGCGCACGGGCTCGTCCACCGGGACGTGAAGCCGCACAACGTTCTTCTGACCGAGGACGGCCGCGCCAAGGTGACCGACTTCGGGATCGCGCGCTCGATCGACGTGCACCGCGGGCTCACCCAGACCGGGACGGTGATGGGGACGAGCGACTACATCTCGCCCGAGCAGGCCCGCGGCGGCAACGTCGACGCCTGCACCGACATCTACTCCCTCGGCGCGGTGCTCTACGAGCTGCTCACGGGCGAGGTGCCCTTCCCCGGCGACAACTTCGTCTCGATCGCGATGCGGCACATCAACGAGCCGCCGCCGAGTGTCCGCCAGCGCCGACAAGAGCTTTCGCCGCGCGTCGATGCCGCGATCCGGCGGGCGATGGCGAAGGACCCGGGCGACCGCTTCCCGTCGATGGAAGCGTTCGCCGCCGAGCTCCGCGCTTGCCTCGCCGAGCCGGACGGCGCGGTCGCCGGGCCGACCGACCGGACACTTGTGGTGCCCGGCCCGCGGCGCCGCCGCCCACGCCCTCGGCAGCGCGCGCCGATGGAGCGCCCGAGCATCTGGCCGCTGATCCTCCTGCTGGCAGGGCTCGCCGTCCTGGCCGGGATCTTCGCGGCCGTCTTCGCCCTCACCGGCTCGCCCACGAAGTTCTCGAGCGCCGTTCACAAGGCGGGCGTCGGCGGCGGCAGCACCGTGGTGCACTTCGCGGACGTCACGGCGTACGACCCACCGCCAGGGGACGGCCAGGAGCACAATCCGGAGGCCGGAAACGCGATCGACGGCAAGGCGGGGACGTACTGGCAGACGCAGCAGTACTCGAGCAGCAACTTCGGCAACCTGAAGGACGGCGTCGGGCTCGTGCTCGACTCCGGCAAGTCGCAGAAGCTCACGCAGCTGACCCTGACTTCGGACACCGCCGGCTTCACCGCGATCATCAAGTCCTCGCAGTCCTCGACCGGCCCCTTCGCTCGGGTCTCGGGCGCGGAGATGGTCGGCTCTCGCACGACCTTCTCGCTGCACGGCGCCGCGGCGCGCTACTACCTGGTCTGGATCACGAGCCTCCCCTCGGGCGGCGTGGCACACGTGAACGAGGTCACGGCTAAGACCTGAGAGAGAATCAGGGCATGGACGTCGAAGAGCGCAAGCTCGCGACGATCGTGTTCGCAGATCTCGTCGGCTCGACCGAGCTCGGTGGCTCGCAGGACCCTGAGCGGACCCGCGCGCTGCTCGACCGTTTCTACGACGCGATGGCCGGAGAGATCGAGCGCGCGGGCGGCACCGTCGAGAAGTTCGTCGGCGATGCGGTGATGGCCGTCTTCGGCGCGCCCGCGGCGCTCGCGATGCTGAATCGGACGCGGGAGCTGGACGAGCGGCTCGAGCTGCGCATCGGGGTGAACACGGGCGAGGTCGTCGTCGGCCGGGCACGCGAGGGCAGCTCGTTCGTGACGGGCGACCCGGTCAACGTTGCCGCCCGGCTGGAGCAAGGCGCGGCCCCGGGAGAAATCCTTGTCGGAGAGCGCACCGCCGCTGCGGTTCGCGGTGCGTTCGAGCTCGGCGAGGCGCAGACGATCGAGGCGAAGGGGAAGCCCGAAGGCGTCGCGTGCCGGCGGCTCGTGCGCGCGCTCTCGCTGATGCGCACCCGCGGCGTGAGCGGCCTCCGGCGGGCCTTCGTCGGTCGGACCGACGAGCTCGAACGGCTGCTCGCCGCGTATCGAGCCGCTATCGACGAGGGTCGGCCCAGGCTGGTCACGATCCTCGGCGACGCGGGCGTCGGCAAGACACGGCTCGTGCGGGAGCTCTGGGAGCGGCTCTCCGACGAATCGCCGGAGCCGCTGCGGCGCACGGGCCGCTGCCTCCCCTACGGGCAGGCAATCACGTATTGGCCGCTCGCCGAGGTCCTGCGCGAGCATCTCGGCCTCCTCGACAGCGACCCTGCCGAGGCAGTGCTCGAACGGCTCGGCGACAGGCGGCTACTCGGGCTCGCGCTGGGTCTCGACGTCGCCGAGGGCGCGCACCCGCTGCTCGTGCGCGACCGCTTCCAGGATGCCTGGGCCGAGTTCTTCGGCGACGCCGCGGCCGAGCGGCCGCTGGTCGTGCTGATCGAGGATCTCCACTGGGCAGACGACCAGCTGCTCGATTTGCTCGAGCGTCTGGCCGCGGACGTGCGAGGGCCGCTGCTCCTGCTCGCGACCGGACGCCCCGAGCTGCTCGACCGCCGTCCGGGGTGGGCGCGGGCCGGCGAGACGGTCGACCTCCAGGCGCTCTCCGCCGAGGAGTCGCTCCTGCTGCTCGACGAGCTCCTCGCGGGCGACTTGCCCGGAGGTCTTCGGGACCTCGTCCTGGAGCGCGCCGAGGGAAATCCGTTTTTCGTCGAGGAGGTCCTCGAGACGCTTATCGACCGCCGCCTGCTCCAGCGCGAGAACGGCGGCTGGACGCTCGCCGAGCTGCCGCCGGACTTCGACGTGCCCGATTCGGTTCAGGCGGTGCTCTCGTCACGGATCGATCTCCTGGAGCCCACGGAGAAGGAAGCGCTCCAAGCCGCAGCCGTGATCGGCCGCGTCTTCTGGTCAGGCCCGGTCTACGAGCTCGTCCAGGGCGAGCCCGACCTGCGCGTCCTCGAGGAGCGCGACTTCGTTCGGCGCCGGTCTGGCTCGGCGATGGCCGGCGAGCGCGAGTATGCGATCAAGCATGCGCTGACTCGGGAAGTGGCGTACGCGAGCCTGCCCAAGGCGCGCCGCGCCCGCCTGCACGCTGCGTTCGCCGCTTGGCTCGAACGGCTCGGCGAGGATCGCGACGATCTCGCCTCGCTCCTGGCGCACCACTACGCGGAGGCAGTCCGACCCGAGGACGCCGACTTGGTCTGGTCGGGCGACGAGGCTGACGCGGAGCGACTTCGCGCGAAGGCAGTCATCTGGTTGCGGAGAGCGGCGGCTTTGGCGACCACGCGCTACGAGATGGAAGACACCCTCGCACTCCTGCAGCAGGCCCTCGAGCTTGAGCCGGACGATCGCGTCCGCGCGGAGCTCTGGCGCGCGATCGGCAGAGTGCACGCCCTCAACTACGAGGGCGAGGCCTTCTGGACTGCGATGCAGAAATCACTCGAGAACAGCTTGGACAGGGAGACCTCCGCGGAGACCTATGCCGAATTGGCCTTGCAAACCTCGGTTCGGTCCGGGATGTGGCGACGCAGGCCCGAGGACGAGCTCGTGGAAGGGTGGATCGCAAAGGCCCTCGAGCTCGCGGAGCCGGCGAGTGCCACGCGTGCGAAGGCGTTGATCGGGAGCTCGTACTGGAATCGTGACGAGGGGGTGAAGGCTGCCGCGCAGGCAATCGAGCTCGCCGACCGGCTCGGCGACCCAGAGCTTCGCGTCCTTGCGTACACGGCGCGTTCACTCGCAGAGTCGGCCGGCTTCCACTACGACGAGGCCATCGCCTGGTCCGACAGGGCGATGCAGCTCGAGGACGAGATCCGCGACCCGGACTTGCGGGTCGAGCTGTACTTCAACGCGAGCTCGCCCTCGGTTGGGCGGGGCGACTTCCGCGCGGCGCGACGGTACGCACGGCTGCACGACGAGCTCAACTCGAAGCTCTCGACGCATCACCGGGTGCATGGGGTCGCCGGCGTGCTCGAGGTCGAGGAGCTCCTGGGCGCGTGGGATCGGGTCGCCCAGCTCCAGCGTAGGACGGAGGAAAGCGTCGAGGCAAATCTGTCCACGCCCTGCGTCCGGAATGCTCGCTCGCTGTTTCTGTGTGCGCTCGCTCGCGCTTACGAGGGTGAGGCGGAGGAGTCTCAGCGACTGGAGGGGCGCGCCGAGGAAGCCAGTTTTGAGGGATTCGGGTTGACGCTCGACGGTCCGCGGATACGCCTCGCCCTAACGCGAGATGACCTAGAGGAGGTGGAGCGCCTGGTCGCCGGAGGGCATTCCTCCCAGGCGTTCTATCTCGGATCGCAGACCGCACTGCTCGACGGCCTCGCGGCCGTACGCGACCGCAAACGGCTCGAAGCCGAGGCGGAGGCCTTGCTCCAGCCGGGCACCTACCTCGAGCCGTTTGTCCTGCGTGCGCTCGGGCTCGCGAGGGAGGACGAGAAGCTCGTCGAGCAGGCGTTGAGTTCGTTCGAGGCGCTGGGCCTGGAGTGGCACGCCGACGAGACGAGGAAGCTAGTAGCTCAGGCGTGAGCGCCGCTCGTGCCGCTCCAACGCGAGCCGGACGAGCCGGTCG
>VAXM01000139.1 GCA_005883335.1 Actinomycetota bacterium
GATCCCCTTAGGAGCGGCGGCTCCCGCGAGGAACGCGCCGATTCCCTCCGGCAGGCGATGGCTCAGCTTTGCGTGCAGCACCGAGACCAGCAGGAGCCCGCCCGCAGCGGCCGGGAGACCGACGACCATCGTGATCTTGGCCCAAGTCGGAACCGGCAGGAAGAACGCCGACCCTGCGCCCACGAGCACGAAGGCGATCATCTCGAGCAGGTGCGCGCAGAGCAGACTGCCTCCCGCGCGCGAGAACCCGGGCCAGCGCGGGCCGGCGGTGACCTTGAGCACCGCGACCTTCGATGCTTCGCCGAGCCGTCCGGGCAGGACCGTGTCGAGGAACGAGCCGACGGCGCTGGCCGTGTACATCGCGCGGAAGCCAATGTTGGGCGAGCGCACCGTCGAGGTCCAGGCGAGAGCGCGGAGCGGCTGCACCGCGGCGCAGATCGCGAGGCCGGCGAGCAGGAAGCGCCAGTCCGGCGTGGCGGCAGCCGAGATCACGCGCGTGCCCGTCCGCTGGAAGAGCAGCGCGACGGCGGCCACGGAAACCAGGCCGATCACGATTGCGACACTGCGACGCCCCACCTGCACCTTCACGGCATCGGCAATTCGTCGCGCGCGGGCGAACCCCTGGAAGGGGGTAAAGGTCTCACCCAAAGTCGGCCTGGTCGCTCGCATGAATGGCGTAGGCCACACGACCCCACATCGGGCGACCGTCCTCCACGGTAACAGGCCTCGCGGCGAACTGTCAGTCCAGGCCCTGAAGCTCCCCTTCCAGCCAGGCCTGCGCGGCGGCGAGCGCGTCGGGGTCGCTCGACTTGAGGACGATCTCGACGGTGCTCCCCTCGGCGCCGAAGCTCGGGTAGGAGCCGACGCGGACTTCGGGGTGCTCGGTGCCCGCGGCCTCGAGGACCTCGACAATCCGGCTCTCGGTCGTCCGATACGTTCGCCGCCACGACCCGATGGGGCTCGGGCCGCCGATCTCCGCGGCGACGAGCTCGAACATCGCCTCCATCTCCCCGGGCAGCCCCGGGAGGACGTAGACGTTGCCGAGGACGAATCCGGGTGCACCGCCGCGCTCGATCTCCATCGGGCGGCTGCCCTCGGGGAGCTGTGCCCAGCGCGCCGCATAGTCCGGAGCGCGCTCGAACCGCTCGCGCAGGCGCGCCGCGACTTCGGGCTGCTCGACGAGCGGGAGCTCGAAGGCCGCGCCGATTGCCTCGCGCGTGAGGTCGTCGGGAGTGCCGCCGAGCCCGCCGGTGACGACCACGACGTCCGCGTCCTGGGCCTGCACCCGGACGAAGGCGGACACGCGCTCCTCGTCGTCAGGGAGCGCCGCGATCAGGATCACGTCGAAGCCGAGCTCTTCGAGGCGGGCCGCGAGCCAGGAGCCGTTCGTGTTGGCGATGTCGCCCGAGACGAGCTCGTTCCCGATGGTCACAATGGCCGCCGTCGGATGAGCGCCCACGACGCGAGTATGGAGGAGCTTCGGGAACGTCGCGCCTTCGAGTGCCGGCTGACGCCGGACCGGGCGTTGCAGTCGCTCGACGAGGCAGAGGAGTTCCTGCTGGATCGCGGGCTGCTGACGCGCACGGCGGACTCCGCGCTGCCGAGCCTCTTCGAGGCGTGTCACGAGGAGCCGTACGCACCTGAGAGCCCGGGCTTTGGCCAGTGGCCGCGGACGAAGTACCCGTGGTTCGGCGAGCTCGGGACGCGCGGCTATTTGGTCGTTGCAGTCCACCGCGGCAAGAACGTCCTCGTGACACCTGAGGCGGTACGGCTGCTCGATCCGATCTGCCGCGCCGAGCTCGAGCGGCTGGCGGATGAGGTGCTCCTGCGGCATCTCGCCGAGGCTGGGCCGTCCGAGCTCGACGACCTGCAGCTCGAGCTGGGGCTGAAGCCGAAGGAGCTGAAGCAGCTGCGCGCGCCGCTCGAGCGCTGCGGGGCCGTCGTCTCGCGCAGCATCGTTTACGAGGAGCCGCACCGGCACACGAGCGAGCTCTCGCGCTGGGACCACGTCGTGCCGGAACCCTTGGAGGGTGGCGGGCTTGACGAGCTGGTCGTCGCGGGCGTGCGGGCCGCCGTGCTCGCGCCCGAGGGCGAGGTGCCGAGGTGGTTCTCGTGGCGCTGGTACTGGGAGGACGACCTCTTGGACCGGCTTGTCGCGGAGGGCCGGCTCGTGCGGCCGGAGGACGGGTGGCTGGCGGCGCCGTGATCCGGGAGCTGCGGCGGGAGGACGCGGCCGCCGTGGCCGCGCTCCACCTCGCGGTCAACCCGCACCAGCTCGAGACGCCGGAGCGGGTCTGGTTCTGGGCGAGCCGCGGCCTCGAGCGCGAGCAGTGGCGGCAGTGGGTGGCGGAGGCCGACGAGGAAATAGTGGGGTCGGCCTGGGCGGGGTTCGAGTGGTCTGTGCCGACACCCGGCAAGGGCAGGTTCTGGGTCGCCGTCTCGCCCGAGCGGCGGGGCCGGGGAATCGGAGGGACGCTCTACGGCTTCGTCGCGGAGTACCTGCGCAGGCGCGGAGCGTGGCGGGCCCGGACGAACGTGGACGCCGATCCGGCCGGTGAGCGGTTCGTTGCGAAGCGCGGCTTCGAGCGGCGCGGAGCCGACCGTGTCTCGGCGTTCGACGTGCGCCGGGCCGAGCTGCCGGAGCTGAGCCTGCCGGCCGGCTTTCGCGTGGAGCCGCTCGGGTGCGTCCGAGATCGCGTCGAGGAGCTGTTCGCGATTTGCGCAGCCGGCGAGCTCGACATGCCCGGCGACGAGCCGGAGACGGCGTTCACGCTCGAGGACTGGAAGCTCGACGACTTCGGCGTGCCCGATCTTTCCGACGAGGGCAGCTTTGTGGTGCTCGACGACGAGCGGGCCGTCTCGCTTGCGTTGCTCTGCGTCGACCCGGGGCGGAGCCTTGCCTACAACCAGATGACGGCGACACTGCCCGAGTTCCGCCGCCGCGGCCTCGCGCTCGCGGCCAAGCTCGCAGCCGTGCGCTGGGCCGCTGCGAACGGCTTCGAGCGGATCCTCACCGAGAACGACGAGGCGAACGCGGGGATGCTCGCGATCAACCGGCGGCTCGGCTACCGCCCGCTGTACGACCAGACGAAGTGGGTCTTAGAGCCGTTGTTGTGAGGATCCATCGCCTCGACCGGTCATTTCAGACGGACGCACGAGCGGAGCTCGCGCGTCCTGAGGTCGGCATCGCAAGCGATGCCTTGAGTGGGAAGGCCCTCCGGGCGAGCGCGGGTAAGACCTGCGCCGTGACCCACACCGGAGTCGTCGCGTAGCGGGCGGAGTAGCGGTAGCTGCCGTCGCTGCGGCGCATCCGGTGGAGGTATCCGAAGGCTCCTCGCGGCACCGGCTTCCCGGCGGCGAGGAAGGCCTGGATCGCCCAGGCCGTCGACTGCGAGTCGGAGCCGTGGCCGGGAGTGAGCTCGAAGCCGCCGTCTCGGTTGTGGAGGCGGCGGAGGTAGACGAGTCCCCGGCGGATCGGCGCGCCGCGGATGCCGATCGCGCGGAGCGCCTGGATCGCCGCGGCGGTGTCGTTCGAGTCCGGCGCGCCCCCGGGTGACCAACCCCAGCCTCCCGAGCGGCGCTGGGCACGGACGAGGTAGCGGATGGCTGCGCGCGGCGGCTTCTCACGCGCCTGGCGGAGGGCGAGCACTCCCCAGGTCGTCGAGTTGACGCCGGGCCCGATCCGCCCGCTTGGCCTGCTGGCCGCTCGGATCCGGGTGAGCAGCCGGTCAGGCCGCCTACCCAGGACGGTCTCGGCGATCGCCGCGAGCTCGATGTCGGTCACGTCCGTGAGGTCGCCTTCGTGCGCAACGAGGTAGGACAGCGCGCTCGAGCCCGCGCCCCCGCCGGCCGCACGCAGCCCGAGCACCGCCCAGGCCGTCAGCTCCGGGCTCGGCGAGCCACCGGGTTCCGCGAACCCTCCATTTGCGACCTCGTGCGCCTGCACGTACTCGACACCGGTGGCAGTCGCTGTGACAGAACGCGCAAGAACCGTTAAATCGGTGGCAGCCACCGTCACGAAACAGGCAACGGCCACGGCCAGCGCGAGCCTCCTCACGCCCACACGACCTCGGCTCGCAGGCGACGGGCATAGCGCTCCAGGAGCCGTCGCAGCTCTGGGCCGACCACAAGCGCGAGGATCAGATTGCCCGTCGCATGGGCCGCGTCGAACCAGATTCCGCGCGCGTAGAGCGCCGCGAATGCCGGCCACGTGTGCGGGTAGAAGCTGAGCCACTCCCAGACGTCCATCACCGCGTCGAACCCGAACCCGAGGACGAAGCAGAAGAGCGCGAGCGGGATCCGCCGGCGCAGCAGCCGCGCCCCGAGCCCGCCCGCCAGCCCGCATCCGCCCCACGCCAGCATCTGCCACGGCGTGTACGCGCCCTGGCCGAGGTAGAGGTTCGAGACGAGCGCAGCGAGCGCTCCGGTCGACGCGCCTGCCCGCGGGCCGAGCGCGACGCCCGCGACGACCGCGGTCACCGTCACCGGCTGCACGTTGGGGATCGCCGCGAAGAGCACGCGCCCCGCCGCCGCGGCCGCGGCCAGCGTCGCGATCAGCGCCAGCTCCTTGCTCGAGCCCGGGCCCGACTCGAGCCACGCGGCCCCCGCAACGACCAGCGCTCCGGCGACCAGCAGCAACGGTAGAGCGGCATCGTCCGGCCGCAGGACGGCCCACGCCGCCGCCGCGAGCGCCGCCGAGACTGCCAGGGCAGCGGCGAGCCTAGGCAAGGACGGCCTCCCGCTCGGGCACCGTCGAGACGACGCGGTCCGCGACCGCGCCGGCGAAGACGAGGTCGTTCGTCGCGCCACGCGAGCTCGTCCTTGCGCTCGGGGTCGATCCCGCGCGTCGGCTCGTCGAGCACGAGCAGGTCCGGCTCGGCAACGAGCACCGCCGCGAGGGCGAGCCGCTCCCGCTCGCCGCTGGAGAGATCGCGCGGATGCCTGGCCACATGATCCGCGAGACCCATCTCCGCGAGTGCCGCGCGCGCCCGCGCGAGATCTCCGCCGACGGCCAGCGCGGCCTCCTCGTCGGCCCGCTCGGCTATGAGGTACCGGCCCGGATCCTGGCTCAAGTAGCACGCGCGGCCCTCCCGGAGCACGCGGCCGGCCTGTGGCTCGAGCAGCCCCGCGGCGAGCTTGCCGAGGGTCGTCTTCCCGGAGCCGTTCGGCCCGAGGAGCGCGACGACCTCGCCGCGTCCGATCTGGAGACTCACCTCTTCGAGAACCGGGCGGTCATATGCGAACGAGACCTCTTCGAGCCGGCAGACCGGTTCACGGGCGGGCTCCCGATCCGGCAGGACAGCATCACGCGGGAGCCACGCGTCCGGAAGACCGTCCTCGCGGAGCCGGCCCTCCTCAAGGAAAACCACGCGATCACACGCATCGAGCACCCGCTCAGGGCGGTGCTCCGAGACGATGACAGCCGCCCCCGACGAACGCGCGAGCTCGATCGCCGCCGCGGCGCCGTCCGGATCGAGCTGGGACGTCGGCTCGTCGAGCAGCAGCAGCTCCGGCGAGAGCGCAAGCACCGAGGCGAGGCAGACGCGCTGCAGCTCGCCGCCGGAGAGCTCTGCAACCGGACGGTCCGCCAGCCCCGCCGCGCCGACCGCCTCAAGCGCCGCGGCAGCACGCAGCGGGATATCGGCCGGCGGAGTCCCCACGTTCTCGAGCCCGAAGGCGACCTCGGCCCCGACCCGCGTGAAGACGACCTGATCCTCCGGATCCTGGAACAGCGTCGCCACGGTTCCCGCGAGCTCGGCCGGACGCGTCCGGCGCGTGTCGAGGCCAGCGACCTCCACGCGGCCCGCAAACCGCCCGCCGTGGAAGTGCGGCACGAGCCCGGCTAGCGCTCG
>VAXM01000081.1 GCA_005883335.1 Actinomycetota bacterium
GCCTTGCTCCAGCCGGGCACCTACCTCGAGCCGTTTGTCCTGCGTGCGCTCGGGCTCGCGAGGGAGGACGAGAAGCTCGTCGAGCAGGCGTTGAGTTCGTTCGAGGCGCTCGGCCTGGAGTGGCACGCCGAGGAGACGAGGAAGCTAGGAGGGCTTGACGAAACCTAGTCTGTGCCGTCGGGCCGCGCTGTCCGCCCCGAGGCCGCGTCCTCAGTCGTCCCTGTAGTTATCCACTACAGGGACTCCGTGCGTCCTTGCCTCGGAACGGCCATCGCACCCCGACGACGAGCGAGGTTCCGCCAATCCCTCCTAGCTAGTAGCTCAGGCGTGAGCGCCGCTCGTGCCGCTCCAGCGCGAGCTGGACGAGCCGGTCGACGAGCTCCGCGTAGGGGATGCCCGAGTCTTCGAACAGCTTCGCGTAGACGCTCGTCGCGGTGAAGCCGGGGATCGTGTTCAGCTCGTTCAGGAGCACCTCGCGCTCGTCGCGGACGAAGAAGTCGACGCGCGCCATGCCCTCGCACTCGCCGGCGACGAAGGAACGGACGGCGAGCTCCTGCACGCGCTCGATTGTCTCCTGCGGCAGGCGTGGCGGGACGATCAGGTCCATGCCGCCCTCTTCGTATTTCGCCGAGAAGTCGTACCAATCGGCGCCCTGGAACCCGTGCGAGACGATCTCGCCCGGGAGCGACGCGATCGGCTTCTCGTTGCCGAGCACGCCGCACTCGACCTCGACTCCGGAGACGAACTCCTCGACCAGCACCTTCTCGTCGTGCCGGAACGCGAGCTCGACGGCCGGCCCCAGCTCGTTCTCGGAGCCGACCTTCGTGATTCCGACCGACGACCCGAGCCGGGCCGGCTTGACGAAGACCGGGTAGCCGAACGGGTTCTCGGGTGCCTGGCCCTGCCGCAGCGTGATGTTCCTGGTGACGGGGATGCCTCGGTCACGCATGACGGCCTTGAAGACGTCCTTGTCCATCGCGAGCGCCGAGCCGAGCACCCCGGCGCCGACGTACGGGACTCCCGCGAGCTCGAGCAGCCCCTGGACGGTGCCGTCCTCGCCGAAGGGACCGTGCAGCACCGGGAAGACGACGTCGACCTCGCCCAGCGTCGCGGGCACTTTCGACGTCGGCACGGGCAGCGTCTCCGCAACGGAGCCGTCGTCGGAGCCGGTGCCGAGCTCCCAGCGCCCGTCCCGCCCGATCTCCACGGTGACGGTCTCGTAGCGCTCCGGGTCGAGCGCCTCGAGCACGGAGCGCGCCGAGGCGAGCGAGATCTCGTGCTCCGACGAGCGGCCGCCTAGGAGCACGGCAACGCGGACGCGCTTGCTCACTGGCCGGGCGGGATGATGTGGCCGACGGTGATGGTCACGGTCGAGCCCTGCGGCGCCTTCGTGCCGCCGGTCGGGTTCTGCGAGAGCACGATCCCGTCGAGCCCGGGGTCCTGGACGTCCTGGTTCTGCACCGAGACCTTGAAGCCGGCGCTCTCGAGGGTCGAAGTCGCGGAATCCTGGTCCTGGTTCGTAACGTCCGGGACCGTCGACTGCTTCGGTCCCTTCGAGACGCTCAGCGTCACGGTCGCCCCGGGCGCGGCCGAGCCGGTCGGCTCCTGCGCGACCACGTTGTTCTTCGGCTGATCGCTGTCGACGTTCTTCCGCGCGACGGCGAAGCCGGCGCCCTGGAGCTGCGCGCTCGCCTGGTCGAACGAGAGTCCGACCACGTACGGCACGCTAACAGGCTGCGGCCCGCTGGAGACATTGATCCGGACGCGTTTGCCTTTGAGGATCATCGTTCCGGCCGGCGGGTCCTGGGCCGTGACGGTGTCCGGCGCCTTGTTCGAGTGCACCTGATGGACATCCGGCTTCAATCCGGCCGTCGTGAGGGTGCCGACCGCGTCGTCGCGGGTCTTGCCGACGACGTCGGGCACCTCGACCTGTGGCGGCCCCCTCGAGACGGTGATGTCGACCGTGCTGTTCTTGGCGACGTGTGTGCCCTCGTTCGGGCTCTGGGCGAAGACGACCCCCTTCTCGACTGTCTCGCTCGTCTGTCGCGTGACGCGGGGCACGAGGTTCGCGTTCCGAATCTTCTGAACCGCTCGCGACTCGCGCAGGCCCTTGGCGAGCGGAACGGCCACGGTCTTGTTCGCGCCGAGCTGGTCCTGGATCTTCGTGTACGCGAACCAGGCCGCGGCGCCCGCGGCGGCGAGCAGGAGGACGGCGAGGATCCACGGCCAGACCGGCCGCCGCCGGCGTGGAGGCCCCTCGTAGCCGTAGTAGCCGGCAGGCGGGGTCCCGCCGGGAGGCGCAGGCCGGGTCGGTGCGGCCTCGCTCGGGCGCGTGATCACGGACGTCGGCGCCGCGGCGATCACGCCTGAGCCGGAAAGAACGGCCGTGGCCGCCTCCGCCGTCTCGCTGCCGACCGGCATGCCCGTGAGCACGCGCTCGAGGTCGGCGTCCATCTGCTCGGCCGACGGGTAGCGGTCGGCCGGATCCTTCGCTAGCGCACGCAGCACGACGAGGTCGAGGTCGTGCGGCACCTCGGGTCGCAGCTCCGACGGCGGCTTCGGCACCTCGGAGAGGTGCTTCATCGCGATCTCGAGCGGCGTCTCGCCCGTGAACGGCACCTGGCCTGTGAGGAGCTCGTAGAGGACGACCCCGACGGAGTAGAGATCCGAGGTCTGGTCGACCGGTGCGCCGCGCGCCTGCTCGGGCGAGAGGTACTGCGCGGTGCCGATGATCGAGCCGACCTCCGTCATCTGGCTCGCACCGGAGCGGGCGATCCCGAAGTCCGTCACTTTCAGGCGCCCCTCCGGGCCGACCAGCACGTTGTGCGGCTTGATGTCGCGGTGCACGATCCCGTGCCGGTGCGCGAAGCCGACCGCCGCGAGGATCTGGCGCGCGTACTCGACCGACGTCTTCACCGGTGCGGGCCCGCGGCTGACGATCAGCTCCTTGAGCGATCGCCCGTCGAGGTACTCCATCGCGATGTAGTAGGTGCCCTCGGCCGTGCCGCGGTCGTAGACGGAGACGATGTTCGGGTGCGAGAGCCCGGCCGCGTTCTTGGCCTCGCGGCGGAAGCGCTCCACGAACGAGTCGTCGGCGGCGTGCCGGTCGTTGAGGATCTTGATCGCGACGCGGCGGCCGAGCTCCTGGTCCTCGGCCAGGTAGACGTCCGCCATCCCGCCCGTGCCGAGCTTGCGCACGATCCGGTAGCGCCCGTCGAAGACGGTGCCGATCAGGGTGTCAGAGACAGCCATCGCTAAATCAGAGGTTAGAGACCATGCCGGTAGGGGGTCCGTTTCCGTAGTACGCCCAGACGCTGCGTTAGACGGCCGCGCCGGCCAAGCCGTCGCGGCCTCTTGGTCGGCGTCGCAAGCGAGCGCCTCACGGACCCGACCTGCCTGTGAGCAGCGATTCCATGATTGCCTTAGCAATCGGCGCGGCCGTTGTCCCGCCGGCGCCGGTCTGGTCTTGGAGTACTACAGCGACCGCGACACGCGGTGCATCCGCAGGCGCGAACGCCACGAACCAGGTCGTGTTGAGGCGGCCGCCCGTCTCGGCGGTTCCCGTCTTCCCGGCCACCTTGATGCCCGGAATTTGCGCTGCCGTGCCGGTGCCGCCGGTCACGACGGCCTGCATCATCTGGTTCAGCGCGGCCGCGGTGGTGGTCTTCATCGCGCGCTTGTACTTGTGCGGCTTCGTGCGCGTGACGGTCCCGCCACCTGGAGCCGTCACGCGTTGCACCACGTAGGGGCGCATCACGACACCGCTATTTGCGACTCCCGCCGCGACCATCGCCATCTGCAGCGGCGTCGTGAGCATCCGCTCCTGGCCGAAGGCGAGGCGGCCGGGGTCGACCTGCGTCTCGGCGTGACGCGGGTCGAAGAGCCTGCCGTGGTCGTACAGCCCGCTCGGGGCCCGCTCGTTCGAGGGAGTCTCGAGCGGCGGATCCTTGTAGAAGCCGAAGCGCTTGGAGGCGTTGAGGATCGACTGCGCGCCGATCGTCTTGCCGATCTCGCAGAAGACGGCGTTGATCGAGTGCTCGAGCGCCTGCAGGAAGTTGACCGGGCCGAAACTCTCCACGCGGCCCTGGTCGGCGAAGTTGTTCACCTTCCGGCCGTACTCGATGCAGTAGCCCTTGTCGACGAAGCTCGAGTTGATCGTGTAGCGGCCGGAGTCGAGCGCGGCGGTGCTCGTCACGACCTTGAAGCTCGACCCGGGCACGAAGAGGCCGGCGGTCGCGCGGTTCAACAGTCGCGAAGCGGGCTGGCACGGCGCCCCCGCGCGCGCGATCGCGCCGAAATTCGATTCGACGAGGTTCGGGTTGAAGGTCGGCTGTGATGCCATCGCGAGCACCGCTCCGGTCCGCGGGTCGAGCGCGACGGCGGCTCCGCACTTGCCCGCGAGCTGGGCCATCGCGACGCGTTGTGCACGCGGACGAACGGTCAGCCAGAGATCGTTGCCCTTGATCGTCGCGCCCCGCAGCTGGGTGAGCGTCTTGTCCAGGATCGTCTTCAGGTTCGTGTTCGAGCCCGTCAGGTAGTCGTTCTCCGACGCCTCGAGGCCCGTGCGGGAGCGGGAGAGCGTCGAGTAGCCGACGAGGTTGGCGAAGAGGCCCGCCTTTGGATAGCGCCGGAAATAGACGGTCTGCCCCGACTTCGTCTTCTTCTTCCGGTTGGTCGCGAGGATCTCGCCGTCGGCGGCGCGGATCAGCCCGCGCTTGATCGAGAACTGCGCGACGAGCTTGATCGCGTTGTCCTGACGGTCGGCCAGCCCTGCGGCCGCCCAGGTCTGCCAGTACGTCGTCCCGACGATCAGCGCGCCGATCAGCGCGAGACCGAGGAGAGCCAGTTGGGCGATCTGCTTGTTCATCTGGCGGGTGCGTTCGAGCGGTTGGAGATCAGCAGGAGCCCGGCGAGGAGCACGAAGTTGGCGACGACGCTCGACCCCCCGTAGCTGACGAACGGAAGCGTCACGCCCGTCAGCGGGATCATCCTCAGGATCCCGCCGACGATGATGAACGTCTGCAGGGCGAACGAGAACGTCAGCCCGGCCGCGAGCAGCTTCGAGAAGCCGTCGTCGGCGAGCATCGCGACCTTCATGCCGCGCGCGATGAAGAGCATGAAGACGAGCAGCAGCGCCGCGGCGCCGACCAGGCCGAGCTCCTGGGCGATCGCCGAGTAGATGAAGTCGGTGTTCGCTGACGGGATCAGCGTCGCGCCGTTCGTCGTCGTGAACGTGCCCTTGCCGAGGCCCGCGCCGCCGAAGCCCCCGTTCGAGATCGAGTAGAGCGACTGCGTGATCTGGTATCCGCTCGTGTGGATGTGGGGCCACGGGTCGATCCAGATCTCGACGCGGGTGCGGACGTGGCCGATCAGTTTGTAGGCACCGGCTGCGCCGCCCACGAACAGCACCCCGCCGATCAGGACGTACGCGAGCCGTCCCGTGGCGACGTAGAGCATCGCCAGGAAGATCCCGAAGTAGAGAAGCGCCGAGCCGAGGTCGTTCGTCTCGACGAGGACGAGCATCGCGCCGCCCCAGATCACGAGCAGCGGGCCGAAGTCCTTCAAGCGCCCCTGGGCGAGCACCTCGCGCTTCTCCCGCAGGTAGCCGGCGAGGAAGACGATCAGCAGCACCTTCGCGATCTCGCCGGGCTGGAACTGGAGCGAGCCGAAGTGGATCCAGAGCCGCGCGCCGTTGATCGACTGCCCGAACACGGGCAGCGCCGGCAGGACGAGCAGGCCGATCGCGGCCAGGCCGAAGAGGTACTTGTAGCTCTCGAGCCGCCGGTAGTCGCGGTGGAGGAGGAACAGCGTCGCGGCGAGCGCGCCGACGGCGACGACGATCCAGAGGCCCTGGCGGAAGGCGTCGGTCGGGTCGAGCCGGTAGATCTCCGTCAGGCCGACCGCGGTCAGCAGCGCGGCCATCGGCAAGAGGTATGGATCAGCGTTGGGGACGGTAAGCCGGGAGACCAGGTGCGCGGCCAGGTAGAGCGCGAAGAAGAATCCCGCGTAGGCGAGGGAGCCAGTCGAGACGACCGCCTGCCGCGCGATGTAGACGCTCGCGAAGCCGATCGCGGTCAGCATCCCGACGACGATCAGGTTCGCGAGCTCGCGGTTCCTCAGGCTCATTTCCCCAGCTGCTCCTCGTAGCTGCGCACCTCGTCCATTGCGGAAGACTCGCTGCGCAGGCTGTGGTCGAAGAGTTTCTTCCGCTCCGAACGACTGAGCTGGGCGGTCAGCAGCGGGCTCTCGTAGACCGTGCGGTAGAGGTGGACGTTGCCGGCGATGTTCCAGGGGACGCCTTGGTAGACCGCGACGTGGCCATCCGGCTCCGCGCCGACGAAGTGCGAGCGCCAGAGGCCCCAGACTCCGAGGCCGCCGGCGACCAGGACGAGGAGCAGCAGCAGGGAGACGAAGACGACGCGGCGCCGGACCGGGTGCTCCCTGCGCTCGCGGCCTCTCCGCCCGGTCTGGACGGCGGGAACCGCGTCGAGCTCGTCGAGGGTGGCGTCATCACCCGTTTCAGCGCCTGCCTCTTGCTCGGGAGGAGGCAAGACCACGGTCCGCTCACCCGCATCCTCTTCTGCCTGGAGCTCGAAGAAGACGACGGTGATGTTGTCCTCGCCGCCGCCCTTGTTCGCCGCGCGCACGAGGGCCTTGGCGGCGGCGCGGACGTCGTCGCGGTGGCGGCGGATCTCCTCGAGGATTCCTTCGTCGCTCACCATGGAGGTGAGCCCGTCCGAGCAGATCATGAAGAGGTCGCCGGGCTTGGAGTCGATCGAGAACGTGTCGACGTCGACGTCCGGGTCGGTCCCGAGCGCGCGCGTCACGACCGAGCGCTGCGGATGCGTCTCGGCGTCCTCGGGCGAGAGCCTGCCGCTGCGAACGAGCTCGGCGACGAGCGAATGGTCCTCGGTCAGCTGCTCGAGCTTGCCGTCGCGCACGAGGTACGCGCGCGAGTCGCCCACGTGACCGATCCAGACGCGGCCCTCCTCGAAGAGCGCGACGGTCATCGTCGTGCCCATCCCCGAGAGGGACGCGTCCTCAGACTGGCGCTGGTAGACGCGTCGGTTCGCTTCCTGGATCAGCTCGTCGACGCGGCGCCGGCCGTCGCCGCGACCATCGCTCGAGTCGTCGCGTACCGCCGCAGCGGCGAGGCTCGACGCCAGCTCGCCGGCCTGAGCGCCGCCGATCCCGTCGGCGACCGCGAACAGCGGGGGCTCGCAGACGTAGGCGTCCTCGTTGTGCCGGCGCCTGCGGCCGGGATCCGTGACTGCGGCGCTTTGCCCGAGATTCAAGCTTCGTACCTCAGCTCGGTCTCGCCGATGCGGACGATGTCACCTGCGGTGAGCCGTTTCGGCCGAGTCAGGCGGATCCCGTTCAGATAGGTGCCGTTGGTCGAGCCGATGTCCTCGAGCCAGACCCCGTCGCGACGCGGCTCGAGGCGCGCGTGCGACGAGGAGGCGTACTCGTCGCGCTTCAGCTCGACGTCGTTCTGAGAGCTCCTGCCGAAGGTCAGCGGCGATGCGTCGAGATCCCACTCGTCCCCCTCGGTAAGCGCCGGGCTCTTCACCACGACGATCTTCCCGGCCTCGATGTGCGGCGCCTCGCCACCGAGCCCGGGGATCGAGCCTGGCGCGAGCACGAAGCTTTCCTGCGGGAGGCGCAAGTCGCGGGCGGCCGTCCGCACGATGCGCCAGATGAACAGGTAGAGGAGGACGAGGAAGGCGATTTTGAGAAGGAGCAGCGCCTCCTCGACCGCGATCGAGCCTGGCAGGGCGGTCACTCCGTCTCCCGCCGGAAGACGAGCTCGGTCGAGCCGAGCGTGATGCGATCGCCCTGCCGCAGCTTCGCCCGCTTCTGGCGCCGCCCGTTCACCTCCATCCCGTTGGTCGAGTCGAGGTCGATCACCCAGTAGGCGGCGCCTTCCTGCCGAACCTCCGCGTGTCGACGCGAGACGTTCGGGTCGGGCAGCTGGATGTCGCACTCCTTCGAGCGTCCGATGACGGCCTGGCCGCCGTCGAGCTCGTGTTTCGTGCCGTTGAACGTCAGGCTGACGGTCTCGCGGCCTAGGCCGAGCTCCTCAGCCGAGACGGCTTCGGTCTCCACGGGCGGCTTGCGGTAGACCATCGTCGCCCCGGGCTCCGGCTGCGAGGGCGGCTCGCCGGGCTGCGGAGCGGCTCCCTGCACCATTCGCGTCGCGATCCCGAACTCGCCCATCTCGAGGTCGTCGTCGGTCTCGAACTGGACGACCGGATCGGAGAGCAGCTCGTAGCGCTCGCGGCGCGCGTTCTCGGCGAGGTACTGCTGCAGCTCGCTTCGCAGCGAGTCCTCGTAGCTCGCGAACTGCTCTCGGTCGGACGGCGCGAGGTAGACCGTGTACTCGTTCGGCGCGTAGACGCGCGAGACGGAGATGACGCGGTGATCCTCCATCTCCTTGACGAGCTTGCGCGCCAGCTCGACCGGCTGCACGTGCGTCCGGAAAGCGCGCCCGAAGACGCCCTCGAAGAGGCCTTCGATCTTGTGCTCGATGTTCCGCAGGACGCTCATCGGACCCCGGTTCTACCCGGGCCTTGAACTCTAACCCCGGGCCTTCAGCGCCAGTACGGTGCAGGTGGTCCAGGCGGCGAGGACGAGCGGCACCGCTGCAACCGTGGGCGCGGGAAGGAGCGTGACGGCTATCAGCCCCGCGCCGAGGCCCGCGATCCCCCAGAGCCCCCGCTCGCGCGCGAAGGGCACGGCGACCGCGGCGGCTGCGAGCGCAAGCGCCTCGAGCCCGAGCCAGGGGCGGGCCGTGAGCGCGTGCCAGAGGGCGACCGCGACGGCAAAGGGATCCTCGCTGCCGGCGATGCCGAGCCCCTTCGGCGGCGCGGCGCTCGTGAAGGGGAGCGATGTGTGCCGAAGTCCCGCGACGAGCGCGGCGAGCAGGACGGCGCCCCCGACCTGGAGCGCGCGTCTCGGCAGGCTCTTCACGCCCTGGGCGGCGAGCGGCAGGAGGCCGAGCGCGGCGATCGGCGCCAGCAGCGGCCCGCAGGCGAGGAACAGCCCTTCGCGCGGAGCGCGCCAGGAAAGGGCGAGCCAGGCGCAGGCAACCGCCGCGTAGAGCAAGGCGAGCCCGGACGAGATGTTCCCGAGCGGGAAGACGGGCACGGCGAGCGCGAACGCGAGTCCCAGCCGCGGCTTCGTGAGCGTGAGGAAGAACGCCAGCAGTCCCAGCAAGGGCGCGAGCAGCCCCGGGAAGAACGGCAGCTCCGCCGCGGTCCAGCCGGTGAAGAGCCCTGCCGCGGCGGGGGCGGCCAATCGCACCGGGACGCGCACGGAGACGGCGGGCGGCCTTGCCCGTCGCCGCAGCCGCTCGGCGAAGCTGTCGCGCAAGTCGCCCGCGAGCATCCGCGCCGCAGGCCTCGCGGCAGGGTCGAGCGCGAGCATCCGGTCGACGAGAGCGCAGAGCGGGCGCGGCAGGTCGGGCCGGACCTGAGCGAGCGGCGTGGCTCCTGTCTCGATCCGCTGCGCCGTCTCCAGCAGCGAGCCGTTCCAGAACGGATGCCAGCCGGCGAGCGACTCCCAGAGCAGGACGCCGACGGCCCACACGTCCGCCGCGGGCTCGCCCGGCTCGCCGTGGAGCCGTTCGGGTGGGACGTACGCAAGCGTTCCGGGCACGTCGCCCGTCGCGGTCAGCGACTCCTCTTCGGCCAGCTGCGCCAACCCGAAGTCGAGCAGCCGCACCGAGAGCTCCTCGCCCTCGGCGACGAGCACGTTCGAAGGCTTTACGTCGCGATGCACGATTCCCCGCGAGTGCGCGTGCGCGAGCGCCTCGAGGATCTGGGCCCCGGCCTCGACGGCTTCCGCGTCGTTGAGCGCCCCCGCCCGGAGCGCCTGCCGCATCGTCTGGCCCGGCACGTACTCGTACGCGATGTAGACGTTGCGCGAGTCGCGTTCGAGCCCGTAAGCGCGCAGGCAGCGCTCGTGCCGGAGCCGCGCCGCCGCGAGCGCCTCGCGTTCCGCCCGGCTGGCCGCCTTTCCTTCGCGCGGGACGATCTTCAGCGCGACGTCGAGCCCGGTGTTCTCGTCGCGCGCGAGCCAGACCGAGCCCGAGCCGCCGCTTCCGAGAGGGCGCAGCGGCCGGTAGCGCCCGGCGACGAGCTCGCTTGAAGAGAGCGCAACTGCAGCTTCGGCCATGACTCGGAGCTTTCACGACCGCTCGGACGAATCCTGCGCCCTCCGGACGACTCGATAGAGTGAGCGCGCTTTTTCCTGCAATTCCCCCGAGTTATGAGCGAACGCGATGTCGACATCGACTTCGACTTCTTCGAAGAGGAGGAGCCGACGCAGGAGTCGTCCCGGGTAGAGCGGGTCATCCGCCGGCCCGGCGGCCCCCGCGGCCCTCGGCGTCCGCCGCGCGGACCCCAGAATCTGACCCCGCTCTTACGGCTCGTCGGCCTGGTCGCCTTCGCGATCCTGATCATCGTTCTGCTCGTCTTCTGGATCAAAAGCTGCCAGGCCAGCAGCAAGTCGAGCACGTACAAGAGCTACATGACGAAGATCTCCGAGGTGGCTTCGTCCTCGCAGCAGATCGGCAGTCAGCTGAGCACGACGCTGCTCTCGCCGGGCCTCAAGCGGCCGCAGCTCCAGAGCAAGATCTCCGGGCTCGCACGCCAGGAGCAGCTCGACGTCGACCGCGCCCGCGGGATCACGCCGCCGGGCCCGCTGCTCACGGAGCACCAGGCCGTGGTCCAGGCGCTTCAGTTCCGCGTCAGCGGGCTGACCGGCCTCTCCGATGCGCTTGGTGCGACCGCGTCCACCAAGAACACGACGAAGGCGGCCGGGGCGCTCGCGTCGCAGATGCAGCGGCTGCTCGCCAGCGACGTGGTCTGGGCCGACTCCTTCAAGGCTCCTGCGGAGACCGAGCTGCGCCGCCAGGGCGTCACCGGCACGAACGCGGCGGGAGGCGCGCTCGTCCCGGACTCGCATTTCCTACAGAACCCGGCCCTCGCGACCGCGAGCGCGATGACGACGGTCGTCGAGCGCCTCAAGGGCGCCTCCGCCGGCACGGCGAACTGCCCGTGCGGCACCGAGCTCATCTCGGTCAAGGTGCTCCCGGCCGGCAAGGAGCTGAGCACATCCACGCAGAACGACATCGTCGTCACCGCCAGCATGTCGTTCCAGGTGACGGTCAAGAACTCCGGCAACGTGCAGGTGTTCTCGGTCCCGGTCAAGCTGACGGTCGAACAGGCGAAGGGCGGCAACGTCGTCAAGACGGCGAAGATCGGCTTCCTCAACACCGGCGCCGAGACGACCGTGACCTTCGGCAACTTCCCGCAGCTGAACTTCACGACCCCGGCGACGATCAAGATCGAGGTCACTCCGGTGGCGGGCGAGACGAAGACCGACAACAACTCGGCGGACTACCCGGTCATCTTTTCGGTCGCGTAGTTAGTCTCCGCCGCGATGAGCTTTTCCGCCGCGACCGCTGCGTGGATCGCGATCGGAGCTGCGGCCGGCGCCGCTCTGACGCTGTTGCTGGCGGGCTGGATCTGGCTCCGCGTGCGGCGGCTGAAGGTGGGCCAGGCCGTGCTGCTCGGCGGCGGGAAGGCGGATCTCGTCGACTTCGCGGTCTCGCTGCAGGGCCGCATCGACGACCTCCATCGCGCCGTGGACGAGGTCGCGGCCGGGCTCGTGCGCGTCGATCGGCGGGCGGACGAGTCGGTCCGCAACATCTCGATCGTCCGCTACGACGCCTACGAGGACGCGGGCGGGAACCAGTCAGCGTCCCTCGCGGTGCTCGACTCGCAGCGGACCGGCGTGGTCGTGAGCGCGATCCAGGGCCGCGACTACGCGAGGATCTACATGAAGGAGCTCGACCGCGGACGGCCTTCCGTGGCGCTTTCGCCCGAAGAGGCGGAGGCCGTCGAGAGAGCCATGTCCCGCTAGCTCGTTGCTAGATTTTTGCGTGTGCAGCAGGTTCTCGTCCTGAACGCGAGCTACGAGCCACTGAACGTGACAACCGTTCGGCGTGCCCACGTGCTCGTGTTCAAGGGCAAGGCCGAGGTGATCGAGGAGCTCGACCAGCCCCTCAGATCGGCGACCGACACCTATCCGCGGCCGCACGTGATCCGGCTCGTCCAGTACGTCCGCGTCCCGCGAACGCTCCAGCGAAAGATCTCGCGCCGGGCGCTGTTCGCCCGCGACGGCTGGCGCTGCATGTACTGCGGCACGAACGGCGGGAAGCTGACCCTCGACCACGTCGTGCCGCGCAGCCGGGGCGGCGACTCGGTCTGGGAGAACGTCGTCACCTCGTGCGCCCCATGCAATATGCGCAAGGGCAACCGGCTCCCCGAGGAGGTCTCGATGACGCTCCGCGCGAAGCCGCGGCCGCCCGCGTCCGTGCTCTTCATCCATCTCGCCACGCCGCGGATCCCGAACGGATGGCAGCAGTACCTGAACGGCTTCGGCGATCACGCCACCGCGACGGCGTGACGTAGCCCCCTGGTCGCGCCGTACCTACGGCATACGCGAACCAGGAGGAGACGATGAAGACGATCTCGATCGCGGCGCTGGCCGCGGCGCTCGCTGCGGCGGTGGCCGTGGCCGTAACTCGGCCCGGCGCGGCCCACGGAGGCTCGGACCCGAGCACCCGCACCGTCACGGTCGAGGGCACGGCCACGGCGCGGGTCGTGCCCGACACGGCCACGTTCACCTTCGGACAGGAGACGGAGAGCACAACGGCCAAGGGCGCGCTCGCGGAAAACGCCGCCCACATGCGGCGCGTGATCTCCGCGCTGCTGCGCGCCGGAGTGGCCAAGGACGACATCCAGACCCAGGACGTCTCGGTCTACCCACGCCGGAACGAGAACAACGACGTGGTGGGTTTCAGCGCGAACGGTTCGGTGGTCGCGACGGTGCGACGGCTGGCCCGGGCGGGAGCGGTCGTCGATGCGGCGGTGGCGGCCGGCGCCGACGAGACTTCGGGCCCGCAGTTCGATCGCTCGAGCCGCTCCGAGCTGACGCAGAAGGCACTCCGCGAGGCGTTCGCAGACGCGCGGGGCAAGGCCGAGGCGCTGGCGGGCGAGGCCGGCGCATCGCTCGGTGCGGCGCGGCGGATCGAGGAGAGCGCCCAGGCGCCCGAGCCCGTGCCGCTCGGCGTCTACAGGGCGGCGCTCGACTCGACGCCGATCGAGCCGGGCACGCAGCAGTCCAGGGCGACCGTGACCGTGACGTTCAGTCTCGCGTGATTGGCAGCCCGAGCTGCTCCCACTCGCTCCACGAGCCGGGGTAGAGCGTGCCGTCTCGCCCGGCGAGTGCGAGGCGGTGGAGCACCACGCACGCGGTCACCCCGGAGCCGCAGTAGGCGACGAGCTCGCCCTCCGGGAGCTCGGGAAGCGCCTCGTCCCAGGGCGCGTTCCGGGCTCCCGGGATGCGTCCGGGCACCTTGTCGATCGGGTTCGCCTCGCCGCGAAACCGCTCCGGCCGGCGCGCGTCGACGATCACGAGCTCTTCGAGCCGCCTCGCGAGCTCGTTCGCGGAGATCGTGTCGTCCTCGCGCGGCCGCGGCTCGAGGTCGGCCGGCTCGATCTCCTCCTCGCCGCTGTGCAGCGGCCCGAGCCACCCGCCGAGCTCGAGCACGGCGCAGTCGTCATGGCCGAAGTGGCGCAGCAGCCACCAGAGCCGTTCCGGGCCGCCCATGTTCCCGTACGCGACGACGAAGACGCCTTCGCCGATTCCGGCGAGCGAGGCCGCGCGCGCGAAGTCGTCGGCGGAGGGAAGCGGATGCCTCCCGCCGGGCCCGGGAGGCGCGGAGAGATCCTCGTCCACGTCGAGGAACGACGCACCCGGAATGTGCCCGGCGAGGTAGAGCTGACGCCCCTTCCCCGGCGAGCCGAGCTCCCAGCGACAGTCGACGAACTGATAGCGCACGACCGAACGCTACTGTCGCCCTGGGAAGTCACGGCCCGGGCGTGGGCCCGGGCCGTGACTGTTTTCCGAGACGGTGCCGGCTACGGGTTCTTTTGGAACGCGGTGAAGACGTCCGTCTCACCGAGGCCGGTCTCGCCGATGGCATCGTCGCGCCCGTCGGTCCACACCGCGTACACCGCGCGGGTGCTGGCCGCGAGCCCGTTGTAGTCGCCGATGAAGGCGCCACTGGTGAAGAACCCCAGGTTCGGGTCCCAGTCGCTACTGCTGATCTTGGCGCTGCCAAAGCTCGCCGCGTCGTTGTTCGATACGGCCTGCCACGTGTTGATGCGCACGTTGGCGGGGTCGAGCCTACGGTCGAACCAGATCACGTAGAAGTGCCCGGCTTCGTCCGATGCAGCCCACGGGAAGAACTGGTCGTTGGGTGCGGGCTGGCCGGATGCGTTGGTTGAGAGGAACCTCGAGTCCGACCAGGTCAGCCCACCGTCGTTGGAGGTCTGGTAGGAGATGTCGGCCTGAGAGGTCGGCCGGTTGATGTTGTTCTGGTACACGTACAGCAGCTTGCCGGTCTGCGGGCTATAGGCCAGGGACGTGGTGTTCGGCGCACGGAAGTGCGTCGGCGGCAGGGTGTCGTCGTTCCCCGCGTCCTGGAAGTCCGCGTACTGCCCTGCCTTGTCGATCTGGACCGCGCTCGGGAGGAACGTCAGCCCTCCGTCCGTCGACTTCTGGAAGAGCAGGTGCGGGTCGACGGAGTCGTTGCAGTTCTCGGAGACGAACCCGACATCGAGCGTGCCGTTGTTTTCGACCACCGGGTCGCTGTGCTGGTTGGCCGAGGAGCCGGTGCCGTCACCGCCGGGGTTGTCCGGCTGCACGGCGGTGTGCGACCAGGTCGTCAGCACGGGGTTCTGGGTTGGGATCGAGTCCGTGTAGGAGAGCTGGATCGGGCAGTAGTCGCTGAACCCGTCCGGCTGGATGTGGAACTTCGTGTAGGTCACGTAGATCCGCCCGTAGTGCGGGCTGCTCGGGGTGTTGTCGACTGCGATGAGCTCCTTGTCGTTGAAGATTGAAGGGTCGACCTCGCGAGTCGAATAGTCGAAGTTGGACGCCGCACGCGCAGCCTGGCGGCCGGGCGTCCAGGTCTGGCCGTCGTCGACGGACTTGTAGACCTGCACCTCGGAGAACGGCAGCGCGCGGAAGAAGCACAGCTGTGACAGGTAGAACGCGTGGTCCCGCCGGCTGTACGCGACGCCCGGGTCGCCGCCGCTGCAGAAGTCTCGAGTGCCGCCGAACTGCGGGCTGATCCGGGTGCTCGCCCAATGCCGGCCGCTGTCCGACGTCCTCATCACCACGACGCCGCCGCTGACGTAGTCGTTCGCCGCAGCGACCGCGACGTCCGGCTCGGTCACCTTGTAGGCGACCGCCGTCTCGTTCTGGGGCAGCGGCGGATAGCTGTCGTCGTTCATCTGGACGTTGGTGTCCTGCGCCTTGGGGCCGGCACCGGTGGCCCGCGCCCGAGCCCTTGCTTGCCCACCGTTCTGACCTCTGGCGGCATAGACCGCGCGCACGCTGCCCGAAATGCCGCCCGGGTAGCGCGCCACGTGGGTGACCCAGCGAGGCGTCTTGGCCGCGGGTGTAGTCGGGCTGGACTCTCCCAAACCGGCGGCCTGACCCGCGGCCAGACCGACCAGAACAGCCAGAACGGCTGCCGCTGGGATGAGTCGTCTCATCGAACCGGTCTTTCGCGAGCGGAATGCTCGGCTCTTCATATCTCTCCCCTCCGATCCTCGTGCGGTTGTAGAGCTACGGACCCATACTGTGAGGGCCGCGCGAAGAGTCTTTCAGATATCAGCGCCGGGCTCTACGCCGCCCCGTTCGCGTGCTCGCTCGTCCACGCGAGGGCGTAGTCCGCGACTTCCTCCCAGCCGTCCTGGCCCGGGAAGTGACACCGGCCCGGGTATTCCCTGTGCTCGGTGGCGGTCGCGGCCTGGTGCTGCTTCTCCCAGTTGGACCGATTGACCGACGGCGGACAGATGCGGTCCTCCTCGCCGGTGAGGAGCAGCAGGGGCGGCCGCTCCGGGCTCCGGTAGTCGACCTTCGTCACCGCGTTCGGGTTGAAGTTGGCGTAGCCGGCCTGGAAGAACGGGCGCGCCGAGCCCGGGATGTAATAGCGCTGGTAGACCGCATCCGACGCTTCTCGGGTGAGCGAGTTGGTGAAGCACCAGTGGAACTGCTTCTGCGTGAGCGGCGTTACCTTGTTCCGGCCCAGCGGGTTGCGAAGAGCCGGCCAGCCAGCTCGAAGCGTCGAGTACGGGAGCTTCAGGACGCCCTTCGGCGCCCCTGTGCCGAGCGCAACTGCGGCGGCGCCGAGGCCGCGATCGATCAGCAGTTGCGTGAAGAGGCCGCCGAACGAGTGGCCGATGATGATGGGCGGCTGGTCGAGGCCCCGGATGATCTTGTCGTAGTGGTCGACGACGTCGGTGATCGAGAGCCCTCGCAGCGGCGACGGATCACGGCGCAGCTCGTCGGGCTCGGCCTCGAGCCCGGGCCACGCGGGGGGATGACCCTGGTCGCTGTAGCGCTTGGCCCAGTGCTCCCAGCTGAGCGGCGTCATCCACATGCCGTGGATCAGCACGATCGTCCTCGAGCTCATGGCTCTCCCTCGTCGGTGACCGGTGCGCCGACCCTACCTACGCGGCTTCGGGCTCGGCCTCGGGGATGACCGGTGCCTGCGGGCGGTGCGCGTGCCCGTGCCCGAGCAGGTGCCCGTGGGCCTCGGTTCCGTAGCCGCCCGGAACCGGGATGTAGAACTCGGGGTAGCCCCACATGCCGTGCTCGGAGACGTCCAGGCCGGCGGTTTCCGTCTCCTCCTCGACGCGGATGCCCCAGAGGCGCTTCATCGTCCAGAGGCACCCGAACGAGGCGGAGAAGGTAAACGCGCCGACGGCTGCGAGGCCGAGCAGCTGTATCCAGACCTGGTGCAGCGAGCCTGTGTAGACGAAGCCGCCGCGGCCCGTGTTCAGCGTCGCGGCGAGCGCCGGGACGGCGAAAAGACCGGTCGCCACGGTGCCCCACACACCCGAGACCCCGTGCACGGCGACCGCGCCGATCGGGTCGTCGATTCCGATCCGCTCGACGGCCAGCACGCCGACGACTGCGATCACGCCCGCGACGAGGCCGATCACGACCGCGGCCCACGGGGCGACGAAGCCTGAGGCGGCGGTGACCGCGACGAGCGCGGCGAGGACGCCGTTCAGCATCATCGAGATGTCCGGCTTGCGGAGGACGAGCCACGCGGTGATTGCGCCGCTCACAGCTCCGGCCGCCGCGGCGAGGTTCGTCGTCAGCGCGACGTAGGCGAAGAAGCCGATCCGGTGGCCGGTGACCACGCTCAACGTGGAGCCTGGGTTGAAGCCGAACCAGCCGAACCAGAGGATGAGCGTGCCGAGGACGGCGTACGGGATGTTGTGCCCGGGGATCGCGTTCCCGCGCCCTCCGTCGAACTTGCCGATCCGCGGGCCGAGGAGCAGCGCGCCCGCGAGCGCGGCCAGGGCGCCCTGGTAGTGGACGACCGTTGAGCCCGCGAAGTCCTGCATCCCGAGCCCGAACAGCCACCCGCCGCCCCAGACCCAGTGCGAGGTGATCGAGTAGATGACCGTGAAGGCCGCGCCGAAGACGAAGTAGACCCAAAGCTTTGCGCGCTCGGCCATCGCGCCCCAGACGATCGCCAGCGAGACCCCGGCGAACACGACCTCGAAGAAGTAACCCGCAGCGCCCGGGATAGTCGTGAAGAACGAGTACGGCGCCTTCCCGACCGACAGCAGCGAGTCGACCGAGGGTATGAAGCCGTGCGTGCCGATCACCTTGTTCCCGTCGCCGAACGCGATCCCGAAGCCGACCGCCCAGTAGACGAGCGAGCAGACGCCGAAGATCAGGACGTTCTTGCCGGCGATGTGAGCGGCGTTCTTCATCCGCGTCAGGCCAGCCTCGAGGAACGCGAAGCCCGCCTGCATGAACATCACGAGCACGGCTGCGACGACGACCCACAGCGTATTGGCCGCGAGGAGAAGGTCGGAGTTCTTCATGCCGCGTCCTCCAGCGGCCGGCCGGTCCGGTTGTGAGTGACATGGGCCACCGGGGTCGTCCAGACGAGCCCGTCGCCGGAATCGCTGCCGCTGCGCGCCGCGTCGGAGACTGTTTCCGCGACCGCGGCCGCCAGGTGGTCGTCGACGACGAACGTCAGGAGCGCCTTCGGCAGGAACCGCGACTCGAAGACCCGCCCGCGGTACTCGTGCGTGATCCCGCGCTGGCGCCCGTGCCCGACCGCTTCGACCACCGTCACACCCACGTGGCCCGTCTGCTCTTCGACCGCATCGATCACGATCTCGACGCGCTCGCGGAGGACCACCGCCTCGACCTTGACCATCAGCCCACCACCTCGCTTCGTCGCTCCAGAAAGGTCACGTCCCGCCACATCCCGTGCATGCGGCCGATCCGCTCACGCGTCCCGACGACGCGGAAGCCAAAGCGCTGCAAGAGTCGGAGGCTCGGCTCGTTCTCCGGAAAGACGCCCGTCTCGAGCGTCCAGATCCCACCGCGCTCGGAGCTCTCGATCAGCGCCGCGAGCAACTCCCGTCCCACACCCTCGCCGCGAGCGTCCTCCGCGACGTAGGTGCTCACCTCGGCCACGCCCGCGTAGCACTTCCGCGGCGACACCGGTGCCAACGCGATCCAGCCGACGACCCGCCCGTCCCGCTCCGCCACGAGGCGGTGCGCCGGCAGATGCGCGGCATCCCACGCCTCCCACGACAGCACCTCGGTCTCGAAGGTCGCATTGCCGGTCCGGATCCCTTCCGCGAAGATGCGCGCGACCTCCGGCCAGTCGTCAGGCCGAAGGTCGCGCAGGAGCATCGGCTACGCCGCAAACGCGTCTTCGATCAGCGCCTGCGCGGTGACCGACTCGATCGTCTGCAGGATGCGGCCGGTGATGCGGTACGGATCGGCCATCGAGTTCGGCCGACGATCTTCGAGGTAGCCACGGTGGCCGCTGTTGACGAAGCTGTGCGGGATGCGGATCGACGCCCCGCGATCGGCGATGCCGTACGTGAAGTCGTCGATCGCCGCCGTCTCATGGAGCCCGGTCAGGCGCAAGTCGTTTTCGGGGCCGTAGCACGCGATGTGCTCGTCGCGCGCCTCCGAGAACGCGCTCATCAGCGCGGCGAAGTACTCCTCGCCGCCGATCTCGCGCAGGTGCTTCGTCGAGAAGTTCGTGTGCAGCCCCGAGCCGTTCCAGTCGACGTCGACGCCGAGCGGCTTCGGATGGAAGTTGACGTCGACGCCGTAGCGCTCGCAGAGGCGGAGCATCAGGTACCGCGCGATCCAGAGCTCGTCGGCTGCGCGCTTGGCGCCCTTGCCGAAGATCTGGAACTCCCACTGCCCCTTTGCGACCTCGGCATTCACGCCTTCGATCGCGATGCCGGCCTCGATGCAGAGGTCGATGTGCTCGTCGACGATCTGCCGCGCGATGTCGCCCACATTCTTGAAGCCGACGCCCGTGTAGTACTCGCCCTGCGGCGCGGGAAATCCCTCCTTCGGGAACCCGAGCGGCGAGCCGTCCTTGTACAGGAAGTACTCCTGTTCGAATCCGAACCAGGCGTCGGGGTCGTCTGCGATCGCGGCGCGGTTGTTCGACGGATGCGGCGTTCCGTCGGGCAACAGCACCTCGCACATGACGAGGTGGCCGCGGTTGCGCGCAGGGTCGGGGAAGAGCGCGACCGGCTGGAGGAAGCAGTCCGAGCTCGAGCCGTCCGCCTGGCGTGTCGAGCTGCCGTCGAAGTTCCACAGCGGCAGCTGGTCGAGGGTCGGCTCCGTTTCGAAGTCGACGATCTTCGTCTTGCTGCGCAGGTTCGGAACGGGCTCGTAGCCGTCGAGCCAGATGTACTCGAGCTTGAACTTCATCCTGGTTCCTCCTCGTCTCGGACCAACAAAAAAGGGCCCACGACTCTCTGGTCGTGAGGCCCCAATGCCTCCGTGCCCGCCTTCGGCGGCAAGCACTGACCGCAACTTAGCTGAACAAACGGACGGCGTCTAGCAGGCGCGGAGCTTCTTGCAGACCTGGCGGATCGGGATCGCGAAGTTGATGTTCTCGCCGCCGCCCGCGACCAGCACCCCGACGATGTGGCCCTGCTTGTCGAGCGCGGGACCGCCGGAGTTGCCGGGGTTCGCGGCTGCGTCCGTCTGGATCGCCGTGCTCGAGACGCGGCTGACGATGCCGGTCGTCACCGTGCCGTAGAGCCCGTACGGGCTTCCGACCAGCAGCAGCTGGTCGCCGGTCTGCGGCAGCTTCGTGCGCGGCTTCTGCCAGAGCGGCACCGCTCCGGCCGGCTTGGCGTCCATTCGGACGATCGCAAGATCGTGCTTCGGATCGGTCGCCAGCACCTCGCCGCTCCAGGCACCGCCCTTGCGTCTGATCGACACATCGCCGAGCTGGCCTTCCACGACGTGGTTCGCCGTCACGAGGTAGCTCGCGTCGCTGTCGCGCCAGGCGACGAAGCCGCTGCCGAGCCCGCGGTCGGTCTCGATCGTGAAGACGCTCTTGAGGACTCGCTTTGCGAGCGGGGCGATTCCTGTCTCGCGCCGCTTCAGCGTCTTCTCGGTGGAGCCGAGACGGCCGGCCAGCGCCACGTCGCGCGACTCGAGCAGGGTGACCTGCTTCTGCAGCTTTCCGATCTCGGTCCGGCGGGCTGAACGCTCCGAGCTGACCACCGTGGCCTGCCGCACCAGCACGAACATCGACGCCGCGAGCGCGAGTAGCGCGACGATCACTGCGATGGCAGCGAGCGGAAAGCGGCGGGCGGGACCGTCGTCCCAGGTCTCGTCATAGGTCACGGGCGGCTCCACGGTTTTTATCGGCACCCGAACCTTCCGGCTTTACTTGCCGGTGGCCGAGTGCCTAGGTAAGGTCAGAGTCGTGCTGCTCACGGGTTGACTCACGGTTTCTCGGGCGCCGCCTGATCGCCAGGCAGGCGCCGGTCGTCCCGTACCCGAGTTAGGAGCAGCATGCAGGCCCTAGAAGTTCACAACTTGCGCAAGGAGTTCGTCCGCCGCGACGGCGCGCGGGGCCGTCGTCGCGTCGAAGCGCTGCGCGGTGTGAGCTTTGACGTCGCGCGCGGCGAATGCGTCGCGATTTTGGGCCCGAACGGCTCGGGCAAGTCGACGCTGGTCCGCCTTCTGGCGACGCTGCTCCTCCCGGACGGCGGCAGCGCCCGCGTCTTCGGCCACGACGCGTTCCGCGAGACCCGCGCGGTGCGCAGGCTCGTCAACCGCGTCTCGGTCGAGGCCTCCTTCTTCAAGAAGATGTCCGCGGTCGAGAACCTGAGCTACGCGGCACGCTTCTACGGCCTGCGCGCTTCGGAGACCCGCGAGGAGATTCCGCGCATTCTCGGCCGCGTCGGCTTCCCCGCCGACCGCCGCGGCGACCCGATGGAGCACCTCTCGCGCGGCATGCAGCAGAAGGTCGCCCTGGCGCGGGCGCTCCTGACCGCGCCGGTCCTGCTCCTGCTCGACGAGCCGACGACCGGTCTCGACCCGCGCTCGAAGCAGGAGGTGCAGAAGTTCATCGAGGAAGTCCGAGCCGAGCACGACGCGACGGTGCTCCTCTGCACGCACGATCTCGCCGAGGCGGAGGCGCTGGCCGACCGCGTCGGGATCCTCGACGACGGCAATCTGCTCTGCCTCGAGCCGGCGGACCAGCTCAAGGCCCGTTACGGCTCCGAGACGCTCGAGGAGGCGTTCTTCGCCGCGAGCGGCCACGCCTTCGAGAACGGTGACGGAGGTGATCACCGATGAGGGCGATGAGCCTCGCGCTGCGCCACGAGCTCGTCGGGCTTGGGGGCGTCGTCGAGCGCAACATCTACCTGGTCAAGCGCTACATCTGGTGGGACATCGCGTTCTTCCTCTGGACGGTCGCGAACACGCTGACGATCGTCTTCATCGCGAAGGGCATCCCGGCGGTGGGCGGCAAGATCGACGTCAGCCGCGTCACGACGATCCTGCTCGTCGGCGCCGTGATCTGGGCCTACCTCGGGATCATCTTCGAGATCCTCACCGAGACCGTCGCGTGGGAGCGCTGGGAGGGCACGATCGAGTACACGTTCATGGCGCCGCTCTCGCGCCCGGTGCACCTGTTCGGGATGGGCGCGTTCGCGGTCGTCTACGGGATCGTGCGCGCGGTGCTGCTGTTCGGGGTCGTGGCCGCGTTCTTCACGCTGCACGTGCCACACGCGAACTACATCGCGGCGCTCGTGCTGCTCGTCGTCGCGTCGATCTCGTTCATCGGGATCGGGATGATGACCGCGGTCCTGCCGCTGATCTCCCCCGAGAAGGGGACGCAGCTCGGGTTCGTCGCGCAGGGCCTGCTGCTCGTCGTCTCGGGCGTCTACTACCCGGTCTCGGTGCTGCCCGGCTGGATGCAGGCACTAGCGAAGATCTCGCCCGCGACCTACGCGCTGCGCGGCTGCCGGAACGCGATCCTCGAAGGGGCCGGGATCACCGACCTCTGGCGCGACATCTGGCCGCTGCTCGTGATCGGCGCCGTCTCCGTGCCGCTCGGGCTCTGGGTCTTCCACACGGGCGAGCGCTACGCGAAGAAGCACGGCAAGTTGAAGAGGTCCGGATGAAGGACTGGTTCGCGGGGTGCGTGGCCGAGCGCTACGACGAGTCGACCGCCGACATGCCGGTCGAGCCGGTGGTCGACTTCCTCGCCGGGCTCGCGGGCGACGGAGCCGCCCTCGAGCTCGCGATCGGGACCGGCCGCATCGCGCTGCCCCTCGCTGCGCGAGGCGTTGCAGTGGCCGGGATCGACCTGTCGCCGGACATGGTCGCAGAGCTGCGCAAGAAGCCCGGCGGCGGCGAGATCCCGGTCGCGATCGGCGACTACGCGACGACGCGCGTCGACGGGACGTTTTCGCTCTCCTACATCGTCTTCAACTCGATCAACAACCAGACGACCCAAGAGGGCCAGGTCGCGACGTTCGAGAACGCGGCCGCGCATCTCGAGCCCGGCGGGTGCTTCGTCGCCGAAGTCGGCGTGCCCTCGCGCGGCCCGCTGCGAGTGTTCGACTTGAGCGACACGCACGTGGGCGTCGACGAGTACGACGCCGACACACAGCGGCTCGTCTCGCACCACTTCAACCTCATCGATGGGCGCTGGGAGCGGCTGTCGATGCCGTTCCGCTCGGTCTCGCCCGCCGAGCTCGACCTGATGGCGCGGATCGCCGGCATGCGGCTTCGTGAGCGCTGGAGCGGCTGGCAGCGCGAGCCGTTCACAAGCGAGAGCCGGAAGCACGTCTCGGTCTGGGAGAAGGCATGAAGCGGCTGCCGGCGACCACCGTCTACTACGGCCTCACCTTCGGCCTTCGCCTACCGACGTGGGTCGTCATGGCCGTCTACCTCGTCCGGGAGCTGCACTTCTCGCCGCTGCAGCTCGTGCTGATGGGAACGGCGATGGAGGCCGCGGTGTTCCTGTTCGAGGTACCGACCGGAATCGTGGCCGACACGTACAGCCGCCGCCTGTCGCTCGTCATCGGCTACCTCGGCACCGGCGCGGCTTGGGCGGCTGTGGGCTTCGTCTCCGCCCCGTGGCTGGTCATTGCGCTCTGGGCGTTCTGGGGGTTCGCGTACACCTTCACGAGCGGCGCCGAGCAGGCGTGGATCACGGACGAGGTCGGCGTCGAGAACGTCGGCACGATCTTCCTGCGCGCGGCCCGCTTCGGGCAGGCGGGCGCGGTGGTCGGGCTCATTGCCCAGGTCGCGGTTGGCACCGTCTCGCTGCGCGGCGGCGTGATCCTGGGCGGCGTCTTCACGATCGCCTGCGGGCTGGCGGCGATCCTCTTCATGCCCGAGACGGGGTTCGTGCGCCGCCCGCGCGAGGAGCGAGCGGCGCCAATCGCCGAGCTGCGCCGCACGGCCGTGAAAGGCGGGCGCTACGCCTGGGCGCAGCCGATCGTGATGCTGCTGATCGGCGTCGAGCTCTTCATGGGCACGTCGAGCGAGGCCTTCGATCGTTTGAAGGAGGCGCACTTCCTCCGAGACGTCGGCCTTCCCGCGGTCGGAAGCCTCGATCCGGTCGTCTGGTTCGGGATCTTCTGGCTCGCCGGGATGGTGCTCAACATCGCGGCGATCGGCGGCTTGATCAGGCGCGTCGAGCGCGGCGGCCGGCAGACCGTCGCGCAGTTCCTGTTCGGATTCACCGTCCTGGAACTGGCCGCGATGCTGCTCTTCGCGCTCACGGGCTCGACGTGGGCCGCGATCGGCGGCCTGCTCGGCGTCTTCTTCGCCCGCAACATGCAGGGCCCGCTCTACGACACCTGGCTGAGCAAGCAGATCACCGACTCGAGTGTCCGGGCGACGGTCTTCTCGATCACAGGCCAGGCAAACGCGGTCGGACAGGCCGGCGGCGGACCGGTTCTCGGCGTGCTCGGCAACGTCTGGGGGATCCGGACCGCGCTGACGGCCGGGGCCCTTGCGATTGGGCCGGCGCTCGGCTTCTACGGCCGCGCGATCGCGCACGAGGGCCGGGAACCGGAGCTGGCTGAGTTGCCGCTGCCGGCTGCGGTAGACTGACGAGGTTCGGAGGCGATGTGGCCTCGGGCGCTGGAGCGTCCGGGGCTTTTGTGTTTTGAAGGGAGGAAATGCGGTGGCGCAGGTCGAGAGCAAGCCGAGGGCGACAAGCGATCCGGAGGCGCGGAAGAAGGTGCTCGAGCGGATCAAGGACGAGGGGATCGAGTTTCTGCTCCTCTGGTTCACGGACATCGAGGGGCATCTGAAGAGCTTCGCCGTCACGCCGAGCGAGATCGAGGCCGCGCTCGACGACGGGATGGGCTTCGACGGGTCGTCAATCACGGGGTTCAACGCGATCGAGGAGTCGGACATGGTCGCGATCCCGGACCCGGCCACCTTCACGCCGATGCCCTGGAAAGAGGGCGAGACGAAGGTCGCACGGATGATCTGCGACGTCGTCACGCCGGACGGGCGGCCGTACGAGGGCGACCCGCGCTACGTCCTCCGCCGCGCGCTCGACCGGATGCGCGAGCTCGGCTTCGACACCTTCAACGTCGGCCCCGAGCTCGAGTACTTCCTCTTCAAGGACGACACCGGCACCGAGACGCTGGACGAGGGCGGCTACTTCGCGATGACAACGATGGACGCCGCGAGCGAGCTGCGCCAGGAGACCGTGCGCGCGCTGGAGACGGTCGGAATCCCGATCGAGTACGTCCATCACGAGGTCGGGCCCTCCCAGCACGAGATCGACATGCGCTTCGCGCCGGCCCTGACGATGGCCGACCACACGGTCACGTACCGCCTGATCGTCAAGGAGATCGCGAAGAAGGCCGGCTACCACGCGACCTTCATGCCCAAGCCGATCTTCGGCGAGAACGGGTCGGGGATGCACACGCACCAGTCGCTCTTCAGCGACGGCCGCAACGCCTTCTTCGACGGCGACGACGAGTGGCACCTCTCGGACGCGGGCAAGGCGTTCATCGCCGGTCAGCTCCGCCACGCGCGCGAGATCTCGGCGGTCTTCGCCCAGTGGGTGAACTCCTATAAGCGGCTCGTGCCGGGGTACGAGGCTCCCGTGTACGTCGCGTGGTCGCGGCGCAACCGTTCGGCGCTGATCCGGATCCCGCTGTACAAGCCGGGCTCCGAGCAGGCGACCCGCGCCGAGATCCGCTGCCCCGATCCGGCCTGCAACCCGTACCTCACCTTCGCGGCGCTGCTCCACGCGGGGCTCGAGGGCATCGAGCAAGGCTATGAGCTGCCCGAGCCGATGGAGACGAACCTCTACCACCTGACCCCGGAGCAGCGGCGGGAGCGCGGAATCGTCTCGCTGCCGGAGACGCTCGGCGAGGCGATCGACGAGCTCGCGCAGTCGGAGCTGGTGCGGAAGGCGCTCGGGCCGCACATCTTCGACCGCTACGTCGAGCTGAAGCGGAAGGAATGGGACGAGTACCGCGTGCAGCTGACCGACTGGGAGAAGGACCGCTACCTCGCGGTTTTGTAGGCGAACGGTCCCTCAACGACCACGAGCTGCGGAATCTCCAGCAGCTCGCGGTCGGCCGTCAGTCGGCCTCGCACGCCGCAGGGCGCTGAGACCGTCAGTGCTTCATTGTCTCACAGGAAGCTGCGCAGCGAGTCCCGCTCGACAAGCAGGCCGACCACGCCGCTCGATCCGTCGATCTGGTCGATCGCGTCCGCCGGCACGAGCCGGCGTCTGCGTCCGAAGAGGCCGCGGCGCACAGCGAGAGCATCGGGCATGTCGGGCTGCGTGCCGTACATCGGGCATTCGACCCGCCCGACAAAGCGCCCGTTCGCGTCGGCAACCAAGTACCCCGGGGTCTGAAGCAGCGCTGACGCCGGTACCGACATCGGACCGGACGCTACCGGCCGACTGCAATCGCAATCTGCGGATCGCGTAAATCTTCTGTAAGCGGCTCCTACACTGGGTTGGTGGACGAAACCGGTCGCCACCTGCGCCTCCTGACCGAGACGATCGCGGCGGTCAACTCGACGCTCGATCTCGAGGAGGTGCTCTCCCTCGTCGCGAGCAAGGTTGCGGACGCGCTCGACGCCGACGCGTGCTTCGTCTACCTCTACGACGAGCAGGCCGACGAGCTCGTGCTGCGCGCGACGCACGGCACGCGGGTCGAGGAGATGACCGGCCGCCCGCGGATGCGCCCGGGAGAGGGCATCACAGGGTCGGCCGCCGAGGCGCGGGCGCCTGTGATGATCCCGGCACAAGCGCACCTGGACGAGCGCTTCAAGGCGTTCCCGAACTTGCCCGAGGACGAGTACGAGTCGATCCTCGCGGTGCCCATCCTGGCCCGGGAGAAGCTTGAGGGCGCGGTGAACGTCCGAACACGCGAGCCGCGCGACTTCAGCGCGGCGGAGATCGAGCTGCTCCTGGCGATCGCCGCCCAGGTCGCGCAGACGATCGAGCACGCGAAGCTCTACGCGCAGGCGCAGCGCCGGGTCGACGAGCTCGAGGCGCTGGCGCGGATCTCCGAGGCCGTGTCCGAGTCGCTGTACCTCGAGGAGTCGCTGGAAGCGATCGTCGAGGCGACGGTCGACGCTGTGGGGGCAACCGGCGCGGCGCTCGTGCTCGAGGACGGCGAAGTCGTCTGGCCGGAGGGCCGCGCGGGGAAGCATGCGGTACGCGTGCCCTTGCGGTGGAAGGGGCGCCAGGTCGGGGAGCTCGTCTGCGACCGGGACACGCCGTTCTCGTCGGACGATCGCGCCCTGCTCGGCTCGATCGCAAGCCACGCGGCGGTTGCGCTCGAGCACGGGCGGGCGGTGCTGCGCGGCGTGCTGGCCCAGGAGATCCACCATCGCGTCAAGAACAACCTGCAGACGGTCGCGTCGCTGCTCCGGCTGCAGGCGCGGACGGATGAGGTCGACGCGCAGAAGGCGCTGAACGACTCCGTGAACCGGATCCTCGCGATCGCTGCGGTGCACGAGGTGCTGACAGAGCGCCGCGACGACGACGTGGAGCTGGACGAGCTGCTCGACCGGCTGCGCGCGATGCTCGTGCAGGGGCTGGGGACGGCGAAGACAGTTGAGGCGTCGTTGGAGCCGGTGTCGCTGGGAGGAAACCGGGCGACGGCGCTCGCGCTCGTGTTTTCGGAGCTTCTTCAGAACGCGCTCGAGCATGGCGGCGACGCGGTGCGCGTAGAGCTGGCGCGCCGTGACGGCGAGGTCGTGCTTTCCATCGCGGACGACGGGCACGGGCTCGAGGGCGAGCCTGCTTCCGGGACGGGGCTTTCGATCGTGCGCGCGCTCGTCCAGGACGAGCTCGGCGGGCGGCTTGCGCTCGAGTCGGACGGCGGGCTCAGGGCCGAGGTCGTGTTCCCGGCGACCTGATCAGCGCCGCTCGAGCACGGCCACGTGCCAGATCGGCCCCGAGTGCTCGTGCACGGGCGTGAACCCCATCCGCGCCGCCGCCCCGAGGATTCGCTCGTGCGGGTGGACGAACGACTCGAACCGATACACCAGCCGGAACCACGCATCGACTGCGTACCAGCCGACGCGAACCCACCAGTTGTCCCGCGGGAAGCTCAAAGCGAGCAACCGCTGCGCGTGCTCCGCCGCCGCGCCGACGAGCGACTCCGGATCGGGATAGCAGCACACGACACGGTGCATGACCACGACGTCCGCGGGATCGACCTTGCCTTCGAGCTCGACGAAATCGCCGTGCCGCCGCGAAACCCGGTTCTGCAACCCGTTCTCGGCGAGCAGCTCCGCGGCTTCCCCGTCGTACTCCTCCGAGAGCTCGACGACGGTCGCCTCGCGCGCTCCGGCCTTGAGCAGCTCGATCTCGATCGCGCCGACGCCGCCGCCCACCTCGAGCACCGACGCGTCGGAGACGCCGCGCTCGGCCAGGCTGTCGACGATCGAGCGCGCCGTCTTGTCGAGCCCCTTCCGGCGATAACGGCGTGCATCGCGCCGCGCCAGGCGCTTGCTGAAGACCTTGCGGTACCGGGGAGCACAACAGGCGCTCACGATGTGAAGTCTACGATCCGCGCGTGCGAATCCTGATCGCCGAAGACGAGACGATCATCCGGCTCGACCTCAAAGCCCTGCTCGAGCGCGCGGGCTTCGAGGTCTGCGCCGAGGCGAAGGACGGCCAGGAGGCAGTCGAGCTCGCACGGCGGGAGCAGCCCGACCTCGCCGTGCTCGACGTCAAGATGCCGCGGCTCGACGGAATCGAAGCCGCTCGCCGGATCCTCGACGAGCGCCCGATCCCGATCGTGATGCTGACGGCGTACGGCCAGGACGAGCTCGTCTCGCGCGCGCTCGAAGCCGGCGTCTTCGGCTACCTCGTGAAGCCGTTCCGCGAGCAGGATCTCCTGCCCGCGATCCGGACGGCGCGGGCGCGTCACGACGAGCTCGCCGCGCTTCGGGAACAGGCGGACTCGCTCGCCGAGGCGCTCGAGGCGCGCAAGGCGATCGAGCGGGCCAAAGGGCTGCTGATGGAGCGCGAGAGCCTGACCGAGCAGGAGGCTTTCGCGCGCCTGCGGAAGGCCAGCCAGGTGTCCGGCAGGCCGATGAAGGTCGTGGCTGAGGCGGTCGTCGCGACCTTCGATCGCAGTCCCTGAACGCCGTCGGCAAAATGCGGAGGTGCGGATCCTCCACTCGTACCGCTGGCGCCGGCGGCTGATCTTCACGGCAATCCTGGCCGCGGTTGCCGGCTTGATCGCCCTTGGCGTTCACCTGTCGACGCCCGGCAACCCCGGCAACGCGAACGGTCCCGAGGTCCCGGACTACAGCCAGCCCAAGCCGGCCCGCTTCACGCCGGCGAAGCAGCGCGCGGTCCGGCGCGTGCTCGCGGAGTTCATCCGGACGGCGGTCGCGCGGCAGCATGTCGCCCGCTCCTGGCCTCTGGCGGCGCCGAGCCTCAAGGCGGGAGTGACGCGGAAGGAGTGGAACCGCGGCGACCTGCCGGTCGTGCCCTACCCCGCGTTGGACAAGGGCCTCGGGAAATGGGACTTCGTCCAGTACTCCTACACGGACACAATCGGCCTGGAGGTCTTCCTGTTCCCGAAGCCCGGTAGCGGGTACTCCGCCCTCACCGCCGACGTCGAGCTGGTCAAGAGCCACAACGGGCGCTGGCTCGTCGACTACTGGATGCCGAAGAAGTTCCACGGCCCGCCCGCGGTCGCGGCGAAGGCTGCCAAGCCGAGGAAGGCGGCGGGCAAGCGCCGACACCAGCCGAACAAGGCCAAGGCCGCCTCCGAGCCCATGCCCGCCGTGAAGACATCCCGTCCGAGCCGGGCGTACTGGGCGGTGCCGGTCGGCATCCTGTCCCTGATCGTGCTCGTCCCGATCGCGCTGGGAATCGGCGCCTGGTACCGGAACCGCAAGGCCGAGCGCGACTACGCGCGCTGGCGCGGCGGTACATAGACGCTAGGCGCGCTGCGCCTCTTCGAAGAGGCGCTCCCACCGAGAGAGCAGTTCCTGCAGCTCGTTCCTCGCGCGCCGGTGAGCGTCGAGAACGTTGACGTCCGACCAGTCCTTCGAAAGACGCCGTTCGAGCTCGGCCACCGCGGCCTCGCGCTCCGCGATTTCACCCTCTAGCTGCTCGAGCTGGGTTGGGCCGCTTCGCTGCGGCTGCCGTGCGGGCTTCGCCTTTGCAGGCCGCGCCGGCGGGGCAGGATCCTCGACCTCCGGCTCCGCGCGGCGCCGCTGGTACTCGGCCCAGCCGCCGTCGTACGACCGAAGCGTCCGCTCCTCGATGGCGAGCAGCCGCCGCGCGACCGCGTCCAGCAGCGCGCGGTCGTGCGAGACGAGCAGGACCGTCCCTGGAAAGGCGTCCAGAGCCGCCTCGAGCGCCTCGCGGCTCTCGAGGTCGAGATGGTTCGTCGGCTCGTCGAGCACGAGGAAGTTCGCGCCTGACGCGACGACCAGCGCGAGCGCAAGCCGACGCCGCTCGCCGCCGGAGAGCGCGGTGACCGCCTTCTCGTGCGCCTCCCACCCGGAGAAGAGGAAGCGGCCGAGCAGCTTCTGCGCCTGCGGGCGCGGCAAGCCGGTCGCGCGCTGCGCGCAATCGAGGACGGTGCCGCGCTCGTCGAGCTCCACCTCGTGCTGGGAGAAATAGGCGGCCTCGACGCCGTAGCCGAGGCGCACCGATCCGGCTCTCTGCTCGCGGCGGCCGAGGACCGTCTCGAGCAGCGTTGTCTTCCCCGAGCCGTTCGGCCCGACGAGGCCCACGTGCTCGCCGCGCTCGAGCGCGAACGACGCGTCCGCGAGGAGATCCTTCTCGCCGGCGGCGATCTCCAGCCCGCTTCCCTCGACCACCGTACGGCCGCTGCGCGCCGGTTTCAGGAAGTCGAAGCCGAGTCGCCTATGGCGTCCATGTTCCGTCAGAAGCTCGAGCTCGCCCGCGGCGTTCGAGCGTTCCTGCTCGAGCCGCTGGATCTGCGTCAGCTTCGCCTGTGCCTGCTTGGCCTTGCTCTTCTTGTAACGGAACCGCTCGACGAACCGCTCGAGGCGCACGATGTCTTCGCCGACCCGCTCGGCGGTCTTCGCCGCGGCCGCCGCGCGGCTCGCCTTCTCGAGCCGCCAGACGTGCCAGGGGCCCGGGAAGAAGAGCGAGCGGCCCGCCTCGAGCTCGAGGACAGCCGTTGTCACCGCCTCGAGGAACCAGCGGTCGTGGGCGACGAGGATGACCGCGGCGTCGAGCGACTGCAGCTCCTGCTCGAGCCACTCGAGGTTCTCGACGTCGAGATGGTTCGTCGGCTCGTCGAGGAGCAACAGGTCGGGATCGCCGGCCAGCGCGCGTGCCAGCGAGGCGCGCGTCAACTCGCCTCCCGAGAAGGTCTCGAGCGGCCGGTCGAGATCGGCGTCGACGAATCCGAGGCCCCGTAGCACTCGAGCCGCCCGTTCGCGCCAGTCGTAGCCGCCAGCATGCTCGAGCCGCGCCTGCGCCTCGGAGTAACGCCTCAGCGTGGCGGCGCCGTGCTCGCCGCCGGCCATCGCCTGCTCGAGCGAGCGGAGCTCCTCCTCGGTCTCGACCAGGTCGCGCGCTCCGCTGAGCGCGTATTCGCGTAGCGTCAGCCCGTGTTGCAGCGGCGGCCGCTGGTCGTGCAGTGCGATGCGCGTGCCCTTCGCGAAGACGAGCTCGCCGCCGTGCACCTCGGTCTCGCCGGCGAGCATCCGGAGCAGCGTCGTCTTGCCTGCCCCGTTCGGCCCGGAAAGCGAGAGCCGGTCACCGCGCTCGACCGAGAACGAGACGCCCTCGAAGAGCAGTGACCCGGCGATCTCCTTGCGCAGGTTGGAACCGATGACGACGGCCATGCGCCTAAGCGTAGGCCGCGCCGCCGCGATGCGGGCGCTCGCGCGATTAGGCGGTTGAGGTCGCGTTTGCGTCGATTACAAGAAAATCAGTGAGAGCGCAGACCGGCGAGGCGGATGAGTCGAGCCCCCAGCAGGTCGGATATGTGCCGTCTCCAAATCCGGAGTGAAACGCGATGACGTTGGCACCGCCGACCGCGAAGTCAGCCCAGCCCCAGGTCGGGATGTAGGTTGCTTCCAGCGCGGCGCTGAGAGGATCCAAGCTCGTGGACGGCTCGTGGTCGTAGTGCTGACTGAGTACGTCCGCGAGTTGCGCCAACCCCTCGGGACTCGCAAAACAGCCGGTCCCCGCGTCGACCGGATAACCGTAGAACCCATCGGCACCTAGCGTGCTCGCGTCCTGTCCCGGCCAAAGGGCGTCCTCCCAGTCGTCAGCTCGCGCGCTCGCGAGGTGTACAAGTGCAGCCGCGACCCTCTGGTCATCATTGTCCTCGAACTCGGCCACAAATACTTCGACTGGATAGGTGCCGGGCGCGACCTGCCGCTCGAAGGCGACGGCGTCGTACGCGCTCGTGATCGGGTCGCAGGCACAGAGCTTCCCCGAGGGAAGCCGAACTGATCCCACGGAGTGGTTGCGCAGGATGGCTGGACGGTTCGCAATGGTGACTCTCACTTCGTCCCTCCGCGTCAGTTCATAGAGCAGCCGGGCGGCCTGAAGCGTCTCGCTGGTTGCGCGGCTTGACATACGGCGACGTGTTGCGCGCGCTTAGCGTGCTCCGACCGCAGCCTCGACGAGCGAGCGCGCTGCGTCGGCGATGTGCTCGGCGTCGATGCCTGCGGCCGCGAGCAGCTCCGCCGGCTTTCCGGAGCCCGGCATGTCGCGTACGGCCAGCCGGACGACCCGCGCCGGCGTCTCGCCGTCTGAGAGCGCTTCGAGCACCGCGTCGCCGATGCCACCCTCGGGCCAGTGGTCCTCGACGGTCAGCACACGGCCGCCCGTCGCCTCGGCGGCGGCGCGCAGCGTCTCGCCGTCGACCGGCTTGACCGAATAGAGGTCGATCACGCGTGCCGAGATGCCCTTGCCTTCGAGCTCGTCGGCGGCCTTCAACGCCTCGTGCAGCGTGATCCCCACACCGACGATCGTCACGTCGTCGCCGTCGCGCAGCACGCGCGAGCCGCCGACCGGGAACCCCTCGTCGGCGCCGTAGAGCACGGGAGTCGCAGCGCGCGTCGTGCGGAGGAAGACAATCCCCTTGCGGTCGGCCATCTCCTCGACGAGCTTCGCCGTCTGGTTCGCATCGCACGGGTAGAGGACCGTCGAGCCGTGGA
>VAXM01000082.1 GCA_005883335.1 Actinomycetota bacterium
TAGAAGTTCTCCTCGCAACCCACTGTCAGCTTCCTATGCAGAAGGTGCTCGGCGACCGCCTCGCGCATCCCGGGACCGACGCCGTGCGGTTCGACGTAGGCCGCCGAGCTGGTAAATAAGTTCCCGAGCTTGCCCGTCTTCACATTGACGAGGAACACGGTCCGGCAGTAGGGGCCCTTGGGCAGCAGCGGCCACCTCTCGAGGGCCGATGTCTCGAAGCACTCGTAACCCAAGGCGCGATAGCGGACAGAGTCGAACTCCTCGCCTTCGCGCTCGGCGTCCGGCCGGCCGGCAAACGCGATCACGTCTCCCCGGTCACTCCGGTCGACGCGCAACGGCCCGATCCGGCCCGTGACCGACACGGCCACGGACCGGTGAGTCGATCCGCAGCCCGACACCACCAACAGCAGCGCAACCAAGAGCGCCGCGCGCATAGCGGCACTCTAGGGAGTGCGCCGCCGCAGCGTCAGACCGCACCGCACTACCCTTGCCCGCGATGATTCCGGTGTTTGCGGCGCGGCACGTCGAGGAAGCGGTTTCGCCCGAGCGCGCGCTCGAGGCGGTTCGCGAGGCCTTCCTCGCGTACCACCGCGGTGACTGGTCGATGCCGCCGAAGGTCTACGTGCCCGCGTATCCGGCCGGAGACTTCCGCGCGATGCCCGTGCTCGGGGCCGGACATGCAGCGCTCAAGTGGGTGACGTCGTTTCCAGGCAACCCGGAGCAAGGGCTGCCGACGGTCACCGGCCTCGTCCTTCTTTCCGATGCATCGAACGGAATGCTGCGCGCGGTCTTCGACGCGGGAGCGGTGACGGCGCTGCGGACCGGCGCGGCTGCCGTGCTCGCGGCGGAGACACTCGGACGCGCGGACGCCGAGACTGCGGCGGTCGTCGGCGCCGGCGTCAACGGACGCGCTGCGGCGAAGACGTTCGTCGCTCGCGGGCGAGAGGTCGCCTTGTGGGACGTCGACGAGGGCCAGGCCCGCGGTGCCGCTCTGGGGCTCGGTGCCAGCGTGGCCGGGTCCCGCGAGGAGGCGCTCGCCGCGGACCTGGTGGTGACGATGACCCCGGGCCACGAGGTGCTCCTCCCGCCCGGATCGCTCCGCGCCGGCCAGCACGTCAGCCTGATGGGTGCTGACGGGCCCGGTAAGGCGGAGATCGCGGTCGAGGAGCTCGTCAGGACACACGCTTTCTGCGACGACTGGGAGCAAGCGAGCCACAACGGCGAGCTCGTGCACGCCGTCGAGGCAGGCGCGCTGCAACGCGAGCAGGTCACTGAGCTCGGCGCGGTTCTCGCCCGGGAAGCGGACGGGCGCCGTTCCGATGACGAGATCACGACATTCGACTCGACCGGGCTCGCGATCCAGGACCTCGCGATCGCCCTCGCGGCGATGGACCGAGTAGACAAGGTCGATCTGCCGACGCTCGACCTCTGAGCCGACGTCAGGCCTGCGATTCTTCAAGAGCACCACGGAGGGCCTCAGCGACGCGCCGCCGCTCCGGCTCGCCTTCTGCGGGAGGCTGCCAGGGCGGCTGTCCCCACACGCAACCCGGCACAGGCCTCGTTCTCCATGGCGCGCAGGCTAGTCTGCGCGTTCCAGAGAAGGAGGGCTCAGGATGGAAGGACAGCTCGTGCACTTCGAGCTCCCGGCGCAGGACAGCGCCCGCTCGAAGACGTTCTGGTCGTCGCTCTTCGGCTGGAAATTCCGCGAGTTTGACGGGCCAGTCGAGTACAGCATGCTCGACGGTAACGAGCCGGGCGGCGCGATCTATCCGGCCCAGCGCGGCGAGAGCGGTCCGGTGATCTACTTCGGAACCGGCGACATCGACAGGACGATCGCGCGCGTGCGCGAGCTCGGCGGCTCCGCGGAGGACAAGCAGGCCATCCCGACGGTCGGGTGGTTCGCCCGCTGCACCGACACCGAGGGCAATGACTTCTCGCTCTTCCAGATGGACGAGTCCGTCACAGTGCCGGGCTAAACGGCGAGCAGGCGCGCAGGTTCGAAGAGTTCGAGCTCGGGCGGCTCCTGCCCGAGGATCGCCTGGGCCACGAGCTCACCGCAGGCGAGGCCCATCACGTTCCCGTGGCCGGAGTAGCCGGCGGACACCCACACGCCCTCATGGTCTGGCACCGGGCCGACGAGCGGTAGCCGATCTGGGGTCGTGCCGAAGATGCCGGCCCAGCGGTGCGTGATCGCCGCCGAATTGCCGGTGAGCTCTCCCACGAAGCGCTCGAGGTGGCCCTGGATCAGCGACGTCGTCTTCTCTTCGGCGGTGTTCTCTATGTCGAGCGCCCTGTCACGGGAACCACCGACGACAAGGCGGTTATCGGGGGTCTGCTGCCAGTAGTCGTATCCGTGGCGGGTGTAATGCGGGCAGCGGAACAGCCGCCTCTCGAGAGGCTCGGTGACGACGACCTGGCCGCGCGTCGGCTGGACGACCGCGTCGAGCCCGGGAAGCAGGCCGTTGGTGTAGCCGTCGGTGGCGATCACGATCTGGTCCGCTTCGAGCTCGGCAAGCGATGCGACCCTCTGCCCTTGTCGCAGCTCGGCGCCGGACTCCGCCGCGAGCCCGGCGAGTCGCCGCACCCAGCGGGCAGGCTGAAGCGACCCGTCGGCCGGGTGGAAGATGGCACCGTCGTACCGACCAGTCAGCGGAGCGGGTAGCTCGTCGTGCCACTCTGCGGCGAACCCGTCCTCGCGTAGCGCCTCGTACTCCGCGTCCAGCTCCGTGCGTTCGTCACGGTCGGCTGCGAGCCGCAGGCTGCCCGTTCGGCGGAACGCGTCGCCCGCCAGCTTCTCGAGCCGGTCGAGATAGCGCTCCGTCAGGCGCCAGAGCTCCCGAGCCCGCTCGGGACCGAGTTGCTCGCGGGCCACGTCGTACGCCGGTGCGCCACCGCGCAGCGCGAAGCCGCCGTTCCGGCCGCTGGCGCCGCCCGCGATCTCGCGGGCCTCGTACACACGCACGCGACGGCCCGCCTCCGCCAGGACATGTGCGCACGCGCAGCCGGTCACGCCGCCGCCGACGATCGCCACATCGACGCCTTCACCCGGCTCGACTTCCGGGATCGGCTCGTGCGCTTCCGAGAGCCAGTAGGAACTCGTCATGTTGTTCGATCCTATTCCGGCCGCCTCACCCCTCTGAACAGGCCGTCGGCCTCGGCGACCGCCCCGGCCAGCTCGAGCTCGGCCAGTGCGGTCGCCAGGGCCGCGGCATCGAGCCCGGTGGCGCGGCCCAGCTCGTCCGCGGCGGCCGGCTCGCGGGCCAGCGCATCGAGCACGGCCGCCGCGTCGGTCCCGAGGTCGAGGCGTTCGGACCCCGTGGGCTCGAGACCAAACAGCTCGAGGACGTCGGCCGCCGAGGTCAACGGCGTGGCGCCGAGACGCAAGAGCGCATTCGTGCCCGTGGACAGCGTCGATGTGATCTCGCCCGGCACCGCGAAGACCTCGCGACCCGCCTCGAGCGCGAAGTCGGCCGTGATCAGCGCGCCGCTGCGCTCACGGGCCTCGACGATAATGGCCGCCGGGCAAAGCCCGGCGATGATCCGGTTCCGCGCCGGGAATCTCCACGGCGCCGGCTCTACTCCGGGCGCGTACTCGGAGACGACGAGTCCGGAGGCACAGATTCCGCGCGCGAGCTGCGCGTGCGCGGCCGGATAGTCGCGCTCGATTCCGCAGCCGAGGACGGCGACCGTGGCGCCGCCCCCTTCGAGCGCCCCGCGGTGCGCTTCGCCATCGACGCCGCGGGCAAGTCCGCTGACGATCACGAGCCCCGCCGCAGCCAGCTCGCGGCCGAGCATTCGGGCGACCTGGCCGCCGTACGACGAGCACATGCGGGCGCCGACGATCGCGACGGCGGGCTCGGACAAGAGCTCCACATCTGCCGAGCCGCGCAGGAAGAGCCCCGGCGGCGGATCGTGCAGCTCGCGTAAAAGCCTGGGATAGCCAGGCTCCGAGCGGCCGACGAAGCGCAAGTTCCGAGCCTCCAGCGACGCGCGGAAGCTCTCACCGTCGAACGTGCGCCGGAAGCGTGCGAAGCGGAGCTCTTTGGGCTCGTCGACCACGTGACCGCCGGTCTCCGCCGCGAAGGCTGCGAGCGCGAGGTCGTTCATCTCAGCCCGAGCTCCGTCGGCGAGCGGAACGACAGCGCCTCGGCGACATGCTCTGCGCCGACCTCGTCGGCGCCCGCCAGGAGCGCGGCGGTGCGCGCAACGCGTGCGACTCTCGCGCGCCCGCGCCCCGAGAGCGGAAGCCGTTCGACAGCGCGCGAGAGCAGCTCGGAGGCTTCTTTCGACCGATGCAAGGGCCCGGCGCGTGCGCGCGCGTGCGCGGCCTCGACGCGGCCACGGACGGCGTCCGAAGTCTCTCCCGCGGCCCGCTCCAGGTCTCGAGCTCGAGGACGCGGGACCGTCACCAGCAGGTCGAAGCGGTCGAGCAGCGCCCGCGAGAGCTTGTCCCGGTACGCGGCGAGGCGCGCGGCTGAGCAGGAGCACTCCGCGGCCGGATCGCCGCGCGCCCCGCATGGGCACAGGTTCATGGTCGCGACGAGCTGAAATCGAGCCGGGAAGACGATCCTGCCGCCGACTCGCGCGATCGAGATCGCTCCGTCCTCCAGCGGCTGGCGCAGTGCCTCGAGCGCGTTGCGAGCGAACTCGGCGAGCTCGTCGAGGAAGAGCACGCCGTGGTGCGCGAGGCTCGCCTCGCCTGGCTTCGGGCCCGGCCCGCCGCCGACGATCGCCGCGACCGACGCTGTGTGGTGCGGCGCGCGGAACGGCGGAATCGTGACGAGCGGCCGGCCTGGGGCGAGCATCCCCGCGACCGAGTGGATGCGCGTGACCTCGAGGGCCTCGTCTGGCGGCAGACGCGGAAGGATCCCGGGCAGGCGGCGGGCCAGCATCGTCTTCCCGATGCCCGGCGGCCCGGCGAGCAGCAAGTTGTGGCTGCCGGCGGCCGCGAGCTCCAGCGCGCGCCGCGCGCGCTCCTGCCCGCGGACATCCGCCAGGTCAGGACACACGACCTCCGGCCGGTCGCCGTTCGACGGTGCGTCCACCGGCGGCGGATCTCGTTCGCCGCGCAGATACGCAACTGCCTCTGCAAGGTGTCGCACGGGCACGGCCTCGATCCCGGCGAGCTCGGCCTCGGCCGCGCACTCCGCCGAGCACAGCAGTTTCTCGAGGCCGCCACGACGAGCGCCCTCGGCAGCAGCGAGCACGCCTCCGACCGGACGCAACCGGCCGTCGAGCCCGAGCTCTCCGACCGCGGCGTGTCGGGCCAGGCGCTCGGGCGGCACCTGCCGGGAGGCCGCGAGTATCGCGAGTGCGATCGGGAGGTCGAAGCCGGACCCCTCCTTGCGAAGTTCGGCGGGAGCGAGGTTGACGGTGATCCGCCGTACGGGCCAATCGAGCGCTGCCGAGGTGATTCCGCTGCGGACCCGTTCCTTCGCCTCCTGGCAGGCGCGGTCGGCGAGGCCGACGATCGCGAACGCGGGCACAGCGTTCTGAAGGTGAGCCTCGACGTCGACGCGGCGAGCATCCAGGCCGACGAGAGCGTGAGTGATCGTTCGTGCGAGCACGCGGCCACGCTAGAGACGAACGTGTCACGTGTCTGTGACACGACTGTGCCGAATGTGTGACTTCGGGCCGGCTTAGGCCCGCGCCACGAGCACATCTTCGAAGAACTCGCCCGCCCGCCGCCCGGTGCGGCGGTTCACGTGCCGGCGATAGCGCTCTTCCAGCCGCAACCCTGCCCGCTCGAGGATCTCGGGGTAGAGGTCGCGCCGGTCGTTGATCACGACCACCACCGGCGCCCCGCGCCGCAGCGAGCCCCCCACGTTCGCGAGCACCGCCGCGATGCCCTCCACGTAAGCCGCGAGCGCCGCGCGACTCGTCCCCTTGCCGAGCTCGAGCTCGCGCCACTCCTCCAGCCCGAGGAGCTCGTACGCGTAGCGATGCTGCTCGTGGTAGTCGATCAGGCCCGGATAGGGCGGCGAAGTGACGACTCCGTCGAAGCGACCGTCGAAGTCGAGCTCCCGCGCGTCGCCGTGTACCACTACGGCGAACCGCCCTCGCGCGCGCACGCGCGAGAACTCCCGCACGCGCGCGAGCGTGTCGAGCGCATAGCGCCGCAGGAAGCGTCGCGCCTCCTCGACCGGACGGCACTCGCGCCGGTGCTTGTGACACCAGTACGGCGAGCGTTGCGGAGCCCGCGGGAAGTCGAGGTCGAAGTGCGTCGTCCGGCGCGCCGAGCGAGCAGCTCGAGCGAGGACGACGCGCAGCACGTCCGCGTGCTCGTAGTCCTCGACGAGCCCTCGGAAGAACAGCAGCTCCGCCGCCGCGCGCGGCGCGTACCAGTCGCGAACGAACCGCGAGGACGGCGTCTCCGGCCGCTTCCCGTCGAACCCGTCGAGCCGGGACAGCGCATCGCGCAGCTCCGACTCGAGCACGAACGGGTTGTACTCGCGCGTCTTCACGCGCATGAGCAGGCAGTTGAACGACGCGATGTCCGCCCCGGTCGCGTCGAGGCCGGACTCGAGCGCCTGCACGAGCGTCGTCCCCGAGCCGGCGAACGGATCGAGCACGCGGCCCCGCGAGACGTACCGCGCCAGAAGCGCCTCGACGAGCTGCGGGATGAACTTGCCCAGGTACGGGTGCAGCCGGTGCACGTGCTTCGTCCGCACTCGCTCGGGAAGCTCGCGCTCGGACCACGAAAGGTCGAGGTCGATCCGGCGGTAGAGCGCGTCCTGAGTCGGAGCCACGGCCCCGACCGGTTCTACGCGCGGCTCAGAACGCCTGCCTGAGCCGCTCGAGGCGGCCCCGCCGGACCGCGACGACTTCGAAGCTCGCCTCGAGGTGCGCGAGACCGGGCTTCGCGGCCAGCCAGGTCTCCGCGGCACGGCGGAGGCGGCGCTGCTTCTCCGGGCCGACCATCTCGAACGGATCGCCGTGGCGCCCGGCGGTCTTCGCCTTCACCTCGACGAACGCCAGCCTGCGCCCGCGCCGGACGACGAGGTCGAGCTCATTGCCACCGGCCCAGACGTTCGTCTCCAGGATCCGATAGCCGCGCAGGCGGTAAAACCACCACGCCCGCCGCTCGGCCGCCCGGCCGCTGCTACGCGACGAGGTCTTGGTAGCAGAGCGCTTGGAAGGACCGGCGGTGGATCTCAGAGGGACCGACCTCCCGCACAACCGCGGAATGGCGCGGCGTGATGTAGCCGACGTGCGAGCGGAAGCCGTACACCGGGTAGAGCGCGTCCAGCCGGCGCATCATCCGGTCGCGGACGACCTTCGCGACGATCGAGGCGGCGGCGATCGCGGCGCTCTTCTCGTCGCCGTCGACCACGGCTCGGTGCTCCGGCGCACGCGGCCCGAGCCGGAAGCCGTCGACGAGGCACGCCTCGGCGGGAGGCGTGAGCTCGGCCAGCACCGCCCGCAGGCCGGCGAGGTTCGAGCGATGCAGCCCCTCGCGATCGATCGCCGCCGGCGAGACGGCCCGCACGACGATCCGCTCCGCGCAGCCGACGACCGCGCGGAAGAGCGCTTCGCGCTCGGCCTCGCTGCACTGCTTCGAGTCGTTCAGGCAGGCGAGTGGGCGGACGCGATGGTCGCGCAGCCGCGCGTAGTCGAGCAGGACTCCCGCGACGAGGAGCGGCCCCGCCAACGGCCCGCGACCAGCCTCGTCGGCGCCGGCCACGAAGCGCACGCCGAGCTTGCGGTCGAACTGGAGGAGCTTTCGCCCGGTGCGTCGCGCCACGGCGCGAGGATAGCGCCGAACCCAGCCGGCGCCAGAAAGAGTCACGCTTTCGTTACTCGGGTACCGGCTCGGCTTCGGGCTCGGCCGCAGGCTCTTCGACCGCGGCCTCCGGCTCCTCGGCCGGTTCCTCGGCCGTCACGGGCTCGGCGTCCGTCTCCGGCCCGGTTGCGTCCTCCGGCGGCATGTCGCTCTCCGTCGGCGCCGGCGTCTCCATGACCGGCAGCGCCACGCCGCGCTTCGCCCGCACCCGCGCGCGCTTGCCGACCTTGCCGCGCAGGTAGTACAGCTTCGCGCGGTTGACGTCGCCGATCGCGGTCACCTCGATCCGCTCGATCTTCGGCGAGTGCAACGGGAACGTCCGCTCCACGCCCACGCCGAACGACTGCTTCCGCACGGTGAACGTCTCCCGCACGCCCGCGCCCTGGCGCTTGATCACGATCCCCTCGAACACCTGCACGCGTCGGCGCTGGCCCTCGATCACCTGGAAGTGGACGCGCACGGAGTCGCCGGCCTTGAACGGCGGCAGGTCGCTACGCAGCTGTCGCTGCTCGAGGCTGTCAATCACGCGGTTCATAGAAAGAGGCCCGGTGGGCCGGGGCGCATGCTAGCGAACCCGGCGCCGCTTTCGGCGACGCAGCGGCACGAGGAAAACGAGCCCGAGCCACCACGGCCCAAGGACGATCGCGTGGAACGAGATCCGGTTCGGCGGCCAGTAGGTCATGAAGACCTCGCCGATGATGTTCTTCCGCGGCACCGGCCCCCAGGCCCGAGAGTCGCATGACTCCTTGCGGTTGTCGCCCATGAAGAAATAGTCCCCGCGCGGCACTTGCCACGTTCCTTGCCGACCACCCTGGCGCCCACGCTTGATGTAGGGCTCTTTGATGACCCTTCCGTTGGCGTAAAGCACGTTCTGCTTGTAGGTGATCGTGTCGCCGGGCAGGCCGATGAGGCGCTTGACGAAGGTGCCGCTCGCGTTACACGCCGCTTCGGCCGCCGCAGTGGGCGTGTTGAAGACGATGATCTCCCCCCGGCGCGGACTACGGAAGTGGTAGATGAACCGGTTCGCGAGCACGCGATCCGAGAGGCGCGCCTCGCAACCGGCCCCTGGACGGGCGCAGTGGAGCGTCGGCTCCATCGAAGACGAGGGAATCCGGTAGGGGTTGATCACCCAGGCCTTGATCCCGAGGACGATCAGGATCGCGCCGGCGATCGTCACGATCCAGTCGATCGCGATGCGCCACGGACGGGGCAGCCCCGCGGTCATGCGATCGAGCGGGTTGCGCGACTGACGCCGTCGCTCGGCATCCACCTGAGCGGGCTCGACCACCGGCGCCATCGGAGGCGCAGCCGCAGGCTCCCCGTCCACCGGCGAGTCGAACGCGGCGCGCCGCGACGGATCGGTCAGGATCTCGTACGCCTCGCGTAGCTCCTGCAGGCGAAGGCCGGGCTCGGAGCCCATCGAGTGGAACCTCACCTGGCGCCAGTAGGCCTCCCGGATCTCAGCGAGCGACGCGCTGCGCGAGACGCCGAGAACCGCGTACGGATCGCGCGTTACTGCGGTGTTCTCAGACGACTCTGTTCCTTCCGCCATTCGTCGATTCTCCTGTGATCTCCTGAGAGGAGGACATCGGGCGCCCGCCAGCCTCGGAACTCGGCGGGCCGCGTGTAGTGAGGGTACTCGAGACCGCCCTCGAGCTCTGCAGAGAAGCTTTCGACCAGGCCCGACTCTTCGCTGAGGGCGCCGGGAAGCCTCCTGGCGATCGCGTCGGTCACGACCATCGCCGGCAGCTCCCCGCCGGAGAGGACGTACGGGCCGATCGAGATCGCGTCCGAGGCGAGGTGGATCAGCACGCGCTCGTCGAAGCCCTCGAACCGCGCCGAGAGCAAGGTCAGGCGTTCCTCCGCCGCGAGCTCCTCGACCACTGCCTGCGTCAGCTGGCGGCCCTGGGGCGTGAGCGCGACGACGCGGTGGTCCGGGATGCCGCCGTAGACGGCATCGACCGCGGCGGCGACCACGTCCACTCGCAGCACCATTCCGGCCCCGCCGCCGTACGGCTCGTCGTCGACCTGGCCGCCGGTGAGCGGCGTGAAGTCGCGGTAGTTGAACAGGCGCAGGTCGAGCTCGTCGCCGAGCACGGCAGCGACCGGACGCTGCTCCGTGAGCCAGGCGAACGCGTGAGGGACGAGAGTGAAGACGTCGAGCTGCAACGGACGGCCGCGCCCCAGACTACCCGTGTGGCGCGAAACCACGCGCGACGAGGATCCGGCCCCGTTCGAGGTCGACGTCGAGCACGCAGGCGTCGACGAGCGGGAGCGCGATTTCCGAATCGAGCTCGAGGACGTCGTTCGCGAGCCCCGGCTGGACCGCGGTCACGCGGCCGAGCTCGCGGCCGCCCTCCTCCTCGACGGCGAGCCCGACGAGCTCGAACGCGTAGTACTCGTGCTCGGCGGTCGGCGGTAGCTCCGAGCGCGGGATGCTCAACTCGGCTCCGCGCGACACGTCGCGGTCAAGCTTGATCACGGGCCGCCCACCGGAGCGTTTCGACGCGACCACCGTCGCCGGCTCTCCCTCGACCCGCAGGGTCGCGCCCTTGGCGAACCGCTCGTCGTCCTCGCTCGCGTGCTCGACGAAGAACGACCCGTCCAGCCCGTGCGGCTTGCCCACGCGCCCGATCCGGACGAGCTCAGTCACTCGGAGTGACGAAGATTGCCCTGGCTCGGCCCTCGAGCACCTTCGTCGCTTCCTCCCGCGAGGCCGGTCGCAGCAAGCGCTCGTGAAGGAACTCGTCGGCTCGCGGCCAGCGGCTCTGCTCGAACAGCTCGACGATCCGTTCGCGGTCTAGCGGCGTCCTCCGCAGCTCCGGCTCGCCATCCACGAGCAGCGCCCAGAACGCGGCCACCTCACCTTCGTACGGAAGGCCGACGCTGCCGGCGTTGACGAAGCGGATGCCCGAGACCACGCGGTCCTGCTGCATGTGCGTGTGCCCGGCGACGACGATCCGCTGCTCGACGCCGGCGAGGATCTCCGCGAGGCGCTCGTCCGGGGTCGCGGGGGTCACCACCTCGTCGTCGCTGCGCGGTGTCGCGTGGCAGAACAGAATCCCGTCGAGCTCGACTGTCGGCGCCTGCCCCTGCAGGAACGCGACTTCCTCCTCGGAGAGACACGACCGTTCCCAGTCGTCGGGCTCGCGGTCGGCGTTCCCGCGGACGAAGCTCGTGTTCTCGACCGAGCGCACGAGTTCCAGGGTCTCGTGGGGCTGCGGGCCCCAGGTCAGGTCGCCGCCGAAGACGATCTCGTCGATCTCCTCGCCCTCGACCTCGGCGAGCACCGCTTCCAGCGCCGGCAGGTTGCCGTGGACGTCGTAGAGGGCAGCGACCCGCATCAGTGCCCCGTCCAGTAATGCCGCCGCCCTTCTGGGTCGCGAGCACCAAGCCAGAGTCCGCACTTGACCGCAGCAAGGCTGGACTGCCTTGCTAAGGGCAAGGGTGGGCTCTGGCGCCGCGTGATCGCGGGCCAGAAGCCGGCATGTATTGCTGGACGGGGCACTAACGCTCGCCCCGCTCCGCGGCGATCTGCTCGAAGAGCGGGATCACTTCTTCGCGCGAGACGGCCGCGCGTACGTTTTCCTGGACGAACGCCTGCGATTCGGGCCACCCGGTCGCGAGCACCGCCTCGGCCGAGCGCTCGGCGTCGAAGGATGTCCGCCTCAGCTCGACCTCCGGGCCGAGAATCGCCCAGAAGGCGGCAACCTCACCCTCGTAGGGCATGCCGACCGAGCCCGGGTTGATCCAGCGAACGCCGTCGACAACCCGGTCGAGCTGCATGTGCGTGTGGCCCGCGACGACGACTCGCTCGCGCACGCCGTCCAGGAGCTCGCGGAAGCGCGAATCGGGTGTCCCTGGCGTGACGATGTCGAGGTCGTTTCGGGGGCTCGCGTGGCAGAAGAGCGTCTCCCCCAGCCCGTCCACATCGAGGGTCATCGTCTGCTGGAGCTGCCAGAGCGTGCCCCGGTCCTCCTCGGAGAGCTGGGAGGCGGTGAAGTCGAGCGCTGCCTCCGCACCCTCGGCGTCCATCACCGCATCGCCCGCGTCCGGCCCGAGAGCCCGCTCGCCGTTGCCACGGATCCAATGCGTGGGCAGCTCCAGGGAGCGCAGCCGCTCGAGCGTTTCCTGCGGCTGCGGCCCGGAGACGGCATCCCCGCCGATCAGAACCGCATCGACGTCCTCGCGCTCGAGCTCCGCCAGGACCGCCTCGAGCGGCTCGAGCATCCCGTGGATGTCGTAGAGCGCCGCGACGCGCAGAGCGACTACTCCAGGATCTCGAGCATCACGCGCTGCTCACGGCGCGCGGCGGACGCGCGGACGATGGTGCGCAACGCGCGGGCGATCCGACCCTGACGGCCGATCACCTTGCCGACGTCGTCCTTGGCCACGTGCAGCTGCAGAACAATGGCCCCTTCGCGCTCGATCTCCTCGACGCTGACCTCGTCGGGCTCGTCGACAAGCCGCCGCGCGAGGTACTCGACGATCTCTTTGCTCACAGGCCCTTCGCCTTGAGCAGCCGCCGGACCGTCTCGGAGGGCTGAGCGCCCTTCGAGAGCCAGTCGCGCACCCGCTCTTCGTTGAACTCGATCGTCGACGGGTCGGTCTGCGGGTTGTAGCGGCCCACGATCTCCAGGAACTTGCCGTCGCGCGGCGAGCGGGAGTCCGCGGCGACGACCCGGTAGACGGGATTTTTCTTCGACCCAACTCGGGTCAGCCTGAGCTTGACTGCCAAACGATTACCTCCGTGTCTTCTTCTTGCGCTTGCTCTTCCTTTTCTTGGTCGCGGAGCGGGTGGGGCCATTCTGCACGGGCTGGCCCGGCAGCGCCGGCATCTTGCCCTTTCCCATCTGCTTGACCATCTTCGCCATCTGCTTGCGGGCCTCGAGCAGCTGGTTGACCTGCTGCACGGTCGTGCCGCTGCCCTTCGCGATCCGCTGCCGCCGCGAGCCGTCGATCACATGCGGGAAGCGCCGCTCCTGCGGCGTCATCGAGAGCACGATCCCCTCCACACGCGCGAGCTGCCGCTCATCCACCTCGTCGAGCCCCTCGAGCTGGCTGCCGAGTCCCGGGATCAGCTTGAGCACGCCCTGCAGCGGGCCCATCCGCCGCAGCATCTTGTAGCTGCGCAAGAAGTCGTCGAAGCTGAACTCGCCCTTCATCAGCCGGCGCTCCATCTCCTCGGCTTCGTCCTTGTCGACCGCGGCCTCCGCCTTCTCGACGAGGGTCAGCACATCGCCCATGCCGAGGATCCGCGAGGCCATCCGGTCGGGGTGGAAGTACTCGAGCTGGTCGAGCCGCTCGCCGACGGAGGCGAGCTTGATCGGCCTGCCGGTGACTGCCTTGACGGAGAGCGCTGCGCCGCCGCGCGCGTCGCCGTCGAGCTTCGTGAGGACGACGCCGTCGAAGGCGACCCGCTCGGCGAACGCCTCCGCCACGCGCACGGCGTCCTGGCCGGTCATCGAGTCGAGCACCAGGAGCACGTTGGTCGGCCGCGTCGCATCGCGCACGGCGACGAGCTCGTCCATCAACTCCTCGTCGACGTGCAGCCGCCCTGCCGTGTCGACGATGACGGTGTCGAGGCCCTCCTCGCGCGCACGCTCGACCCCCTGGGTCGCGGCGGCGACCGGATCGGCGCGCTCCTCGCTGAAGACCGGGACCTGCAGCTCCCGGCCGAGCTGCTCGAGCTGGTCGATCGCGGCCGGCCGTTTGAGATCAGCCGCGACGAGCCCCGGCTTGCGGCCCTCCTTGCGCAGGAGCAGACCGAGCTTCGCCGCAGCAGTCGTCTTCCCCGAGCCCTGCAGGCCGGCGAGGAGGACGACCGTTGGCGGCCGGGACGCGAACGCGAGGCGCGAGTCGCCCGAGCCCATCAGCTCCGTCAGCTCGTCGTGAACGATCTTCACGACTTGCTGGCCGGGCGTGACGCTCTTCCGCACGTCCTGGCCGAGAGCGCGCTCGCGCACCTTCGCCACGAAGTCCTTGACGACCTCGAAGTTGACGTCCGCCTCGAGCAGCGCGAGCCGGACCTCCCGCATCGCACGGGAGATCGCCTCCTCGTCGAGACGACCTCGCTTGCGGAGGTCGCCGAGCGCGCCCTGGAGCCGTCCTGAGAGCGTGTCGAACACGCGTGCAGGGTACTCGGAAGCCGTGCAGAACCGCCTCCGCCGCTTCGTCCAGCTCTGGATCGACCTCTTCGCGCGGCACGAGCTGCTCGATCACGCGAGCGCGATCGCTTTCCAGGTGCTGAAGTCGGTGATACCCCTGACGCTGCTGGGGCTGGCGATCCTCGGCGCCGGCGGCCAGCAGCACGTCTGGCGGAAGACGATCGCGCCGGCGATCAAGGGCCATCTCCAGCCGGCGACCTCTCACGCGATCAACATCGCGGTCGAGAAGATCTTCTCCACTGACAGCACCGGCCTGATCGTCTTCGCCGCGTTCCTCTCCCTCTGGTACATCTCGGGCGCGGTTCGCGCCGTCATGGGCGCGGTCAACCAGATCTACGAGGCCGAGGACAAGCGCTCTTGGCCCATTCGCTACGCGATCTCCTTCGGGCTCGCGGCCTGCATCGCGCTCGGCGTGATCGGAGCGCTCCTCGTCGCAGTCCTGCTGGGACATGTCGGCGGAACGCTTCAGGTCGTCGCACAGATCGGCCGCTGGATCGGCGCCATCGCGCTCCTCGCGGTGGCGCTCGGCCTGCTCGTGCGCTTCGCTCCGGCCAAGCACCGCTCGAAGAAGTGGATCAGCGCGGGGTCGGCGCTGGTGATCGTCACCTGGATCGGGGCGACGCTGATCTTCGAGCTGTTTGTCTCGCACGTGGCGAACTTCAAGACCGCGACGGGAGAGCTCGCCGTCTTCCTCGTCCTGATCGGCTACGTCTACACGTCGTCGATCATCCTGATGGTCGGCGTCGAGCTGGACGAGCTCCTGCGCGAGGACACGGCGGGGCAGCGGGGAGTGCTGCACGTGCTGTTTGGGTACGGCAAGTAGGCAACCGGAAGGAGAGACGTGGCAGACATCGCGAAGGTGATCACGATCATCGGCTCGTCGCCTGAGAGCTTCGCCAAGGCCGCCGACGCGGCCGTTCAGGAAGCGGCCAAGACTGTGCGAGGCATCTCCGGGGCCGACGTGGTCTCGATGAGCGCGGTCGTCGAAGGTGAGCGCATCAGCGAGTACCGCACAACCGTGAACATCGCCTTCGGCGTCGAGCGCTAGAGGCGCACGGCTTCGCCGCGCTCGGCCGAGGCGAAGAGCGCTTCGATTGCGCGCGCGTTGCCGACGGCGTCCTCGCGCCCGAGGAGAAGCTCCGCCTCGCCGCGAATCGCGTCGCTCACGTTCTCCAGCTCCAGGCGGTAGGGATCGACCCGCTCGAGCTCGATCGGCTCCGCCTCTCCCCCGCGCCGGAGCTCGATCACAGGCGTCCTCCCGTGCCAGGGATCGTCGAGGAAGAGCGAGCCTTCGCTGCCGATCGCTTCGAGCTCGTCGCGCGACGGCAACGCCGTGCCGCAGTCGAAGAGCCCGAAGACGTCGTCGGCGAAACGCATTGAGCCGGTGAAGACCCAGTCGGTGCCGCTCGGGCCGATCAGCTGCTGCCCGTAGACCAGCTCCGGCTCGCCGGCGAGCAGCCGCGAGCCGCTGACGCAGTAGCAGCCGACGTCCATCAGGCTGCCGCCCTCGACGTCGGTGCGGAGCCGGATGTTCTCCGTGTCGAAGATCGCGAAGCTGAAGCAGGCGCGAACGACGCGGAGCTCGCCGATCGCACCCTCGTCGAGGAGCTGCCGCACGCGCTCGGTCTGCGGGCTGTGCCGGTACATGAACGCCTCCGAGAGGATCCGGCCTGCGCGCTCGGCGGCGTCGAACGCCTCCTCGACCTCGGCCGTGCGCTTGCCCATCGGCTTCTCGCAGAGCACGTGCTTGCCAGCCTCGACGGCGCGGATCGACCACTCGCAATGGAGGTTGTTCGGCAGTGAGATGTAGACGGCCTCGATTTCGTCGTCCGCGAGGAGCGCCTCGTACGAGCCGTAAGCGCGCTGGATCTCCCATTTGCGCGCGTACTCCTCGGCGCGCGCCTGGTCGCGGCTGGCGACGCCGACGAGATCGACCTTTGGGGACTCGTGCGCCCGCGGGATGACGAGCCGGTTGATGTCGGCCGTGGAGAGGATCCCCCACTTCATCCCCATGACGGCTCCGTCACGGGGCGGAACGCGGTCTCGAGGACACGGTGGCTTCGCGGCCGGGTCAGCACGAACAGCACGACCTCGGCCACGTCCTCCGGGCGCATCATCCCCGCGAGTTCGGGCATCTCCGGCGTCCGGCCGCGCCCCATGGCAAAGTCGGTGGCGACGCCGCCGGGGCAGACGTTCGTGCAGCGGACACCGCGCTCGCGCACCTCGTGGTCGAGCGCCCGCGTGAAGCCGACCTGGGCGAACTTCGACGCGCAGTAGACCGCCTCGAAGGGAAGCCCGCGCCGTCCGGCCTCCGAGGCGACGGTGACGATGTCGGCCCCGCCGCTCTCGAGGAGGTGCGGCAGCGCCGCGCGCACAGCGTAGAGCGTTCCCTTGACGTTGACGTCGACCATCTCCTCGAGCTGGTCCGGCGGCAGGTCGAGGAACGGCCCGTAGGCGCCGACGCCGGCATTCGCGACGAGGATGTCGAGGCGGCCGAGCTTCTCGACGGTGGCCGAGACGGCCGCCTCGACCTGGTCCGGTTGACGAACGTCGCAGGCTCGGGCGACGACGCCTTCGAGGCCGAGGTCCTCGCCGCTCCGCGACGCGAGGCCGAGCTCGACTCCGGCCTCCGCGAGCGCGAGCGCGACGGCGCGTCCGATCCCGCGGCTCGCCCCTGTTACGAATGCCGCTTTCCCTTGCAGTGACGTCATGTCTCCTCCAGAGGTTCGAGGGCCGGGTAGAGCGCGCGAAAGCGAGCGTAACCGGAGTCGTAAAGAGGGCGCCACGCGTCGTCCGGCTCGATGCGGTCGCGCAGGCGCACGCAGCGGGCCACCGCCTCATGGACGTCCGAGAACGTGCCAGCTGCTACTCCCCCGAGCAGCGCGGCTCCGTACGCCGCGCCTTCCTCGACTGCGGTCAACTCGAGCGGAAGGTCCAGCACGGAGGCGACGATCTCGAGCCAGAGCCGGCTGCGTGCCCCGCCACCCGAGACCCGGCCCGCCTCGGGCCGCACGCCGAGCTCGCCGAGGAGCTCCATTGAGTCCCTGAGACCGTACGCGACGCCCTCGAGCACCGCCCGCGCTAGGTGGCCTCGACTGTGCGAAAGGCCGAGGCCGGTGAAGGCGGCGCGTGCGTTCGGGTCCGCATGCGGGGTCCTCTCCCCCGACAGATAGGGCAGGAACAGGACTCCGTCGGAGCAGGGCGCAACCGCAGCCGCCTCCGCCAGGAGCTCGTCGTAGGACGCTTCCAGAGCCAAGGCCTTCCGGAACCAGCTCAGCGACCCGCCCGCTGAGAGCATCACGCCCATCGCGTGCCAGCCGCCCGGGACGGCATGGCAGAACGCGTGCACGCGCGCGCCTGGATCGGCCTGGAAGCGCGGCATCGCCGCGAAAACGACTCCGGAGGTGCCGAGCACGATGGACAGAGCGCCGGGCCGGTCGACGCCGACGCCGAGCGCTCCGGCCGCCTGGTCGCCAGCGCCGGCCGCGACCGGGATGCCTGCGCCCGTGCGCGCGGAGACCTCGGGGGACTCGAGAGCCGGGGGAAGCCACTCTCGGGGGAGCTGCAGAGACTCGAGCATCTCGTCGCTCCAGCCGCGGCGCTCGACGTCGAAGAGCAGGGTTCCCGAGGCGTCCGCCACGTCGGTCGCGTGCTCGCCAGCGAGGCGCAGGCGCACGTAGTCCTTCGGCAGGAGCACGTGGTCGATCCGGGCGAAGACCTCTGGCTCGTGGCGCCGCAGCCAGAGGAGCTTCGGGGCCGTGAAGCCGGTGAGCGCCCGGTTTCCGGTCAGCGAGACGAGCCGCTCGAGGCCGACTCGCTCCTCGATCTCCGCGGTCTCGGCCGCCGTGCGCTGGTCATTCCAGAGGATCGCCGGGCGCAGGACTCGGCCGGCGGCGTCGAGCGCGACGAGGCCGTGCATCTGCCCCGAGAGCCCGATCCCTGCCGCCTGCTGGGCACCCACCTCCGACAGCGCCGCCTGGCTCGCGCGCCACCAGTCCTCGGGGTCCTGCTCGGCCCAGCCCGGCTGTGGGGTCGAGAGCGGGTAGCCGTGCTCCGCCCGCGCGAGCACCTCCCCCTTGTCCGAGATCGCAACCGCCTTGACGCCAGTCGTCCCGACGTCGAGGCCGACGAGCTGGGTCATTCGCCCCCGAGTACCCGGTAGACGATCTCATAGGCGCGCACCGCGTCCTTTCGCGCCTGCGCTTCCCGGAGCGCCGCGTCGTCGATCCGCGCCGCGATTCCGTCGATGAAGCGCCATTGCACGACGCTGCGCCTGACGGCCGCGACGGCGTCTTCTGTGTACGGGTAGAGGTCGAACCCAAGCCGTTCGCCGTTCTCGCCGTAGCCGGCTCGACGCAGCTCGACCGCGAGCTCGAGCGTCTCCATGAAGAACGTCGCCCCGACCATGTTGTCGTCGTCGAAGTCGCCCCAGCCGGAGTTCGCGTGCTGGTGGCCGAGCAGCCCTTCGGCGGCCAGGAGCGCCGCGTACTCGGCGAGGTTCTCGCGGTTCATGAGCAGGTGCTGCCAGTCCATGTTGACCTGCACGTTGTCGAGCCCCTCGGCGCGCAGCTTGTGGATCACGTGCAGGGTCATCCCGATGTTGCGCATCAGGATCTTCATTGCCGGCTCCGAGTTCTTGTGCTCTAGGAAGAGCTTGATCCCGCGATCGCGGCAGCGCTGCGCGGCCTGGCCGATGCCGTCGAGGAACCAGGCCCAGGTTTCCTTGTACGGCGTCTGGAAGGGGTAGTTGTAGCCCTCGATCCCGGGCCAGATGATGAAGTTCGCCCCGAGCTCGCCGGCGAAGTCGATCGCGTCGAGCGTCCGCTTCACGGCCTCATTCCGGGTCGCTTCGTCGGGCGAGACGAGCCCTCCCTTGCCGAAGCGTGGATCGAGGTGGAGGCCCGTCGCGAGGCAGTAGACGTCGTGGCCGTCGAGGGCGCCGCGAACCTCGTCGAGGTTGTCCGTCGAGAGCTCCTGCGGGTAGTGGAACTCGTAGCCGTCGATGAGGTCGCCCAGGCTCTCCACCGCGTGGCGGACGCGCTCCACCGTGGTCTGGCCGGCGAGCTCCGGCTTGTAGCCGCCCGGGACGAAGCGCGTCACCATCGGCCCGAACGCCCAGATGCCGAGGCTCGTCTTGAGAGGCTCGTTCATCGTCGTGCGAACTCGATCACCTCCGATCGGCTTCCCCGCCGCCGCTAGCCCGAGCCGGCCTGGGCCTGGCGGTACTCGCGGACGACGAGCTCGGTCAGCTCGTCCACCGACGTCTCGCTCGTCGGCTTGTCGAGCGTGATCTCGCCGTGCTGGAGAAGGTTGACGCGGTCGCACACCTCGAAGACGTGCGCGTAGTTGTGCAGGATCAGGATCATCGAGACGTCGCCCTGGTCGCGGAGCTTGCGGATCAGGTCGAGGATCAGCGCCCCCTCCTTCACGCCCATCGCCGCGAGCGGCTCGTCGAGCAGGATGATCTTCGCCTCGGAGTAGACCGACCGGGCGACGGCGATCGACTGGCGCTGCCCGCCCGAGAGCTGCGCCACCTCGGCGTCCACGTCGGGGATCCGGACGCCCATCTCGTCGAGGTGCTTGCGGGCCAGCTTCCGCATCTCGCCGTTGTTCAGCAACGGCAGCGCAAGGCCGCCGAGCTTCCCGAGCAACTCCCGCTTCAGGAACATGTTGTGGTAGACGGACATGCCCGGCACAAGCGCCAGGTCCTGGTAGACGGTGTCGATTCCAAGCGAGCGGGCTTGCGCGACGGAGCGGATCGACACCTCCTCGCCGTCGACGAAGATCGTGCCGCTGTCGGGCTTCTGGAAGCCGCTGATGATCTTGACCAGCGTCGACTTGCCGGCCCCGTTGTCGCCGATCAGCCCAAGCACCTCGCCGCGCTTCAGGCGCATGGACACGTCCTCGAGGGCGCGCACGGCCCCGAACCGCTTCGAGATGTGCTCGACGCGGATCGCATCGTCGGCCTCTCGGCCGTTGCCCGATTCGTTCATCTGCCCCTCCCGAGCACGCCGAGGTTCTTCAGCCGCTGGATCTGCACGTTCAGGATCATCGAGGCCAGGATCGCGATTCCGATGATCAGGTCGAAGTTGAACGCGCTCACGCCGAGAATCGTGAAGCCGATGTTCAGAATGGCGAGCACGCAGACACCGAGGAAGCCGCCGATGATCGTGCCCGATCCGCCCATCAGCGACGTCCCGCCGATGACCGCGGCCGCGACGCCGAGGAACATGATGTCCGTGCCGCCCTGGAGCGGCAGGATCGAGGTAATCCGGGTCGAGTCCATGATTCCCGCGAAGCCGCCGAGTATGCTGCAGAGCACGAAGTTGCCGATCTTGATCTGCCGGACGTTGACGCCGCTCTCCCTTGCGCCAATCGCGTTGCCGCCAGTCGCGACCGTGTGGACGCCCCATCTGGTCCGCACGAGCACGACCTGCAGGACCACGACAACTAACAGCGCCCACCAGAACTCCGAGTTGAACCAGAGCGGATAGCCGCCGAAGATCTTCGTGAACGTGTGGCCGCCCGGCGTTTCCACCTGGAAGCCGTGCAAGGCCCGCAGGTTGACCCCGTTCAGGAAGAAGAGCATTCCCAGCGTCGTGATGAACGAGGGCACCCCGAGGTAGGTCGTGATGAGCCCGTTCGTAAGACCGACGGCGGCGGCGGCCAGGAGGCCGAAGATCACCCCCAGCCAGATCGGCAGCCCGAGCCCGTCGGGTGAGGGCGCCGAGGTGAGGTACATGATGATCGGCGAGAGGGCGAAGACCCGTCCCACGGACAGGTCGATCTCGCCGCAGATCAGGAGCATCACCTCGCCGCTGGCGATCAGCGCGATCGGCGCGACGTACTCGGCGATGTTCTTGATCGTCGGGCTCGAATAGAACGCGGACGACCGCAGCGAGAAGTAGACGATCAGCCCGAGCGCGACGACGAGGATGCTCGCCTCGCGCCGGTTCGCGAACGCCTCGAGCGCGCGCCAGCCCAGGCCACGCATTCGTTCGCGGCGTCCGGCTTCTGACTCGGCTACCGCCACGCCTACGAACTCAGGACGCTAGGTCGACTTCACGTATTGCTGTGAGCTGGAGCTTCCTTCGTAGCGGGTCTTCGTCGTCAGGTACGGCTTGACGTTGTCCTTCGTGACGAAGAGCAGGCCGGTGTTCGTGTCCGAGGGCGCCATCAGCCCACCCGAGATCTTGTACAGGAACAGCTGCGTCGTCGGGTAGAAGCCCTGGAGGTACGGCTGCTGGTCGATCGTGAAATCGAGAAAGCCCTTGTCGATCAGCTTGAGCGTCGTCGGCAGTAGGTCGTACCCGCCTCCGTGGATCCCCTTCGACGCGAGGCCGTACTTCTGCATCGTCTGGGCCACGCCCTGGGTGCTGCCCGCGTCGACGGCGAACATCCCCTTCAGGCTCTTGTGGCCCTGGTAGTAGGCGTCGATCTTCGAGAGCTCTCCAGCCGTGTCGGCCCCGGTCGCGACCTCGGTGAAGTTGATCGGCTTGCCGGAGTCCTTGATCGCCTGCTTGGCGCCGTCGATCCGCGGCTGGATGTTCAACGAGCCCGGCGTCGCGATGAACCCCACCACGTCGCCGCTCGGGACGAGCTCGACGATCTTCTCGCCCATCTTCTGCCCCGACACGAAGAGGTCCTGGCCGATGTAGGCGAGCCGCTTGTTCCCGCTCGAGGCCGGCGCGTCTGCGTTGTAGGAGACGACCGGGATCCCCGCGTTGAGCGCCTTCTCCGTCGGCCCGTTGAACGCCTTGGCGTCGATGATGGCGACGGCGATTCCATCGGCACCCGAGGAGATCGCGGTGTTCATCGAGGAGACCATCTGCCCGACATCGCTGGTCTCCGACCCGGTCCACTGGTGGTTGGTGTTCAAGATCGCGTCCGCGTCGGAGATGCCGTACTGCGTCGGAACGAAGAACGGGTTCGTCGTCACGTGGTTGACGTAGACGAACTTCCACTTCGGCGTCTTCGGATACTTTCCGACGCCGCTGCTGCTGCTCTTGCTACCACCGCCGCCGCCGCACGCCGCGAGTAGCGCGGGAAGCGAAAGCGTTGCGCCGCCAGCCCCGATCAGGCCGAGCAGCTTCCTCCGGTCCATCCCGGCAGGCACTTCCGACTCGGGGAGATCCTCGACCAGCGAGGCAAACTCGTCGAGCCGGTTCTCTAGGTACTTCTTCTCGTCCACCCGGCACCTCCTTCGACCCCCAACGGGTTTGAGCGGCGACCATAACACCGCTAAAAGGACGCCGTACGCCCCTGCCGCGATGGGTGAGACTACGGCCCCGCCGATGAGCTCAGCTCCTTCCAGCCGCGCCGTCGTCGCGCCTGCGCGCGTCAACCTCATCGGAGAGCACACCGACTACTCCGGCGGACTGGTGCTGCCGCTCGCGGTGGACCTCGGCACCACCGTAACGTGGCGACCCGTCGGGGGGGCGACGATTCGCCTGCATTCGGCCGCATTCGACGAGACCATCGAGCTTCGGACGGACGCGGAGGCCTCGACCTCGCTCGAGGGCTGGGGCCGGTACGTCGTTGCGGTCCTCCGGCTGCTCCTCGACCACGGGATGCCGCCCGCCGGGCTCGACGGGGAGATCGTCTCCACGGTCCCGATCGGAGCCGGGATGTCATCGTCCGCGGCGCTGACGGTCTCGGTCGGGCTCGCCCTCGCGCGAGCCGCGTCGTACGAGCTCGAGCGAATCGAGCTCGCGAGGATCGCCCAGGCCGCCGAGCGGCTCGCGGTCGGCGTGCCGGTGGGGCTGATGGACCCGGCCAGCTCGCTCTTTGGCCGCAAGGGGCATGCGCTGCTGCTGGACTGCGCAACCGAGGAGCACCGGCTCGTCCCACTGACGCCCGGAATCGCGCTCGTTGTCTTCGATTCGGGTGTCCGTCACGAACTCGAGCGGAGCGACTACGGCGACCGCAGGCTCGAGCTCGAGCGAGCGCTGGCGGCGATCGGAACGAGCCGCCCGTCCGAGCTCGACGCCGCAGCTGCCGAGGAGAAAGCGGCCGCGGCGGGAGTCGACGAGGTCGCGCGGCGGCGGCTTCGCCACGTGGTCACGGAGAACCAACGCGTACGTGAGTTCGTGGGCGTGCTGGAGGAACCGGGCGGAGCGGACCTCCAGATGCTCGGAAGGCTCCTCCGCGAGGGCCACGAGAGCCTCCGCGACGACTTCCAGGTCTCGATTCCGGAGCTTGACCTGCTCGTCGACCTCGCTTACGAGCACGGGGCAATCGGGGCCCGGATGATCGGCGGCGGGTTCGGCGGCTCGGTGCTCGCCCTGGCGCAGGTGGACGAGACGTCGCGCCTCGTCGCCGCGGTCAGCCGCGACTACGCCGAGCGAGCGGGGCGAGAGGCGACACCGTACGTCTGCGCCTCCGTCGACGGGGCGCACGAAATCGACTCGGCCTGAAGCTCACCAGCGCTGGTGGACGAGCGGAGCGACGCGCTCGCGGTAGATCTCCACGACCCGCTCCATCGTCTCGGGCGACGGCGCGGGCAGGTCGGCCGCGGCGGCATTCGCACGGGCCTGCTCCGGGGTTTTCGCGCCCGGGATCACCGTCGAGACGCCGTCGAACGCGAGGATCCAGCGCAGCGCAAGCTGGGCCAGCGTCGCACCCTGCGGGACAAGCGGCCGTAGCTCGTCAACCACCTCCAGCCCGACCTCGTAGTCGACTCCCGCGAACGTCTCTCCCACGTCGAACTCCTCGCCGTGCCGGTTGAAGCCGCGGTGGTCGTCCGCCGCAAACGTGGTGCCCCGGCCGAACTTGCCGGTGAGGAGGCCGGAGGCGAGCGGGACGCGGACGATCACCCCGACGCCGCGTCGCCGTGCCTGGTCGAAGAAGAGCTCCGCGGGCCGCTGCCTGAGCATGTTGAAGATGATCTGGATCGTCGCGACGCCGTCGTACTCGATCGCCTTCGACGCCTGCTCGACTTTTTCGACGCTGACGCCGTAGGCGCGGACCAGGCCCTCCTGCACGAGCAAGTCGCACGCCTCGTGCACTTCGGGCATGTAGTACGTCTCCCAGGGCGGGCAGTGCAGCTGCACGAGGTCCACGGAGTCGACGCCAAGATTCTCGCGCGAGCGCTCGAGCCAGCCGCGAAGGTTCTCGTAGGTGTAGAGACCCGGATCGAGCGGCGCCCGCCTCCCGAACTTGGTCGCGACGACGAGCCGTTCCTCTCGCTCCCGGAGGAGGCGCCCGATCAGGCGCTCGGAGCGCCCGTCCCCGTAGACGTCGGCGGTGTCGAAGAACGTGACCCCGGAGTCGACCGCGGCGTGCAGCGCGGCGAGCGACTCCTGCTCGTCGGTCTCACCCCAGGCGCCGCCGATCGCCCACGCGCCGAAGCCGATCTCGGAGACGTCCCAGCCGGTCTTTCCGAGCCGCCTCGCCTGCATGCGCGGAATCCAATCAGCAGCAGGCGGGCTCTGTCAGGATCTCCGTCGATGGCGACGGGCAAGGCGTTGGGGCAGCTCGAGGTCTGGTTCCTGACCGGGAGCCAGGAGCTCTACGGGGATGACGTCCTGCGGCAGGTGGACGGGCACGCGCGGGAAATCGCCGCCTCGCTCGACGCCGAGACGGCGATCCCGGTCCGGGTCGTGCACAAGCCCGTCGTCAAGAGCGCGGAGTCGATCAGGCAGGTCTGTCTCGAAGCGAACGCCGCCGAGAGCTGCGTCGGCGTCGTCGCGTGGATGCACACGTTCTCGCCCGCGAAGATGTGGATCGCAGGCTTGCGCTCGCTGCAGCAGCCGCTGCTCCACCTCCACACTCAGTTCAACCGCGACCTGCCCTGGGCGGAAATCGACATGGACTTCATGAACCTGAACCAATCCGCCCACGGCGACCGGGAATTCGGCTTCATGGAGACGCGCATGGGCCTGAGACGCAAAACCGTCGTCGGGCACTGGCGCGATCCGGCGGTCCTCGAGCGGATCGGCACCTGGGCCCGCGCTGCCTGCGGCTGGCACGAGGCACAGACGCTCAAGGTGGTCCGCTTCGGTGACAACATGCGCCTCGTCGCGGTCACGGAAGGCGACAAGGTCGAGGCGCAGCTCCGGCTCGGGATCTCGGTGAACGGCTACGGGGTCAGCGCGCTGGTCGAGGCAGTGCAGGCGGTTCCAGACTCTGCGGTGCAGCAGCTCGTGGACGAGTACGAGGAGCAGTACGAGGTCGTGCCGGAGCTCCGCGCCGGCGGCGAGCGGCACAAGTCTCTGCGCGACGCGGCCCGGATCGAGGCAGGCCTCCGGTCTTTCCTCGAGGACGGCGGTTTCATGGCCTTCACCGACACGTTCGAGGACCTCGGCGCGCTGCCGCAGCTGCCGGGGATCGCGGTGCAGCGCCTGCTGGCCGACGGCTACGGCTTCGGGGCCGAGGGCGACTGGAAGACGGCCGCGCTCGTCCGCGTCGCGAAGGTGATGAGCGCCGGACTCGAGGGCGGCACGTCGTTCATGGAGGACTACACGTACCACCTGTCGCCGGAACGGCCGAAGGTCCTCGGCGCCCACATGCTCGAGGTTTGCCCGTCGATCGCGAGCGGCAAGCCGGCCTGCGAGATCCACCCGCTCTCGATCGGCGGCAAGGACGATCCCGTCCGCCTTGTCTTCACCGCCGGCCCGGGGCCCGCGGTCGTCGTGGGCATGCTCGACCTCGGCGACCGGTTCCGCCTCCTCCTGAACGAGCTGGACGTCGTTGAGCCGGACGAGGGCCTCCCGCAGCTGCCGGTGGCGCGCGCGCTCTGGGAGCCGCGGCCCGATCTCCCGACCGCAGTCGAGGCCTGGCTCGTCGCCGGGGGCCCCCACCACACGGTGCTCTGCTATGCGATCGGACGCGACGCCTTCGGCGACTTCGCGGAGATCGCGGGCATCGAGCTGCTCGTGATCGACGCCGACACGCGCATGGCGGACTTCGCCAAAGAGGTGCGCTGGAACCAGGCGTACTTCCACGCCGTTCGGGCCGGCTGATGGCGATCGCCGAGCTGCGCGAGCGGGTGTTCGAGGCGAACCGAGAGATCGTGAAGGCGGGCCTGGTCGTCCTCACGTTCGGCAATACCAGCGCCGTCGACCGCGCTGCCGGAGTGATGGCGATCAAGCCGAGCGGCGTCCCCTACGACGCGCTCGACCCCGACTCGATGGTGCTCGTCGACCTCGAGAGCGGAGAGGCGCGCGAGGGCGACGCCCGGCCCTCGTCCGACACGCCGACCCACCTCGTCCTCTACCGTGCATTCGAGCAGGTCGGAGGGATCGTCCACACTCACTCCCCGTTCGCGACCGCATGGGCCCAGGCCCGCCGGGAGATTCCGTGCCTCGGCACGACGCATGCCGACCACTTCCGCGGGCCGGTGCCGGTCACCCGCGAGCTGACCGGCGAGGAGATCGGCGGCGACTACGAGCGCCGCACGGGTGACGTGATCGTCGAGACTGTGACGGGGCTCGGGCCCGACCCGCTCGAGCGGCCGGCCGTGCTCGTCGCCTCGCACGGGCCGTTCGCGTGGGGCGCGGACGCCGAGAAAGCGGTCGAGAACGCGATCGCGCTCGAAGTCGTGGCCGAGAGCTCGCTCCGAACCGAGCTGCTCCGTCCGGGTGCCGAGCAGGTCCAGCCCGATCTGCTAAACAGGCACTTCCTGCGCAAGCACGGGCCCGGCGCGTATTACGGCCAGCGCTCGTGAGGGCTCTTCGCCTCCACGGCACGCGCGATCTCAGGCTCCACGACGAGCCCGCTCCCGAGCCTGGCGACGACGAGGTCGTCGTGCGCGTAACGGCCGTGGGCCTCTGTGGGTCGGACCGGCACTGGTTCCTCGAAGGAGGGATCGGCGACGCCGTCCTCGACCGGCCGCTCGTCCTCGGGCACGAGTTCGTGGGGACGATCGAGTCCGGTGCGCGCGCCGGCGAGCGCGTCGCGCTCGACCCAGCTGTGCCGTGCGGCCGGTGCAGTGTCTGCCTCGCGGGAGAGCCGCACTTGTGCCCCGGGATGCGGTTCGCGGGCCACGGCTCGGCGGACGGAGCGCTGCGCACGTGCCTCGCCTGGCCCGAACGGCTCGCCCATACGCTCCCGGACGGCCTCTCGGACGTCGAGGGCTCGCTGTTGGAGCCGCTCGGCGTCGCGCTGCACGCTCTCGACCTCGGCAATGCGCAGCCCGGATCGACCGCCGGCGTGTTCGGCTGCGGGCCTCTCGGGTTGCTGCTCGTTCAGGCCCTGCGGACCGCCGGGGTGGAGACGATCGTGGCGAGCGACCCGCTCCCGCACCGGGCGGCGGCGGCCGAGTCCCTGGGTGCGACGCTCGCGCCGCGGGAGGTCGACATGGCGTTCGAGGCGGCAGGCGACGACGCGGGTCTGGCGGATGCCATGGCCGCCGTCCGGCCTGGAGGCCGCGTGGTCCTGGTGGGCATCCCCGAGGGCGACCGGACGAGCTTCACCGCCTCGATCGCGCGGCGAAAGGGACTGACCCTGCTTCTCTCCCGGCGCATGAAGCCCACCGACCTGCCGCGGGCGATTCGCCTCGCTGAGGCCGGCGAGGTCGAGCTCGGCGGGCTGGTGAGTGGCCGCTACGCGCTGTTCGAGTTCCGCGAGGCCTTCGACGAACTCGTGGAGCGCCGCGGTCTCAAAGTCGTCGTTGAGCCTCAGCGGACGGGAGACGGACGGTGAGCGGACGCACCTACGCCATCGGGATCGACTTCGGCACCGAGTCCGGACGCGCCGTCATGGTCGATTGTGCAGAAGGGCGAGAGGTTGGTACGACTGTCTATCCCTACCGACACGGCGTGATCGATGAACGGCTGCCTGCGCCCCACGACGACGTCGAGCTCGAGCCCGACTGGGCGCTCCAGGACCCGGAGGACTACCTCCGCACACTCCAGGAGGCGGTTCCCGCGCTGCTTGCCGAGACGGGCGTCGACCCGGCGGAGGTGATCGGGGTCGGCATCGACTTCACGGCGTGCACGATGCTGCCGACCCTGGCCGACGGCACGCCGCTCTGCCTGCTCGAGGAGCTGCGGAGCCGTCCTCACGCCTGGGTGAAGCTGTGGAAGCACCACGCGGCCCAGCCGGAGGCAGACCGCATCAACGAGGTCGCGGCCGAGCTGGACGAGGTCTGGCTCCCGCGCTACGGCGGCAAGATCTCGTCGGAGTGGTTCTTCGCGAAGGCGCTCCAGATCCTCGACGAGGCGCCCGAGATCTACGCGCGCGCAGACCGGCTGATCGAGGCGGCCGACTGGATCGTCTGGCAACTCACCGGCACCGAGACGCGCAACACATGCACCGCCGGCTACAAGGCGATCTGGTCGAAGCGCGACGGGTTTCCAGGCGATGCCTACTTCGCCGCCCTCGACCCGAGATTCGAGCACGTGGTCGACGAGAAGATGTCGCGGACGGTGTCGCCGATCGGAAGCCGGGCCGGCGGGCTGAGCGAGCGGGCCGCGGCCTGGACAGGCCTTCGT
>VAXM01000141.1 GCA_005883335.1 Actinomycetota bacterium
GTTGTCGCCACACTCCACAGCCCACAGAAGCTCCAGCGCGAGCTCGCGGACCTAAAGCTCGTCATGCGCGCCCGTAACGGGGATTCGAAGGCGCTGGACGAGCTGATCCGCCGCTACCAGGGCTTCGTCCGGCTCAAGGCGAGCTCGTACTTCCTCGCCGGCGGCGATTCGGAGGACCTGATCCAGGAAGGGCTGATCGGCCTCTACAAGGCGGTGCGCGACTTCAGCCCCGAGCTTTCTTCGTTCCGCAGCTTCGCCGAGCTCTGCGTGACGCGGCAGATCATCACGGCGATCAAGACCGCGACCCGCTTCAAGCACGCGCCGCTGAACACGTACGTCTCGTTCAGCCATACGCCTGCCGGCCAGGAGTCCGAGGCCGACTGCACCCTCGGCGACGCGCTGCCGGGGCCGTCGGTCGACGACCCGTCGGTCTGCGTGATCTCGACGGAGGAGCTGCAGTCGCTGGTCTTCGCGCTGGGCACCGGGCTGTCGAAGCTCGAGGCCGACGCGCTGAAGCTCTACCTCGAAGGCGAGTCGTACGAGACGATGGCCGAGCGCCTCGGCTGCGACACGAAGACGATCGACAACGCGTTGCAGCGCGTGAAGCGCAAGGTGCTGTCGCACCAGCAGTCGCGGCAAGTGCTCTCGTAGTATTTGCGCTCCGGATATCTTTTTGATATCTAGATATCCGCAATGGCGAGACCAAGACGTCAGGGCGACGAGACCGCGTTGTTCGTGCGGATTCCCTCCGCCGAGGCGGACAAGCTGCACCGGGCTGCGAACGCGCTCGGGGCGCCCAAGCGCGAGCTGATCACGCGGCTCGTCGCGCAGTACGTCGACCCGGAGAACCCGGCGACGCTGAGCCGGCTCGGCGGTGCGGAGAGCGAGATGAGCGTCGGCCGCGCCTGGTTCCGGCCGGCGGAGGAGCTCGAGATCCTGACCCCGGCGCAGCTCGCGGGGCTGCTCCAGGTCGAGGAAGAGACGATCGTCGCCATGGCCGAGCGGAAGGAGATCCCGGCGCGCAAGGTGGGAGAGGAGTGGCGGTTCTCGCGCGAGGCGGTCCTCGCGTGGCTCGCCGAGGACGAGTGAGGATCGGGCGGATCGAGTCGGCGTGGGGCGCGGAGGCGCTGCGGCCTGCTGTCGGCTGGAAGGTCTGGCGCGTCGACGAGGAAGCCCGGCTGCTGAGCGTGCTCTACGGCGACCTTTGGCCGGTCGACGAGCCGGTCCGCGCGACCTGCCGCCGCGTAGTGCATTCGAGCCATGAGGCGCCCGCGCGCGGTTGCGAGTGCGGGATCCACGCGGGCCGTGAGCTCGGCGCCTGGGACCACTACCTCGCGATCGACGCCGAGAGCCGCGTCTTCGGCCGCGTGCTGCTCTGGGGCTCGACGCTCGAGGGCGCCCACGGCTGGCGCGCCGCCGAGGCCCGGCCGGTCGAGATCTACGTCCCATCAGCGGTGACGAACCAGGAGGAGGTCGCCGAAGGCCTCCGCGCCTACGGCGTCCCCGTGCACGTGCTCGTGCCGCTGCGCGAGGAGGTGCTCGTGCCGTGAGCCCGCTGATCCCGATGGTGATCGAGCAGACCTCGCGCGGCGAGCGCTCGTTCGATATCTACTCGCGGCTGCTCAACGACCGGATCGTGATGGTCGGAAGCGTGATCGATGACCAGGTCGCGAACGTGGTCGTCGCGCAGCTCCTGCACCTCGAGTCGGAGGACCCGGAGAAGGACATCTCCCTCTACGTCAACTCACCGGGCGGCGACGTCTATGCGGGCCTTGCGATCTACGACACGCTCACGTTCGTGAAGCCGGATGTGCGGACGATCTGCGTCGGCACGGCGATGTCGATGGGCGCTGTCCTGCTGGCCGCCGGCACGAAAGGCAAGAGGAGCGCCCTCCCGAACGCGAAGATCCTAATCCACCAGGCGTGGTCGCCAGGCTTCGGCGGGCAGGCCTCGGACGTTGAGATCCGCGCGCGCGAGATCATCGAGCTCAAGAGCCGCCTCGAGCAGATCCTCGCCGATCACACGGGCCAGCCGCTCGACCGGATCAAGGAGGACACGGACCGCGACCGCTTCATGAGCGCTCAGGAGGCCCTGGAGTACGGCCTGATCGACGCGGTGCTCGACCACCGCTAGCTTGGCCCGGCGCTACGCTGACCCCGGCGCCGGAGTAGCTCAGCTGGTCAGAGCAACGCATTTGTAATGCGTAGGCCGTGGGTTCGAATCCCACCTCCGGCTCTCCTGATGAGTGAGCCGACACCACAACCGTTGGAGTCGCTCGCCAGCTCTGTCGAGAAGATGATCCGGCAGATCGCCCAGTCGCTTCCCGAGGGCGTCGCGACTCTCGAGGTGAAGCGGGGCTCGTCGTGCAACGCACCTGTCGGCCGTGGGCGGGCGTGGATACGCAATGGTCGGGTCACAGGAGGTCGGCGATCTCTGGAGGCGCGCGTTCACGAACCCGCTGCGTCTTTCGAAGAAGCGCTCCTTCGAGTACGAGCCGTACGACTGACGCCCGGACTCACGTCCTGCGATTCCGCCGGTACTCGCGCCCGAGGAAGGTCGCGTACCAGAGGACGACCGCGCCGCCGACCCCGAGCGCAACCCAAAGGCCCCAGCGGTGCGAGCCGGTCTCCAGAACCGCGGCCAGGCCGATCAGTGTCCCGCCGAGTAGCGTCGCGGCGATGCGATCTCCTAGCGGGACGAACTGGTCTTTCTGGAACGGCTTCGTGGCGATGCCCTCGATCCCGCCGGTGACGGCGATCAGAAGGAGGATCGCTCCGGCGACGGCCAGCGTCTCTGCCACAGGGCCATTCTCGCCGGAAACCGCTTAAACGCTCGGCCCGTAGAGAACCGGGGAACCTCGATTCGAGCAAAGGAGTGTGAGGGAGAGTGGGAGAGAAGCTATCGCTGAAAATGCACGGTCAGCGCGGGCTGCTCGCGCTGGCTTTCGTGCTCGGCGTCGCCATCGTGGCCGTCTCGCCTCTACGGGCGGCCGAGCGCAGCGCGTACACCGCGGTGCCGCTGGTCTCCGACCAGCCGGGCGTCGCTCCGAACACAGATCCAAACCTCGTCAACGCCTGGGGACTGACCTCGAGCCCGACGAGCCCGTGGTGGGTGGCCGACAACGGCACCGACAAGTCGACGCTCTATCGCGGCTCCGACGGTCTGCCGTTCCCGCCGGGCGCCCCGCTCGTCGTGAACGTCCCCAACGCGCCGACGGGCACCGTCTTCAATCCGACGACCGGCTTTGTCTTGCCGACCGGAGGAAAGGCGCTGTTCCTCTTCGACACCGAAGAGGGCAAGGTGCTGGGCTGGAACGGGGCGCAGGGAACGAACGCGATCGTGGTCGCAGACCTCGGCGACGGCGCGATCTACAAGGGCCTCGCGATCGCCGACACCTCCGCAGGCCCGCGCCTCTACGCGGCCGACTTCCACAACGCCAAGGTGGACGTGTTCGACGGCAGCTTCGGCCTAGTGCTGAACAGCGGCTTCGTCGATCCGGCGCTGCCGAGTGGCTATGCGCCCTTCGGCATCCAGACGATCGGCAACCGCGTCTTCGTCACATATGCCAAGCAGGACGCTGACGCCGAGGACGAGATCGCAGGCCAGGGCAAGGGCTTCGTTGACGTCTACGACACCGCTGGGAATCTCCTCAGCCGCGTCGCCCAGCACGGCCAGCTCAACGCTCCGTGGGGCCTGGCGCTCGCGCCGAGCACCTTCGGGCGCTTCGCCGGCGACCTGCTCGTCGGGAACTTCGGCGATGGCCAGATCAACGCCTACGCCGAGCACAACGGGCACTTCACCCATCAAGGCGAATTGCGCGACGACAGCGGCAAGTCGCTGTCGATCGACGGCCTCTGGGCGCTCGAGTTCGGCCAGGGAGGGAACAACGGGCCGGCCGGCACGCTGTTCTTCACCGCCGGTCCCGACGACGAGACGCACGGCCTCTTCGGCCAGATCGCCGTGGGTTAACAGCTAGCGCTTATGGATCGGGCGAGCTCCTGGATCAGGTTTGCGGCCTTGGCTGTTCCGGGGCTCGCCCGCAGGCGCGTCGAGGCGTCCCGTAGCCGAGGACTCTCTGTGGCAAGAAGCCGGTCGATCGCCTCGTTTAGCTGCGCATCGTCGAACTCGTAGGTCGGCAGCCGCACGCCGAAGCCGCACTCGGCGACGCGCTGCGCGTTGTCGTACTGGTCCCAGAAGAGCGGCAGCACGATCATGGGCTTGCCAAAGTGGATCGACTCGGTGACCGTGTTGTTGCCGCCGTGCGTGATCACGAGATCGACCTGCGGGAGGATCGCCGGCTGCGGGAGGAACTCGGCGCCGGTCATGTTCGGAGCCAGCTCGATCAGCTCGTGCTGCGGGCCCTTGCTGACGACGTAGCGGTGAGGGGTCTCCGCGAGCACGCCGAGCAGGCGGTTCATTAGCTCGACGTCGGCTGAGCCGAGGCTCCCGAGGCTGACGTAGATGAGGGCGCCGTCACCGGGAGGCGCTTCGAAGCCGTCGACGTTGCGGACGCACGAGTCGAGCCGCTGCCACTGCGGCCCGAGCGCTCGCGACCGCCGGTAGTCGACCTCCGTGGGATAGAGGTAGAGGTTCAGGAAGCGCGACTTGTGGATGAACTCGAGCTCGGGTAGCGGCGGTGCTCCGCGCTCATCGCAGAACGCGGAGAAGTCTCGTTGCAACGGCTCGTGTAGCTCGCGATAGCGCGCGCGAAAGCCGTCCCAACCGGCCGGATCGCCGGTCGGGTAGCCGGAGAAGGGCGGCGGCAGCTCCGGATCCTTCAGCTCGAGCGGGTTGCAGGACACGATCCGCACCCAGGGCCGCCCGGACGCGAGCACGGCCGGGAAACCGACGACGTTGTCCTGGACGATCACGTCGGGCTCGAGCTCGCCGAAGATCTCGGCTAGTCGGTCGTCCACGTAGCGCGCGCCGTCGGCCAGCTCCTGCCAGACGGGGAGGATGAACGTCTCGAGTTGGTCGATCGTCGGCTTGCGGAACTCGGGCGCCGTGTCGCGCACGAAGTCTTTCCAGAACTGCCCAGGCGCCTCCTCGACCTCTGGCGGCGGTTTCAGCCGCATCAGCGCCTCCTCGAAACCCTGCGCCTTCAGGGTTCCGGCGAACGACTCCTCGACGACGAAGACAACCCGTTCGCCTCGCTCCAACAGGACGCGTCCGATCCCGACGCAGTTGTTCGTCGGCCCGAACGCGCCCTCGGGGAAGAAGACGACGGTCAACTCAGGGCTTGCTCGAGGTCTGCCCAGAGCTCGTCCGGATCCTCGAGCCCGACGCTCAGGCGCAGCAGGCCGGGTGGCACGCGGTCTCCCTCCCAGCGGGCGCGGCTCTCGAGCACGGATTCGGTGCCGCCGAGGCTCGTCGCGTTCTTGATCAGCCGCAGCGACGTCTCGACCTTGCCGGGATCCGGGACGTCGAACGAGAGGAGCCCGCTGAAGCCCGCGTAGCGCACCGTCTCGACAGCGGGGTGGGCCCGGAGCCTCTCGACGAGGACGCGCGCAGTCGCCGTGATCCGCTCCATCCGCACGCGCAGGGTCTTGAGGCTCCGCAGCAGCAGCCAGCACGGATCCGGCGCGGCCACGATGCCGGTGCGGCCCCGGAAGGATCGGAGCCGCTCCGCGTCGTCGGCCGAGCCGCACACGACCGCTCCGAGGAGCACGTCCGAGTGCCCACCGAGGTACTTGGTCGCGCTATGGACGACGAAGTCCGCGCCGTGCTCGAGCGGCCGCACGTAGACCGGGGTGGCGGCCGTCGAGTCGACAACGACCCTCGCGGGCGCCGCACCTGCCGCCTCGAAGTCCGGCATCGTCAGGAACGGATTCGACGGCGCCTCGAGCCAGACGAGGTCGACGCCGTCCGGCGGCGGGCTGGTCTGGTCGAACTCGACGTAGCGCAGTCCCCACGGCTCGAGCGCGCCGAAGAGCAGCGACGTCCCGTAGTACCCGCCCTCCGCGAGCGCGATCGTCTGGCCCGGCTCCAGGAGTCCGAGCACGAGCGCCGTGATCGCTCCGGAGCCGGAGGGGAAGAGGAGTGCCTCGCCGCCCTCGAGCTCGCCGAGCGCGCGTTCGGCCGCGACCCCGGTCGGATGCGCATACCGCTGGTAGTAGAAGTCGCCGGGCTTGCCGCCCTCGTACGGCCAGATGGTCGAGCGGTCGAGCGGCTCCACGGCGCCAACTGTAGTGCCGAGACGGTTCTCGCTTGACGATCGTCCGGCTGCGCACGTAATGTCCAGCAACTCCGTGGAGATAGTCGAAAAATAAGGAGTGCGAATGAGAGTTATTTGGATCGCTTTGCTCGGGGGCGCCCTGCTCGCCGGTTCGGCCGCCGGCGCTTCGAAGAGCACGACGGTCGACCTCGTCGCCTATTCGACCCCCAAGGACGCCTACGGCAAGATCATCTCGGCGTTCCAGGGCACGGCTGCGGGGAACGGCGTCAGCTTCAACCAGTCGTATGCCGCCTCGGGTGATCAGGCGCGCGCCGTCGCGGCCGGCCTGCCGGCCGACGTCGTGAACCTCTCGCTCGACCCGGACGTCGACCTGCTCGTGCGCAA
>VAXM01000142.1 GCA_005883335.1 Actinomycetota bacterium
CGTTCACGAAGCTTCCGAGCGCGAGGGCGGGCCAGAACGCGAGCACACCGAGAGCGACGTCCACCTCCGCCTTATCGGCCGCGGAACGTCACAGGTTGAGCACGGTCTCGTGACGCTTCCGCGCCGGTGGCTGCCACCGGCCCTGCCAGGTTCAGCCGGTGTAGCCGGTCGGCGGGCGCGGCTGCGCGTAGATCGTGTTCTGGAGGGCCGGCATGCCCGTCGGCACGATCCGGATCGCCGGGAACGACGTCGTCACTGACTGCCCGAGGATGACCGTACTGGCGATCATCGGCCCGATTACGTTCGACGTCGTGTCGTTCTCGATCGCGTTCGTCGCGTAGAGGGCGCCCTGGAAGACCGCGCTGACGAGCTGAATCGAGTCGTTGGCCGGCACCTGGCCGCCCTTCCCGTCCGCGACCAGCACAAGCAGCCGGGAGTTGGGGTCCCACCCGGCCATCGAGCAATTCCCCGAGCCGTCGGCGACGGCGCAGAGCTTCGTGTTCTTGATCAGGACGGTCCCGGAGACGTAGAGCGAGCCCTGGCCGTCGTAGGTGTCGGTGCCGCCGTTGTCGATGACGACGCTTCCGTCGATGTAGACCGTTCCCTTGACGGTGAGAATGCGGGAAGAAGCGTTCCAGCTCAGCTCGCCGCCCGGGTTCTTGCAGGCGTACGAGAGGCCCGGAGTGAGATCGAAGACCGTCAGCACGCTGTTGTTCCGCTTCGTCGCGTCTCGCGTCGAAGCATTGCCCTGGTCGTTATCGAACGCCGGCGGCGTTCCGGACTTCTCGATGCACGGGTAATACGGGCCGGGGTCGCCGTTCAAGTACCACTTCGTCCAGTCCGCCGCCGGCGGCGTCAGCGCCGGCACGTTCTCGTCGAGCGTGCGCGCGTAGACGTTGTCCGGATTGCCCTTGCACGGATAGTCGGCCGCCTTGTTCCAGTACTGGCAGGCCCCGCCGATGTGCGCCTCGTTGACCGGCGCGCTCGGTTGCCCGACTCCGTTTGCCTTCTGGCTCATCGTCAGCGAGCCCTTCACGACCAGCGGGCCGCTCGAGATCGTCGCGGTGTTCTGCAGGCAAAGGTTCCCCTCGACGTAGAGCGGGGTAGCGACGTTGACGCTCTGGCCGATCATCATGTCGCACGCCGACCCGGTCGCCTTGGCCCAGATGTAATTCCAGGCCATGTTGTTCAGGGGCTGCGAGTAGGACGGGTCGACGCCCACGTTGACCCCGAGGGTCCGCCGCACCGGGGACGTGTTCGGCCCGGTCGGATTGCGCGAGAGCCCCGTCGCCGTGATCGTCCACGTCCCGCTGCTCTGGTCGAGCGCTCCCGCGTACGTGGCGGTGCCGCCGTCGTAGGCGACCGTCTGCGCCGGCAGCAGGTACGGGTCGAGCGCGTTGTTCGACGGCAGCGCGAGCACGGCCAGAGCGTCGTTCACGCCCGCCTCCGCGAGCGCGTACGCCTTCTGGTCGGCGGTCGAGCGCGAGGCCGTTCGCGCACCGCTCGTCGTGTAGGAGATGGCGGTCGTCCCGACGATCGCGAGCACCGTCGAGATGCCGAGCGTCAGCGGGAGAACGAAGCCGCGCTCGCAGCGCCGGAGCCGACGGGCGAGGGAAAGGATGCGGGCTGCAGCCATGGGCATGGGGGTCGCAGGGCGGCCGCAGTGACGCCTGACTGAGTTATCGGCCCCGGGCGCGCCGGCCCGTGCCCTAGAACGAGGGAACGATATGTAGGGCTAGCCCGTAAAGCCCTGAGGCGGGTTCGGCTGAGCGTAGACCTCGTCGTTCGACGGCATGCCGACCGGCACGTACGTGATCGTCGGGAACGAGTTCGTCGTCAGGTTGTTGGAGAGCAGGATCTGGCTGCCGACGATGGGGCCGTCGACGCTGACGTTGTTGCCGAACTCGACGGCATTCGTGCCGTAGAGACCGCCCTGCCATGAAAAGTTGTTGTCGATCTGGATGCTGTCGCTGGGGTTGTTCTGACCGCCGCTGCCGTTGGCGACGACCATGAAGAGGTCGAAATCCGGGTTCCAGCCCGCGAAGTTGCAGGCGCTGGCGGAGATCGTCGCGCACAGCGAGCCGGTTACGTGGAAGGTTCCGGAGAGGTACAGCGTGCCCTGGCCGTTGTAGCTGTTGAGGGAACCGTTCGAAACCTTGGCGCTACCGTCGATGTAGATCGTGCCGCTGATCGTCAGGGTCTTCGTGGTCGCATTCCAGCCGATGACGCCGCTCGTGGCCGTGTTCCAAACGAGCGTCTGGCCGCTCAAGTGCGCTGCGGAGGTGCTGCCGTTGGCGCCGCGCGTCACCGTCCAGGTCGTGGTTCCGAATCCGCCGGTCACGAGCATCGACTCGTCGTCGACCCTGATCGTGAACTGCGAGCTCGGGAAGCCGGTGGCCGATGCGACCGTCAGCGTCGTCTGGGAAGACGTCATCGCACCGGCAAGCGTCGTGTTCGCGCCCGGCCCGACACGGCAGAAGTACGAGCTGGAGGGAGTCAGGTCGACCGGGGTCGAGACGCTGTTGTCGTGGTTCGGGTAGTTGCCGTCAAAGGTCGGCGGAGTCCCGCTCGAGCTCGTGCACGTCTGCGACGGGCCTGGAATCGCGTTCTCGTACCAGGTCGCGAAGTCGGCGGCCGGCGGCGCGACGACCGGCGCGACGTGGTTGACGGACGTCGTCACCCCGTCCGAGAGCTTGCTGTAGATGTTCCGCGCGTCCTGGTTGCCGCTGCAGGCGGCCCAGGCGGCACCTCCGTAGCGGCAGTTGCCGCCGACGTAGGTCTCGACGCGGGTGCTCAGGCTGGTGCTCGCACCCACGGAGGCGTTGTTCGAGAGGTCGAGATTGCCGCCGACGATGACCGTCGACTGGTTGAGCTGCACGTTCGGGCTGAGGCAGAGATTCCCGGCGATGTACATCCGCGAGGACCCTGAGATGTTGTTGTTGAGCGTCTGGTCGCAGGCACTGCCGGTGTTGCCGGCGTAGAGGTAGTTCCAGACGGGGTTATTGAGCGGCTGCGTGACCGTCGGGGTGACGGTGACCGTGGCCTCGAGTGTCCGCGTGACCGTGCCGCTGGCCTTGTTCGGATTGTGCGTGTTCCCGATCGACGTCAGGTACCAGAGCGCGCTGGCCCGGATGAGCGTTCCGCAGTAGTCGACGCTGCCGCCGGAGTACGTGGCATGGAGCCACGTCGACGTCGACGTGTGAGTCGCGGTCGGATCCGAGTACTTCGTGTTGTTCGAGGTGCACTTCGGCAGCGTGTCGGGGTCGAGCGCGTTGTTCGTCGGAAGGTCGAGGATCGCCATCGAGTTGTTGATCCCGGACTCGGCCAGCGAGAAAGCGTTCCCTCGGGAGCGGGTCTGGTATGCCTGGGTCGAGTTCGACGTCGAGTAGACCATCGCCGTCGTGCCGGCCATGCCGAGCACCACGGTCATCCCAAGCGCCATCACGAGCGCCATTCCGCGCTCGGACCGAAACTGCACGCGTCGCCAAAGCCGCATCCGCATGGTCACAACATCGGTGACGGAAGGGCACGCCCGCGTCCCTCGGACGGGTATTTGTGGCTACGAGCGAGTCGAATTGCGCAGGACGATGTCGTCCGCGAGCTCGTACAGCTCGACGCTCTTGGAAGGCTTCACGTTGACGGGGAAGTCCACGTGCAGCTTCGCCAGCGACGAGGTCGATTGCGCCTGGTAGGTGAAGATGCAGAGAGTGCCGCTGCACACGGTCGCGCTCGAGGTCGGGACCAGGTAATCCGCCCACTTGACGCCGCCGCTGCAGGTCACGCCGACCACCCGGTAGAGCGCGTAGCGATTGGTCGAGACGTTGCGCGTGCACCACGTGATCGAGCCGCTGCCGGTCTTGCAATAGGCCGGCAGGGTCAGCGTGACCGAGGAGGACGAGCCCGCCGGCGTCGCAACGCTGCCGCAGTGCACCTCGCGGCGCATCTTGTCGAGCGCGAGCCTCGACTCCTGCTGCGCCTGGAAACGGTTGTTCATGTCGAGCTCCGAGTTCGAGGCCTGTACGAAGACGGTCGTCAGCGCGCCCATCACGACACTCATGATCGAAAGCACGATCAGCATCTCGATCAGCGAGTAGCCCCGCTCGCCGCGGAGGGCTCGCAGAAGCCGCAGGCGTCTCATTTCTGCCGGCGGCGGACCTTGGCGAGCGCGGCGCGGGCGACTTTTTCGCTCCTGTGCCCGATCCCCCAGATCCGCTCGACCTTTTGGTCGACCGTGATCAGCGTCTCCAGCGCCTGCGAGCCGTGCCACCAGCCGAACTCGGCGCCGGTGACGATCCAGGCGTGCTGGTAGAGCCAGCGCTGCACGTTGCGGCTCGAGCGCTTCGGATGCGAGTCGATCCAGGCCGCGAGCTTGTCGGCGCGCACGGAGAGCGGAATCTCGTCAGTCGGCTCTTTCGGCGCGCTCGGCAGGACGAACGCCGGAGTCCGCTTCACCGGGGTCTTGGTGGAGCGTTGCTTCTTGGCCGGCTTCTTGGCGACGGGCTTCTTCGCAGGCTTCTTCGCGGGTTTGGCGACAGGCTTGGTCTTCGGAACGGCCGGCCTTGCGACGTCGGCCAGCTTGATCGCCGTGCCCGTGTAGCTCGGGGTGTCCTGCGGGGCGCCGTTCTGCGCGTACTTGCCGCGAACGAGGTTGAGGACGATCGTCGGGGCGCCGGTGTCGACGACGTGCGTTCCGGCGGCCGGAGACTGGGCCATGACCTGGTTCCCTGCATAGCCGTGAACGTGGCCGACGACGCGCCACGCGAAGCCCGAGTCCTCGAGCATCCCCTTCGCGAACACGAAGGCCTGCCCGGTCACCGACGGAACAGTCAGCTCGGGCGCCTGCGCCGCCGCGGGATCCGGCTTCGGCGCGGCCCCGATCATCTGCGTCTTGTCGGCGGCAAACGTGAAGGCAGCCGTGCCCAGCACCCAGGCGAGGGCGATCACGACAGCACGTGGCAATAGTGCGCCAAGCCGCATGCTCACTCCATCGGAACCGAATGGTGGCGTTGTCATCCCCCTACCGGGTGAACAGGACGACGGGACCGCTCGATTGCGCCGGTGCCTGCGTGGGCACGACGGCGAAGACCGGGTGGGTCTGCGGGAGGGCGTCGGTCGCGCCTGCGTCCTGCCAGCGGAAGGCGACGTTGGCGAAGCCCTGGAACCAGGGCAGGCTCTGCGGGTACACGGTTTGGGAGTTGAGTTGGAGATGAAGGTGCGGGCCGCTCGCGTCGCCGGTCATCCCTACCAGGCCAATCTCCTGCCCGGCCGCGAGTCGGCTTCCGGCCACAACGCCCGCGTCGAGCACGGAGAGATGGCAGTAGGTCCAGGACTTGCCGTCGCTCGTCTGCAGCGTGAGCCCGATCCCACAGCGTGGATCGGGATACGTCCAGGAGCGCTGGACGACCGCGTCGGAGAGGGAGTAAACGGGCGATCCCATCGGCGCGGCGATGTCCGCGGCGGGGTAGTCGTGATGGTGGTGCGAGACCGAGACGACGGACGGGCCGCCGCCGACCGGGAAGACGTAGTTGCCTGCATAGGACGCCGCGCCGAGCATCGTGCCCGCGGCCGGTGAGAACGAGGATGCAAGCGAGCGGTCGCGGGCAGAGGCAAGCCCGCGCTGCGCCGAGATGACCGCAGCGCGCGCCTTAGCCGCCCGTGCCTGCGCCTCGGAGCGGACGACTCCCGCCTGAGCCGCCAACCGGTCGAGCTCGAGCCGGTCGGAGAGCACCCGGGCCGCGCCGGCGCGCCGCTTCAGCGACCGCTCGTACAGCCAAAGCTTCCGCACCTGGCGCTGCGCGGCCACGAGCTTCCGGTTCGCGTGCACCACCGCAGTGCGCGCCGAATCGAGCGAAACCTGGAGCCGGTCGAGCGTAAAGGTCGTCTGGACGCCGCCGGAGCCGAAGAGCCGTGCGAGCTGGAGCACCTCGTCGACGTACCACTGAGCGTGGTTGTAGGAGAAGATCGAGCGCGCGACGTCGCTCTGGCCGCCGGACGCGGCGAGATATCGCGCCGCCGCCGTGACGGCGTCCTCGGCGTTCCAGGGATCGGCAATACCGTCGCCGTTCGCGTCGGTGCCCCAGCGGTCCCAGGTCGACGGCATGAACTGCATCCAGCCGATCGCGCCCGCGGAGCTCGGGCCCATGTTGCGGCCGAAGTTCGACTCGACCTTGTTGATCGCGGCGAGCACCTGCCAGCGGATCCCGTAGGCCGTGCCGGCGCGCTGCCAGAGCGATAGCAGCTCTGGATAGCTCAGCCGCTGGACGACGCCGGGCGGGGAGAGCCAGTTGGCCGGCACCGAGATCGAGCCCGGCGCATTCGGAATCGACGCGCTCGGAAGCGCCACTGGGCCTCCGGCCGGCGCCGTGGGCACGACGCGGAAGACATCGGCTCCCGCCGAGCCCGCCAGCGCGAGCGCCAGCCCGAACGCCGCAGCAATTCTTCTCATGGTTCCTGCGATCCGACGATCCGCAGCCCGGGCAGCTCTTCCTTGGCGTCCGGCCCGGTTTCGGCGGGCGCCGCCTCCGACAGCGGCCGGTCGTGCTCGATTCCCGCCTTCTGCCGCTTGAGCGCCTGCTCGAGCGCGACCAGGAAGTCGTGCCTGTTCGTCGCCGCGTTGGCAGCGATCTCGCGGTCGATCTCGCCCCCGAGGACGAGCTCGATCAGTGCGTCGGTGAAGGTCTGCATGTCGAAGAACTCGCCCTCGGCGATTGCGTCCGGGACCTCCTCGACCTTCTGGTCGCGGATCAGGTCGGCGATGCGGGAGTTCGTCACCATCACCTCGACCGCCGCGACACGTCCGCCCTGGATGCGCGGCAGCAGCCTCTGGCTGACCACCCCGCGCAGGACCCCGGCGAGGATCGAGCGGATCTGCTCCTGCTTGACGGCCGGGAAGAACTCGATCAGCCGGTTGATCGTCTCGGCAGCGTCGATCGTGTGCATCGTCGACATGACGAGGTGGCCCGACTCGGCGGCCTTGAGGGCCGTCTCGGCGGTCTCGGCGTCGCGCAGCTCGCCGACGAGGATCACGTCTGGGTCCTGGCGCAGGACCCGGCGCACGGCGGCGAGGAACGACTCGGTGTCGAGTCCGACCTCGCGCTGGTTGACGATGCAGCCCTGGTCGAGGTGCAGGATCTCGATCGGGTCCTCGATCGTGACGATGTGCAGCCGGCGCGTGCGGTTGATGTGGTCGAGCATCGCTGCGAGCGTCGTCGTCTTGCCGGAGCCGGTCGCGCCGGTGACGAGCACGAGGCCGCGGTGCTCCTCGGCGAGCCGGCCGACGCCCTTGGGCAGGCGAAGGTCGCCGAAGCTGGGCACGTGCTTCGGGATCACGCGGAAGGCGAACGAGATCGAGCCGCGCTGGCGGAAGCCGTTGACGCGGAACCGGGGCAGGTCGTTCGAGGCGTAGGCGATGTCGAGCTCACCCGTCTCGTGGAAGGCCTGCAGCTTGGCCGGCGTGAGGTCCGTGACGACGCCGAGCGCCGCCTCGAGATCGAGCTCGGTCAGCGACGGATGGTCCGGAAGCACGCCGAGCTCGCCGTCCCGCCGCAACACCGGCGGCTGGGCGACCTTGAGGTGGATATCGCTCGCGCCAAGCTCAACAGCGCGGGCCAAGACCGCATTCAGGTCCACGAAGGTCCTGATCGGCATGCGCAGGCCACCGCTTGAGCGGTCAGAATCGGGTTCTATGCGTCCTCCGGCCCTCTTCACCCTTGGAGTGCTGCTCGTCTTCGTCGCGCTGGGCCTGGCCGATCGCCACGTCGACCTGGCCGGGCAGCTCGGCCTCGGCTTTGCGACCTGGGCGGTGCTGCTGGCCGCGCTCTGGTCGCTCCCGCTCGAGCGGCGGCTCCAGACACTGCTCGTCGTCGGCGTCGCGACCTGCATGGAGGTGGTTGGCTCGATCCTCTGGGGCGTCTACACCTACCGGCTGCACAACCTGCCCCTGTTCGTGCCGCCCGGGCACGGCCTCGTCTACCTCGCCGGTATCAGCCTCAGCGAGACCGCCTTCGTCCGGGCGCGGCCGCGGGCGTTCGTGCGGGCCGTCGCGGTCTGCGCCGCGGCGTGGGGCCTCCTCGGCCTGACCGCGCTGCCGCGCTTCGATCTCGGCGGGGCGATCGGCGTGTCCGTCTTCCTCTTCTTCCTCTGGAAGGGCCGCGCCCCCGCGATCTACGGCGGCGTCTTCTTCGTGGTGCTCTTCCTGGAGCTTTGGGGCACGGCGGTCGGTCTCTGGCAGTGGCACGCGGTGACGCCCGGGCTCGGGCTGCCGATGGGCAATCCGCCGAGCGGCGCGATGAGCGGCTACGTGCTGTTCGACATCGTCGCGATCGCGGTCACCGCGTGGCTGCTGCGTGTTCGGCGCGGCGGGCCGCGTGCGCGAGAGCGCGCAACGCTTGCAGCGGAACCCGCATCGTCCCGCTGACCGAGCGCGGGTCGGGCAGCTCGTCGCGCAGCAGCCGCTCGGCAAGGCGCCAGGCCGGCGGCGTTCGCGCGATCGTGAAGGCCAGGCGGGGGAAACGGTCGAAGGCCTGCTTCGCCGACCACGAGGCAGACATCATCGGAGCCAGCTCCAGCTCGAGCCGCTCGCCGTAGGGCTCGAGATCCGCCCGGCGACCGCCAAGGAGGTCGAGAACAGCCTCGGCGGCGAGGCGTGAGCTGAAAAGCGCCTCGTAGATGCCGTCGCCGGAGAGCGGGTCGACGAGACCGGCAGCGTCCCCGACGAGCAGCGCGCGTCCCCGCACCAGCGAGTCGCCCACCCTTCGCATCGGCAGGCGGAAGCCGCGCACCGACTCGAGGCTGTCGTACGGGAGCCCATAGCCGGTTCACGCCCGCTCGAGGTGCTGCCGCAGGCGGGGGCCCTCCGACCTCCACCCGCCGACCCCGACGTTGACGTGGTCGCCCTTCGGGAAGACCCAGGCGTAGCCGCCCGGAACGGTGCCGAGCTCGACCACTGCACGCCCTCGCCAGCGGCCCTCGCGCGCGTGAACATAAGAGACGTTCCCTTCGAGCGCGACTCCGTGCCGCCGCTCGCCGAGGCCGAGCACCTTCGCGGTGAGCCCGTTGACGCCGTCCGCGCCGATCACGACCTGCGCCTGCGCGGCAGTTCCGTCGAAGCGCACGGTAGCCTCGCGCTCCCCGAGCTCCAGCGCCGTCGCGCGAGCCCCGTCCCGGAAGTCCGCTCCCGCGGCCGCGGCCGCTTCGGCGAGGTGCGCGTCGAGCCGCCGCCGCTGGGTCATCAGGACGAGCGGCCTCTCGCCTCCCCGCTCGAACCGCGTTCCGTAGCGGAACCCGAGCTCGAAGCGGTCGACGACCTCCTCGACGACAGGGTCGACCGGGACGGGGAGCTGCTTCACAGCGCGCTCGGTCAGGCCGCCGCCGCACGGCTTGTCCCGCGGGAAGCGCTCGCGGTCGAGCAGGAGCACCCGCGCGCCCGCGCGCGAGAGTCGCAAAG
>VAXM01000143.1 GCA_005883335.1 Actinomycetota bacterium
CACACCGGCCAGCTGTACTTCTCCGACTCGCTGACGGACAAGGTTTTCAGGCGGAAGCCCTACAGCCGCCGTGCGCGCCGGACGACGCGCAACGCGAACGACTTCGTCTTCGCGCAAGGCGGCCGCCGCTCCCTGCTGAGCGTGCAAAAGTCGGGCACCGGCTATCTCGGCGCCATCACCATGGGCGTGAACCGCTAGCTAAACCTGGAGCTCGGCCTTGCGGACGCGACTGAAGCCCGCCGCCCCCAGCGCGCTCGCGTCGTAGAGCCGCGTCATCCAGCCGTGACCGCTCTCAGGGTTGGCCTCGTCCGCGTAGCGACCGAGCGCCGCGAATACCCGGCCGTCCTGGAACTCCCACTCCTCGATCTCGTCCCGGTCGCCCTCGAGGTCCGCACGGAACTGCACGAGGTCGGAGCCCAACCGCTCCTTGACCGTGCCGAGCCATGACTCGCGCGGATCGCGGTTGGGGTCGACACCGCAGCGCTGAAGCAGGTCGTCGTCGATCTCCTCGAGCTCGAGCGCGTCGATGTAGGCCTCCGCCTCGGCCCAGTCGGGCGCCTCGCCGGGCTCGAGGGCAACGAGCTCGACGTAGAGGCCCTCCTCGTCGGCCCGCGCCAGCGTCGCGGCGGCCGCCGAAGCGTCGTCGCCCCGGGCGAAGGCGTGCTCGAGCTCGTGCTCCGGCAGCGTCGGCGACTCTTCCTGCTCGCTGTAGTCGCGCTCCGCGGTCAGCTCGAGGTACGGCTCGCCCTGATCGTCCTGGGCAAGCCGCTCGTCGGCTACCTGCCAGCTCACGGGCGCGCCGTCCTCGACGGTGCTGAACGTGTGGCCGACCCGGGGCGCGTCGGGCCGGTAACGCCGCAGCGCACCCAGCTCCTCGCGCCCGTCGGGATGGCGTAGCTTGAGCCGGTAGCGGGCCGGCTTCAATGTGACCCGCGTGCCGTCGACAGTCTCGGCGAGCCAGTGGCGCCCCTCGTAGTGGACGAGCGAGCCGGGCTGGAGCGGCTCCTCGCTCGTGTATGAGTGCACCCGTTCTCGGCCCGAGCGGCTGACGTGAACGAGCTCGTAGGTCACCGGCATTCCGGGAGGTTACGCTCGCACCATGCTCGTCTGCTCGAGCTGTGGGGCGGAGAACCGTGAAGGCGCGCGCTTCTGCGACGCGTGCGGCGCGCCGCTGGCCGAGGCCGCGCCGGCCCGCGAGGTGCGGAAGGTCGTCACGGTCCTGTTCTGCGACGTCACCGGCTCGACCGCGCTCGGCGAGCGGATCGACCCCGAGAGCCTTCGCCGCGTGATGGCGCGCTACTTCGAGACCGCGAAGGCGATCGTCGAGCGGCACGGCGGCACCGTCGAGAAGTTCATCGGCGACGCGGTCATGGCCGTCTTCGGGGTGCCGGCGGTGCACGAGGATGACGCGCTCCGGGCCGTGCGAGCCGCCGACGAGCTGCGCGCCGGCCTCGGCGACCTCAACGATGAGCTCGAGGGCTCGTACGGAACGCGCCTCGAGCTGCGCATCGGCGTCAACACCGGCGAGGTCGTGACCGGCACCGAGGAGCGCCTGGCAACCGGGGACGCCGTCAATGTGGCTGCTCGCCTCGAGCAGGCGGCCGAGCCCGGCGAGATCCTCTTGGGCGAGGAGACCTGCCGTCTCGTCCGCGAGGCGGTCGACTGCGAGCCCACGGAGCCGATCGAGGCAAAGGGCAAGGCCGACCCGCTCCAGGCCTACCGCCTTCGCTCTGTCAGCGGCGAGGCCCCCGCCCGCCGCCACGAGGCCCCGATGGTCGGGCGCGAACGCCAACGCCGGCTCCTCGAAGACGCTTTCGCGGCGGTCGCAGCCGAGCGCTCATGCCACCTCTTCACGATCCTCGGGTCGGCCGGAGTCGGGAAGTCGCGGCTCGCGAACGAGTTCCTCCGGTCCCTCGAGGGTGCCACCGTCGTGACCGGCCGGTGCCTCTCCTACGGCGAGGGGATCAGCTACTGGCCGGTGACAGAGGTCGTGAAGCAGCTCGGGCCTGGAGAGACCGAGAGCGAGGCGCTTGCGGCGATCCTGGGCGACGAGTCGACGGCGAGCTCGCCGGAGGAGATCGCCTGGAGCTTCCGCAAGCTCCTGGAGTCCCGCGCCGCGGATCGGCCGCTCGTCGTGGTCTTCGACGACATCCACTGGGGCGAGCCGGCCTTTCTCGACCTCGTGGAGCACATCGCGGATCTCAGCCGCGGCGCGCCGATCCTCCTGCTCTGCATGGCACGGCCCGAGCTGCTCGACCGGCGATCCACTTGGGGCGGCGGCAAGCTGAACGCGACGAACGTGCTGCTCGAGCCGCTCGGCCCGGAAGCCGCGGGCGAGCTGATCGGGGCACTCACCGACCGGATCCCTGACACCCTGCGCGACAGGATCCTCGAGGCGGCCGGAGGCAATCCACTCTTCGTCGAGGAGATGGTCGCCATGGCCGCGGAGGACGGCGGCGAGATCTCGGTGCCGCCGACGATCCAGGCCCTGCTCGCCGCGAGGCTCGACCAGCTCGACCCCGGCGAGCGAGGCGTTCTCGAGCGCGGCGCGGTCGAGGGGCTCGTCTTCCACCGCGGAGCGGTCGCGGCGCTCGGGCCGGAGGAGCCGCAGGTCGACGGCCGGCTCGTCACGCTCGTCAGAAAGGACCTCGTGCGGCCGGAAGAGCCGGTCTTTGCCGATGACGAGGCGTACCGCTTCCGCCACCTGCTGATCCGCGACACCGCGTACGACGCGCTGCCGAAGGCGGTGCGGGCGCACTTGCACGAGCGCTTCGCCGTCTGGCTCGAAGAGCACGGAGCCGGCCTCGTGGAGCTGGATGAGATCGTCGGCTACCACCTCGAGCAGGCGTACGGCTACCGCGCCGAGCTCGGGCCTCTGGACTCCGAGACCGTCGCGATCGGCGAGCGTGCTGCGACCCGGCTCGTTCGCAGCGCCGAGCGCGCAGAGGAACGAGGCGACTCGCACGCGGCCCTGGCGCTGCTGAAGCGCGCTTTGGCCACGATGTCGGCCGACAGCCCGGCCTACCGGCGCGCGCAGCTCTTCCTCTCCGTCGCCCACGCGTCCCTCGGCGACTTCGCGGCGGCGGCGCCGCTGCGAGAGGAAGTCGCAAGCGCGGCGCGCGAGGCCGGTGACGAAGTGCTCGCCGCCCGTAGCGAGCTCGCCCGAGTCGAGGCCGAGATCCAATTCGATCCGGAGGCAACCATGACGGAGGCGCTCGAGGACGTCGACGCTGTGCTCCCGATTCTCGAGCGGCTGGGCGACGAGGAGGGCGCGGTCTGGGCGATGCGACTCCGCGCGAACATGAAGGGCTGGCTGGGCAGGGGCGACGAGATGGTGCGGCTGCTCGAGGAAGCCCTCCCGCGGGCCGAACGCGTGAGCCCGCGGATGGCCTCCGAGATCCTGATCTGGACGGCCTTCGCCATCTGGTGGGGCTCGATCCCGACCGACGAAGGCATCCCGCGTCTCGAAGAGATCATCGTCCGGTCCGGCTCGAAGCGCGTCGAAGGGATCGCCACGATCATCCGCGGGATGCTGAAGGCGACGCGCGGCGATCTCGAAGAGGGAAGGCGCGACGTGGAGGCGGGCCGCGAGCTGATGCACCAGCTCGGCGCGTCCATCTGGTGGGCCGGAACCGCGATGGTGGAGGCCGACATGGAGCTCGTCGCGGGCAATCCGGAGCGTGCCTACGAGGTGCTGGCCCAGGGACATGCGGTGCTGGCCAAGATGTCGGAGACGGGCTACCTGGCAACCGTCGTCGCTCTCCAGGCCCAGGCGGCCCTCGCGCTGGGCCGCGAGGACGAGGCACTGGAGCTGGCGGACCAGGCGGAGGCGGTGTCGCAGGCCGACGATCTCGACCCACACCTACGGGTCCGGGTGGTCGGCGCCGTGATCGCGGCGCGTCGCGGCGACTTCGAGACTGCGGACCGGCTTCTCGCCGAAGCGGCCGAGATCGTCAACCCGACCGATTACAACATCCTGCACCGCGATTTCGGCTTCGCGAAGGCCGAGGTCGAGCGTCTCGCCGACAGGCCCGAGGGAGAAAGGGCAGCGCTCGAGCGCGTGCTGGCCGCGGCCGAGCGGAAGGGCGATTTCGTCTCGGCCCGCCGCACACGGGAGCGCCTGGCCGAGCTCTGACGATTGAAGCCCGTGCGATCGGGGAAGCGGGCAACCGTGGAGAAGCGTCGACTGGGCCGTCAGGGGCTAGAGACCTCGACCATCGGCCTCGGCTGCATGGGCATGTCCGAGTTCTACGGGACCGCGGATGAGGGCGAAGGGCTCACGACGATCCGGCGCGCGCTCGAGCTCGGGATCGACTTCCTGGACACGGCCGACATGTACGGGCCGTTCACGAACGAGAAGCTCGTCGGCCGGGCGATCCAGGGGCGCCGCGACGAGGTCGTCATCGCGACCAAGTTCGGGAACGTCCGCAGCCTCGAGGGCGAGCGGCTCGGGATCCGCGGCGACCGCCTGTACGTCCTCGCGGCCTGCGATGCCTCGCTCCAGCGGCTCGGCACCGACCACATCGACCTCTACTACCAGCACCGCGTCGACCCGGACACGCCCGTCGAGGAGACGGTCGGCGCGATGGCCGAGCTCGTCGAGGCCGGCAAGGTGCGCTACCTCGGTCTCTCCGAGGCCTCGCCGGAGACGATCCGCCGCGCGCACGGCGTACATCCGATCACCGCGGTCCAGTCCGAGTACTCGCTCTGGACGCGCGACCCTGAGGCCGAGGTGCTGCCGACGCTCCGCGAGCTGGGGATCGGCTTGGTCGCCTACAGCCCGCTCGGGCGCGGGTTCCTGTCAGGCCGCTTCCGCTCGCCGGACGACCTCTCAGAAGACGACTTCAGGCGCGAGAACCCGCGATTCCAGGGCGAGAACTTCAACCGCAACCTCGAGCTCGTCGAGCGCGTCGAGGAGCTCGCCGCCGAGAAGGACGTCAGTCCCGGCCAACTCGCGCTTGCCTGGGTGCTCGCCCAGGGCGTCGACATCGTCCCGATCCCGG